>NZ_JBJXRK010000017.1:0-47470 GCF_046224405.1 Gudongella ferriphila | reverse complement strand
GTACCATGTCATAAATCAAAATGCAAGAGAAAAATCACTCCATGTACTGGTATTTATGACTTCCATGTAGTATTATTATTCTACTTGCCATTGATTTAAGGCTTATTAATGGTATAATATTCTTGGATATAAATCAAGTGCTTTTGAAAAAATGATGCAGCAATTCCAGGAGGCGCAGTAATGAGCGAAAATAATCATAGAAAAAAAGAAAAAAACGAGGCAGTGGAGTGGGTCAAGAGCATAGTGGCCGCCATTGCGATTGCTCTGATAATAAAAACCTTTATCTTCAACACAACCTATGTTCTTGGGAACTCAATGTATCCCACTTTGCATGAACAGGACAGGCTATTCGCCCTGAAGGTACCCCTGTATTTTCACGGTCCGCAAAGGGGGGATGTAATAGTCCTTGAGGCACCGGACAGTCCTGGAAAGGATTACATCAAACGTGTCGTTGGAATATCAGGAGACAAGATTGAAATTCATGAAGGCAAGGTATATGTAAACGACATCCTTCTTGTTGAGGACTACATTCAGGGTGAGCAATACACCCATACCTACCAGGAAAACATATGGATCGTACCAGAGGGTGATGTGTTTGTACTGGGGGACAATCGTGCGGAAGGTGCGAGCAAGGACAGCAGATACTTTGGAACAATTTCCCTGGACAAGGTCAAGGGAATAACACAATTCAGATACTATCCAATCGATGATAGATTCGGTAGGATTGAGTAGCCTCCATTGTGGAGGTCTTATGGATAAATCAGACACTAGGAGGAAGAGCATGCATATAAAACAGGAAAATATAAGGAATTTTTCCATAATTGCCCACATAGACCATGGTAAATCAACATTGGCAGATAGATTGATTGAAATGACCGGGATGCTGACGTCCAGAGAAATGCAGGAGCAGGTATTGGACAAGATGGATCTTGAAAGGGAAAGGGGCATTACAATCAAGCTTAAGGCTGTGAGGCTTGTTTACAAGGCCAAGGATGGGCAGGAGTACGTTTTCAATTTAATTGATACTCCAGGTCATGTTGACTTTAACTACGAGGTCTCACGGTCACTGGCGGCCTGTGAAGGGGCTGTGCTGGTGGTGGATGCCACCCAGGGTGTAGAGGCTCAGACTCTTGCCAATGTTTACCTGGCAATTGACCAGGATCTGGAAATATTGCCCGTAATAAACAAGATTGACCTGCCAAGTGCAAGACCTGAGGAGATAATTAATGAAATAGAGGACATCATTGGTATTGAAAGTCACGATGCTCCCCTTATTTCCGCCAAAGACGGACTGAATGTGGAGCAGGTTCTTGAAGAGATAGTGAAGAAGGTACCTGCACCCAAGGGTGATTCAAAAGCACCTTTGAAGGCATTGATCTTCGATTCATATTACGACAGCTACAAGGGTGTCACCTGCTACATAAGAGTTTTTGAAGGTCAGGTAAAGCCTGGTATGATGGTAAAGATGATGGCAACAGGAAAAAGCTTTGAAGTCACTGAGGTAGGAGTCAATACATCAAAACATATTCCACTGGACAGCCTGAGTGCTGGTGAGGTAGGTTATCTCACCGCAAGCATCAAGAATGTCAAGGAAGCAAGGGTTGGAGATACAATAACCGATTTGAAGCATCCCACAGCAGAACCGTTACCAGGATATAAGAAGGTAATTCCAATGGTGTACTGTGGAATTTACCCTGCAGAGGGTGAGGACTTCAACACAGTAAGAGATGCCTTGGAAAAGCTTCAGGTCAATGATGCCGCACTGGTATTCGAACCGGAGACTTCAGTGGCACTGGGATTTGGATTCAGGTGTGGTTTCTTGGGACTCCTGCATATGGAGATAATCCAGGAAAGATTGGAGAGGGAATTTGACCTTAACATAATTACTACAGCACCAAGTGTAATCTACAGGGTTACAAAGACAAGCGGAGAGGTGTTGGAGATACAGAATCCTTCGAACCTACCGGCACCTGCGGAAATTCACTATATGGAGGAGCCCATCGTTTCTGCAAATATCATGACACCTACAGATTATGTGGGAGCAATCATGGAGCTATGCCAGAACAAGAGGGGAACCTTCAAGAATATGGAGTATCTTGAGGAAACCAGAGTGGTGCTTCATTATGATCTTCCACTCAATGAGGTCATCTATGATTTCTTCGATGCGCTGAAATCAAAGACCAGAGGATATGCTTCATTTGACTACGAGTTGAAGGGATATCAGCAAAGCGAGCTTGTCAAGATGGACATCCTCATCAATTCAGAGCTGGTGGATGCTTTTTCATTGATTGTACATGAAGACAAGGCATATGAAAGAGGCAGAACAATTGCGGAAAGATTGGTGGATGTTATCCCTAGACATCAGTTTGCGGTGCCGATACAGGCGGCAATAGGCAGCAAGATCATTGCCAGGGAAACAATACGTGCCTTGAGAAAGGATGTACTTGCCAAGTGCTACGGAGGAGATATCTCAAGAAAGAGAAAGCTGCTTGAGAAACAGAAGGAAGGTAAAAAGAGGATGAGACAGATTGGATCTGTCGAAGTGCCCCAGGAAGCATTTCTGACTGTATTGAAATATGATGAGAAATAATTAAAAATAAAGGAAAAGTCACAGGGACTTTTCCTTTATTTAAGTTGAAATGGCAGGAGGAAAACATGGAAAAGGCTGGTCTGTATATTCATATACCATTTTGCGAAAGAAAATGCCACTATTGTGATTTCACATCTGTGCCTGGGAACAATGATCTTATGGACAGGTATGTGGAGCGTCTCATTAAAGAAATCTCAATGGCATCTGATACCTATGAAGATATAAACATTGGAACGATTTTCATTGGAGGAGGAACACCCTCTATTCTTCATGAAAACAAAATAGCAGACATTATGGATGCTGTCAGAAGGGACTTTTCCCTGGATACTCATGCAGAAGTTACCATTGAGATAAATCCTGGAACCCTAACGGTTGATAAGGCAATCAGTTACAGAGCTTCCGGAATTAACAGGGCAAGCGTTGGAATCCAGTCTATGAATAATGGAATTCTCAAGACAATTGGAAGAATACACAGTGAAGAGCAGGTATTAACCACGGTGGAGAATCTTAGAAGAGCTGGTTTTGAAAATATCAATGGAGACATTATGTTTGGTCTTCCCCATCAGTCAATTGAGGATTTTCTACAGACCCTGGATAAGGTCATATCCTTGGAATTGGAGCACATATCCATGTATGGCCTGATTTTGGAGGAGAACACCCCATTGTATAGGTGGTATAACAGAGGTCTGGTCTGTATGCCAGATGAAGATGAAGAGAGAGTAATGTATCACACTGCCATTGATTCACTTGAATTTGGAGGATATAGACAATATGAAATTTCAAATTTTGCAAAGGAAGGCTTTGAGTGCAGGCATAATTTGGGATACTGGAAATTAAGGCCTTATATTGGTGTGGGCTTGTCAAGTCATTCATCCATAAGTGGCAGGCGATATTGGAACTCATCAAACTTCAGCGATTATTTCAATAAGCTGGACAGGGGAATCCTTCCCATTGCAGGGGATGAAACCATATCCAGGGACCTTATGGAGGCGGAGTATATGATTCTTGGAATCAGATTGAATGAGGGAATATCCATTGAGGATTATGAAAAAAGATTCAATACTTCTTTTATGGGAAAATATGGAGAAGTGATAAATAATCATACAAAATCAGGTCTGATTCAATTGGATGACGGGACCATAAGGCTAACTCGAAAAGGCATGGATCTTAGCAACCAGGTTGAGATTGATTTTCTTCCTTAGGGGTCAAAAAGTATTGACAAATACCTGTAAGGATGTTAATTTATATATAGGATTAGCACTCGGCGATGTTGAGTGCTAACAATCATCCAGGAGAATTTAGAGGTGATACTATGTTGGATGACAGAAAAATGAGAGTTTTGTACGCCATAATTGACAGCTATATATCTACTGCAGAACCAATCGGTTCAAGAACAATCTCAAAAGCCTATGACCTTGGAGTCAGCTCAGCCACTATCAGGAATGAGATGTCTGATCTGGAGGAATTGGGCTATTTGAACAAGACACATACATCATCTGGAAGAGTGCCATCTGACAAGGCATACAGATTGTATGTGGACAGCTTTATAAAACTGGACAAGGAATCTATGAATAAAAGGCAGAAGACAGAGATTAAGGATGCACTGGAAAGAGAAAACAAGGAACTGGATCAGCTGATCCAAAATTCAGCCAGACTTCTTTCGCAAATAACAAGCTATACGGCTTTGGCCTTGTCACCGCAGATAAAGGAGACTAGGATAAAACATGTTCAGCTGCTACCCATAGACGATTATCAGGTGTTGCTGATACTGGTAAATGAAAATGGGTTAATTAAGAATGCCGTTTTTAAAACAGAGCAGACAATCCCGGAAAATCAGCTTACGGCAATTACCAATATGCTTAACGAAAGGCTCAGGAACAAATCCTTCAATCAATTGAACAATGAATCAATGAAGGATATGTTCAATCAGTTCTATAGATACAAAAACGAAATCGAAAGACTGATTCCCATCATTAACAAGTCTGTAGAAAGCATGGAAGACATCGACCTTTATGCGGATGGGATAGGGAGGCTATTGAACTTCCCTGAGTACAAGGATATTGATAAGGTTAAGTCCATAATGTCCTTTATTGAGGATAAGGACCAGCTTTTAAATATCCTGCTTATGGATTCCATATCACGGGATGTACACATAA
Organism: Gudongella ferriphila; assembly: GCF_046224405.1. Classification (NCBI taxonomy): domain Bacteria; kingdom Bacillati; phylum Bacillota; class Tissierellia; order Tissierellales; family Tissierellaceae; genus Gudongella; species Gudongella ferriphila. The sequence continues at coordinate 42,724 of NZ_JBJXRK010000017.1, read as the reverse complement.
GCATAGGCCAGGAAAACATATATGCTCCCCTAAAGGATTGCAGCATAATAACAGCTACCTACAAGCTGGAGGGAGAAACCGTGGGTAAGATAGGAATTATCGGTCCAACCAGAATGGATTACCTTCGGTTGATTAAAACCTTGAGAATTTTCTCGGATAACATTTCCGAGATTATTAATAACTATAATGGAAGTGCTAAGAGGTGATTGCAAATGACAAAAGAAGACAAAAATATCAGGGAGGATGAACAGGACCTGCTGGAGGAAGAATCCACTGGGGCAGAAATTCCTCAGAACGAACAGGAGGATGATCCCATTTTTAAATCTAAGGCTTTATTGGAAGAAAAGGAAAATGAAATCATTGATCTGAACAATAAGTTGACCAGATTGCAGGCTGATTTTCAGAATTTCAAGCGTAGAACTGAAAAAGACAGGGAAAATTCAATAACCTATGGTATTGAAGCGATTATTCTGGATCTTTTGCCTGTAATTGATAATTTTCAGCGGGCCATAGCTGCCCAGGATGATAGTGAGGACAGCTTTTACAAGGGAATCTCAATGATTGAGAAACAGTTTATAGAAGTTTTGGAAAGAAATTCTGTCCATGAGATAGAAGCATTGGGTAAGGAATTCGACCCCAACCTGCACCATGCCGTGTCAGCTATTGAAAGCGAAGAGGAAGAAGGCACGGTTGTAGAGGTCTTGCAGAAGGGTTACATTTTAAAAGATAAAGTTATCAGACCAAGTATGGTCGTTGTATCAAAATAATTTAAGGAGGAATATCAGATGAGTAAAATAATTGGAATTGACCTGGGGACTACAAACTCAGCAGTCGCCGTTATGGAGGGTGGAGAAGCAGTAATAATACCTAATGTTGAAGGTAACAGAACAACTCCTTCTGTAGTGGCTTTTACAAAGGATGGAGAAAGGCTTGTTGGAGAAACTGCAAAAAGACAGGCAATAACAAATCCTGAAAGAACAATTCTGTCAATCAAGAGGCATATGGGAAGCGACCACAAGGAAGAGGTGGATGGCAAGACCTATAGCCCTGAAGAAATTTCAGCAATGATTCTACAAAAGATAAAGGCTGATGCAGAGAGCTATCTTGGTGAGACAGTTACAGATGCTGTTATCACAGTTCCTGCATATTTTACGGATAGTCAAAGACAGGCAACAAAGGATGCAGGGAAAATAGCAGGACTTAATGTCAAGAGAATAATAAATGAGCCAACTGCAGCAGCCTTGTCATATGGGTTGGACAAGGAGCAAGGACAGCATAAGATTATGGTGTTTGACCTGGGTGGAGGAACCTTCGATGTATCAATACTTGAGCTAGGTGATGGAGTATTTGAGGTTCTTGCCACAAGAGGAAACAATCATCTTGGTGGGGACGATTTTGACAACAAGCTGATTGACTACATTGCAGATCAATTTAAGAAGGAAAATGGAGTTGACCTTAAATCTGATAAAATGGCTCTTCAGAGATTGAAGGAAGCTTCCGAAAAGGCTAAGAAAGAACTTTCAACAACCAAGTCAACAAATATAAACCTTCCATTCATAACTGCAACAGCATCAGGTCCACTACATCTGAATATGGATATTACAAGAGCCAAGTTTGATGAGCTGACATCAGGACTGGTAGATATGACAATAGAGCCGGTTAAGGCAGCTCTTAAGGATGCCGGTGTAGGTGCATCTGATATTGAGAAGGTATTGCTGGTTGGTGGATCAACCAGAATACCAGCTGTTCAGGATGCTGTTAAGAAGCTAATTGGAAAGGATCCTCAAAAGGATATTAACCCTGATGAAAGTGTTGCTTTGGGAGCGGCAATTCAGGGAGGAGTCCTAAGTGGAGAGGTTAAGGATCTTCTTCTTCTTGATGTTACCCCACTTTCACTTGGAATTGAGACTCTTGGAGGAGTTACAACAAAGCTTATTGAAAGAAATACAACAATACCAACAAAGAAATCACAGGTGTTTACAACCGCTTCAGATAGTCAGACCTCTGTAGACATCCATGTTCTTCAAGGAGAGCGTCAAATGGCAAGTGACAACGTAACGCTGGGTAGATTCCAGCTTACAGGTATACCACCAGCACCAAGAGGGGTTCCACAAATCGAGGTCACCTTCGATATAGATGCCAATGGTATTGTAAATGTTAGTGCAAAGGACCTGGGAACAGGCAAGGAGCAAAAGATCACAATCACCGCCTCAACCAAGCTCAGTGAAGATGAGATAAATGAAAAGGTCAAGGAAGCGGAGCGATTTGCCGAGGAAGATAAGGTTAAGAAGGAAAAGATAGAGGTTAGAAATAATGGTGACTCAATAGTATATCAAACTGAGAAGACCTTGAAGGACCTTGAAGGAAAGCTTGAAGCTGGTGAAAAGGCTAAGGTTGAAGAAAAACTTGAGGCTCTAAAGAAGGCCCTTGAAGGCGATGACATAGAGGACATAAAGACAAAAACCGAAGAGCTTACAAACGAGTTCCATGCTATTTCACAAAAATTGTATGAAACAGCTCAAGGCCAAGAGGGAGAGCAGCAACAGGCTCCTGAGGATGACGATGTTGTTGACGCCGACTATGAAGTGGTTGACGAAGACTAAATTTTGAAATAGTATATTGTGGGAGTCATTAATGGCTTTTTCAAAAATCAAAGCTAAACCAAAAGGTTTAGCTTTGATTAATGATTTTTAATGGAAGTTGGTGTATGGCAGTGAGGGATTTTTATGAAATACTTGATATATCTAAGGATGCAACGCAGGATGATATAAAAAAGGCTTACAGAAAACTTGCAAAAAAGTACCACCCGGACTTAAATCCAAATGATGCAGAAGCTGAGCAGAATTTCAAGGAAGTAAATGCTGCATATGAAATCCTCAGCGATCAGGAGAAAAGATCTCGTTATGACAGGTTTGGTCACGCAGGAATAGATCCACAGGCTGGAGGAGGAGACTTTGGAGGCTTTGGTGATATATTCGATGACCTGTTTGATGTCTTTGGTGGTTTTGGCGGAAGAAGTACAGGACGAAGAAGGTCTGGTCCTGCAAGAGGGGCCGATATACAGCAAGGCGTAACGCTGGAATTCAAGGAAGCCGTTTTTGGGGTTGAAAAAGAGGTTCAGGTCAGGAGATATGAAACCTGTGGTACATGTGAGGGAACAGGTGCAAAGCCTGGGACTGACAAGAAAACCTGTTCAAAATGCCACGGTTCCGGAGAGGTTAGATATGCTCAGCAGACTCCATTTGGTCAGTTTGTTCAGGTTGGAGTTTGTGACCAGTGCAATGGTGCTGGTGAAACCTTTGAAGAAAAATGTGAAACGTGCAACGGCACTGGCAAGGAAATCAAGACCAGAAAAATCAATGTCAATATTCCGGCTGGCGTTGACAATGATTCAGTTATGACTGTCAGAGGTGAAGGTCACAGTGGAGAAAAAGGTGGATTGCCGGGAGACCTGTATATATATATTTCTGTTAAGGAAGATCCTGTTTTCGAAAGAAGAGGAACGAACCTATATGTAACAGTACCCATAACCTTTGCTCAGGCAACCCTTGGTGCGGAAATTGAGATACCCACATTGGAGGGAGCAGAAAGATATACGATACCTGCGGCAACCCCATCCGGTAGTAGGTTTAAGCTAAGGAACAAGGGAGTGGCAAATGTCAGAGGACTTGGCAGGGGAGACCTGATTTTTGCCGTTGAAGTTATAATACCAAAGGACCTTACAGATAAGCAGCGGGAGCTACTCCTGGAGTATTCCAAGGAAATGGGAGAGAATTACATGGTTCCTGAAAAGAAGGGCTTTTTCAAGAAGGTCAAGGATGCATTTCAGCAGTAGTATGGTATAATAATTCTGGCTATAGGCCAGTTGGGAGCAACCACCAATGTGGTTGCTTTTTATATACTGGAAAAGTGTACATTTTTGGGGTATAATATGTTGAATAATAGATAAGGATGTGATCCGATGAACTGGCTGGAGGTTATAATAAAAACAAAACCGGAAAATGAGGACCTTGTAAGCAGCATTTTATATGATAATGGTGCCACAGGACTGACAATCGAGGATCCCAATGACATTGTGGAGCTTGATAAGGCCAAGGATGCATGGGATTTCATTGAACCGGAGCTTCTTGAAAACAAAGATGATGGGATAATAATAAAGGCCTACTACTCTGAGGCAGAAAATCTGGATGCTATTTTGGAGGAAATCACAAAAAGAATACGTAGGAACGGTCTTGGAGAAATCCTTACCAGCAAGGTGGATGAAAGCGATTGGGCTGAAAACTGGAAAATCCACTACAAGACCACAAAAATAGGTAGGAATATTGTTATAAAACCCTCATGGGAAGAATATCAGCCCGAAGAGGATGATATAGTTATTGAGCTTGATCCGGGAATGGCCTTTGGAACCGGATCCCATGAAACAACCGTCATGTGTGCCAGGGCGCTTGAGAGAAATGTAACCCCAACCTCGACAGTGTTTGATGTAGGCTGTGGCAGTGGAATACTTGGCATAATAGCTGCAAAGCTCGGAGCTGGAAGAGTGCTGGCTGTGGACCTGGATCCAATGTGCGTTAAGGTCACCAAGGAAAATGCAGTCATCAATCAGGTTGATGAGACAATACAGGTTGAGGAAGGGAATCTGCTCCACATGGTAGAGGAAAAGGCGGATGTTATCGTAGCCAATATTATTGCTGAAATCATAGTTGATCTGGTACCAGGGCTGAAAAATCATATTAATGCAGATGGAATATTTATTGCCTCAGGAATCATAGAAAGCAAGCTGGACATGGTTAAGGAAGTCCTGCTGGAAAACGGATATGAGATTGTAGGTGTTGAAGTCATGAACGGCTGGGCTGCAATCACATCAAAAATGGTGATATGATGCATAGGTTTTTTACTGAAAACAAAATTGATGAAGTAGGACATATAGAGATACAAGGCTCAGATGTAAAGCATGCAAGAGATGCCTTGAGAATGGCTTCAGGTGACAAGCTGGAAATAGTTGTTGAAGGGAAGGCTTATCTGTGTGCCATAAAGGAGATTACCAAGAATCTCATGGTTGCGGGGGTAATTAAGCCTTTGGAGGGAAGTCATGAGTCTAGTATTAGCATCAACCTGTTTCAGGGACTTCCCAAGAGTTCAAAGATGGAGACCATACTCCAAAAGGCTACAGAGCTTGGAGTATCATCCTTCTATCCACTGATTACTTCAAGGACAGTTGTAAGGCTAAGGGATGACAAACAACAGGACAAGAAACTGGAAAGATGGGAGTCTGTTGTCCAGGAGGCTGCGAAGCAATCAAAGCGTGATGTGATTCCAAGGGTCCATCCAGTGGTCCAAATGGGGGAATTAGGAGAACTTCTGAAGGAAGGTCTTACAATAGTGCCATATGAGGCGTCAGATGAACATGGAATCAAGGAGATTCTCAGATCCTTGGAGACACCAAAAAGGGTCAATATAGTCATTGGACCTGAAGGTGGCTTTGAGGAGGAAGAAATAGACTTGCTGGAAAATTTGGGTGCAAAGATTGTGTCCTTGGGGCCCAGGATACTTAGAACTGAAACAGCAGGGATAGTGGCTTCTGCCATTGTACAGTATGAATATGGAGATTTAGGAGTGATTTAATGAATTCAGTGGCATTCCATACCTTGGGATGTAAGGTGAACCAATACGAAACCGAGGCCATGGAGGAAATGTTTGAAAAGAATGGGTACAGGGTTGTAGGAGAAGATGACTACTCAGATATATACGTTATAAATACCTGTACTGTCACAAATCTTTCAGACAGAAAATCAAGACAATTTATAAGGAAATCCAAGAAAAACAACCCTGGTGCAATAGTAGCGGTAGTTGGGTGCTATTCACAGGTTTCGCCTGAAGAGGTTGAAACCATCGAGGGAGTTGATGTAATAATTGGCACAAGTGAGAGAAACAGGATTGTTGAGCTTTGTGAGGAGGCTGAACGGACCAAGCGAAGGATAAATATAGTCAGACCGGTGAAGACATACAAGAAATTTGAAAAGATAAATATTGATGATTTGAAGTCAAGAACCAGAGCTTTCGTTAAAATCCAGGATGGCTGCAACCAATTCTGTAGCTATTGTATAATTCCCTATGCACGAGGCCCCATTAGAAGCCGTGAATTCGGAGATATTGAGCAGGAGGTCAGGAAGCTTGCCAGTGCCGGCTTCAAGGAGGTGGTCCTGACAGGAATCCACGTAGCATCCTACGGGAAAGACCTTAAGAGGGAATCTCTGGGAGAAGTAATTGATAAGATCAGTCTGATTGAGGGTATTGAAAGAATAAGGCTTAGCTCCCTTGAGCCGACCCTTATAGATAGGGATTTTATGGAGATAATGACAAAAAGTCCCAAGATATGTGATCATTTTCATCTCTCCCTGCAAAGTGGTTCAGATACTGTTCTGGAAAGGATGAACAGAAAATACACCACAGAGGAGTACAGGGAAAAGGTACGGTTGATTAGGGAATACCTTCCAGATGCTGGGATTACCACTGACATAATTGTTGGATTTCCTGGAGAAACGGAACAGGAATTTCAGGAAACCGTGAGATTTGTTGAGGAGATTGGTTTTTCCAGGATACATGTATTCAAGTATTCACCGCGTAAGGGAACTCCCGCAGCCACCATGGATAATCAGGTCCATGGAGAGGTCAAGAATATCAGAAGTGAGCTCCTGATAGCACTGGGAGATCGACTGTCAGAGGAATTCAACGGTAAATACATTGAGAATCCCAAGGACGTGCTATATGAAGAGCATACCAAGCGAGACCTAAATGTGTATGAGGGTTATACATCAAATTATATTAGAGTCAGGACACCATCACAGTATGATATAATTGGAGAGATAAGGGATACCAGGCTAAAGGCTGCAAAAGGCTCTTTCATTGAGGGAACCTTAATATAAAGCATTCATATGGAGTATGAGGAGGTGTTAATTATGGACTGTCTATTTTGTAAAATTGCTGAAAAGGAAATACCAAGTGATTTAATACATGAGGATGAATTTGTTGTGGCATTCAAGGACATCAACCCACAGGCTCCAGTACACTTTTTGATTGTGCCCAAGATACACATAAAATCCCTGGATCAGATTAGTAAGGAGGACAATGCCTTGATTTCTCACATTTTCAATCTTATTCCCAAGCTTGCAAATGAACTGGGAATTGAAAATGGATACAGGGTTGTAAACAATTGTGGTCCTGATGGAGGACAAACTGTAGACCATATTCATTTCCATGTTCTTGGGAAAAGGGAAATGTTGTGGCCACCAGGTTAAAAACAGTTGAAATAATTATTTAGATAATGTATAATTATTTAGTGTGCAAGCCATACTCTTGGCAGTATTGTAACACTCTTGTAGTTGAGAGGGGAGGGAAGGATCGATGACAGAAATTAAAGTTGGTGAAAACGAATCTCTTGATAACGCTCTTAAAAGATTTAAAAGATCATGTGCCAGATCAGGAGTTATAGGTGAAGTAAGGAAAAGAGAGCATTACGAAAAACCAAGCGTAAGAAGAAAAAAGAAATCTGAAGCAGCGAGAAGAAAGAAACATTCCAAGTATTAATAAGAAGGTGAACTAATGTCCCTTAAAGATAAACTCATGGAAGATTTAAAGTCATCCATGAAAAACAAGGATACTATAAGGAAGAATACTGTCACTATGGTCAGAGCAGCTGTCAAGCAAAGAGAAGTAGATGAAAGAATCGAGCTGACTGATGAGGATATACTTGAGATCATTTCTAAACAACTCAAGGAAAAGAAAATGGCCATAGAGGAGTTCAAGAAGGGCTCACGCCAGGATCTTGTGGATACAACCGAATCGGAGATTGAGATTCTGTTGGAATATCTGCCTGAACAATTGAATGAAGAAGAGGTGGAAAGAATCGTGAAGGAAACAATTGAAGAAATTGGAGCCACCTCAATTAAAGATATAGGTCTAGTCATGAAATCCACAATGCCCAAGGTAAAGGGAATGGCAGATGGAAACATGGTGAACAAGGCCGTGAGAAAATTGCTAAAATAACCTGAGTTAAACTCAGGTTTTTTTGCTATCTTTTAACAATTGTGGGTATACATTAACAGTGGAACTCAATTGGAGGTGAAAATGTGAAGAATATAAGGTTTCTGGCATTTCTTACAATCGTATTTGTAATTTTCATGTCATCTGGAAGTGCAAATGCACAAGGCCCAGGCAAGGTGTATGTTGTACCTATTCAGGGGGAAATAAACCGCGCTACCCACAATTACGTCAGGGATGTTGTAAATGAACTGAACAACGAGTCCGGTGTGGAGGCGATAATATTTGAAATAGATACCTATGGTGGAGTTGTTGATGAAGCTATAAAAATAAAGGATGTAATTATTGGGACAAACATTCCAACCATTACCCTTGTCAACAACAAGGCAGCATCTGCAGGCGTCCTTGTGACAATAGCCGGAGAGCATATAGCAATGTCTGAGAATGCAGTGATTGGATCTGCTGAGACAATACCAAACACGGAGAAGATACTCTCCATGTGGAGAGGTGTTCTCAGGGATACAGCCCAGTACAGGGGTAGGGATGCCCTGTTGGTTGAATCAATGGCTGACAGCGACATATCAATCGATGGTGTCGTTGACAGTGGAAAGCTTCTCAATTTGACTGCTCAGGAGGCTTATGAGCTTGGTTTGGCAGACATACTGTCAAGTGACTACAATGTAATACTTGAGTATTTTGGATATGAAGCATCCCAGGTGGAGGTCATGGAGGAAGGCCTTCAGGTAAAGTTGTCAAAATATATTTCCAATCCATATATAAGTACCCTGCTGTTGACACTAGGATTTGTGGGACTTGTACTTGAAATACTGACACCAGGTTTCGGATTGGGAGGAACCATTTCTCTGATGGGATTTGGACTTTACTTTGGGGGGAATATTCTCGCTGGGAACTCAAACTGGACCTCATTGATCCTGTTTGTTGTGGGTCTTGGCCTGCTTGTGATAGAAGGCGTGGTTCCAGGATTTGGATTGCCTGGTATAGGTGGTTTGATATTTGTGCTGGCTGGAACAGTGTTGGCCATGCAGGACCTGGCTGCAGCAGTTCTGTCATTGAGCATAGCTATTATAGTAACTACATTGGTGGCGGTTGTTATGGTAAAACATGGTTACAAGAGCAAGTTTCTCAACAGAATAATATTGAGCAATAAGCTGGACAGTGAACGGGGATATCTAAGCACCAACACCATGAGTGATCTCATGGGCAAGGAAGGAACTGCACTATCGGAACTTCGACCTTCGGGTTTTATCGTTATAGATGGAGAGAAGTACGATGCATTGGCAGAGACAGGTTATATACCTGAAAACTCAAATGTCAAGGTCGTCAAGGTTGAAGGTTCAAAAATATTTGTAAGGAGGATTTAGAATGGATCTAATTTTCACACTCGCAATTGCAATAGGTATCATTATTCTATTAATGCTGTTCTTCACTTTTGTTCCAGTGGGACTCTGGATAACCGCTTTCTTTGCAGGGGTTAAGGTAAAGATTACAACATTGATAGGTATGAGACTTAGAAGAGTTGTACCAAGCAGAATAATCAATCCTATGATAAAGGCTACAAAGGCTGGATTGGACATTAAGATCGATGATCTGGAATCACATTATCTTGCAGGAGGAAATGTAAACACCCTAGTGGATGCATTGATTGCTGCTCAAAGGGCTAACATACCATTGGTATTTGAGAGAGCTGCAGCAATAGACCTTGCTGGTAGAAATGTTCTTGAAGCAGTCCAGGTAAGCGTAAATCCGAAGGTTATCGAAACGCCTCAAATTGCAGCTGTTGCCAAAAATGGTATAGAGGTTGTGGCAAGGGCTAGAGTAACTGTTCGAGCCAATATTGAAAGACTTGTTGGTGGAGCAGGTGAGGAAACAATAATAGCAAGAGTTGGAGAAGGTATTGTTACCACTGTTGGTAGTGCAAGTTCTCACAAGGATGTATTGGAGAATCCCGACAGCATATCAAAGACAGTCCTTGAAAAGGGCCTGGATGCAGGAACTGCATTTGAGATACTGTCCATAGACATAGCTGACGTGGATGTAGGTAGAAACATTGGTGCAAAATTGCAGATGGAGCAGGCTGAGGCAGACAAGAAGATTGCACAGGCAAAGGCAGAGGAAAGAAGAGCCATGGCAGTAGCAAGAGAACAGGAAATGAAGGCAGAGGTTCAGGCGATGAATGCCAAGCTTGTGGAAGCGGAAGCTGATGTACCGAAAGCCCTGGCTCAAGCCTTGAGAGAAGGAAAGCTTGGAGTTATGGATTATTACAATATGAAAAACATACTTGCAGATACAGATATGAGAGATTCAATATCCAAGATAGCTGACGAAGATAAAGAAACAAAATAGGAAGTGATTAAATGGATAGTCCTATAATCATTCTGGTCTTTTGGGTCATAATCAACATTCTTTTAAAAAGCTCCAGAGACAAGAAAAAAGCTGAACAGGCAAGAAGGAAATCCGGGCAGGGGAGTGTACAGAACAGACAACAACCAAAGGGAGACAGATCCCGTATGAATACCGGGAGGAAGGACTTCAGACAGGCGCTTGAAGACTATAAGTCTCAGATAGAAAATGAGCTGAATCCAGATAGGAAAACCCCTGTTAAACCTAAGGTCAGCGAGTCAAGGCAAAAGGTTGAAAGACCTGATAGCCGTCTGGAAAAGTCGAAGATGCGCACCTTCAGGGAAGGACGATACTGGGAGGATGCCACCGAGGATGTGATTGAAACAGCTTCGGGAAAGGAAGTTAAGGAAAGTGCTGTAGCTGCTGAAAAAGAAGCAGGAAAAGCTGAGAAAACCCCAGAGGGTATATTTGATATCAAGAACGATATACTCAAGGGTATTGTCTACTCGGAAATACTAGGCAAGCCTAAAAGCATGCAAACAAAGAGAGGTCCTTTTTAGGACTTCTTTTCATTTGCTGCGAATAGAAGCTTCTACTTCTTTGATCGAGTATTTTCCCTGCATGAGTATCGTAAAATCTACCTTGGTTTACTTGCTTCCCTTCTTATATAGTGGGAGAGAACTTGGAATTTCACTTATTACTAAATGGTTACACATCAGCTAAATATATAGAAAAGCATACCTTTCTATGGTATGATTTATTTAATTGATATTCAAATTTCAGAGGTTAGGGAGGAATATAAGTTTGACATTAAACAATGAAGAGGGATTTATTGAAATACATGATGACAAAACAATAAAAGCCATAGCTGGCAACCTTGATTCAAATATAAAATCCATTGAAGAAAAAATGGACATAAGGCTAAGAATAAAAGATAATGCCATAAGGGTCCAAGGATTGCCTGAGAATGTAGAAATGAGCATGAGACTTTTAGATGAGTTGAAATATATTGTTCAAAAGCAGCATATCCTTCAGGAGCAGGACCTGAACTATGCCATTGACTTCATTAAGTCAGGTAAGGAAGGCAGCCTAAAGGAACTTCTTGATGACGTGGTTTGTATAACTGCTTCAGGTAAAAGCATAAAACCTAAAACATTTGGGCAGAAGAGGTACATCGATTCCCTTAGAAAACACGATGTGGTCTTCGGAATAGGTCCAGCGGGTACAGGGAAGACCTATCTGGCAATGGCAATGGCTGTACAGGCATTCAAGAACAGGGAAGTCAACAGGATAATCCTTACCAGACCTGCAGTGGAAGCTGGTGAAAACCTTGGATTTCTTCCGGGAGATCTACAGGAGAAGGTGGATCCATACCTAAGGCCCATTTATGATGCTCTCTTTGAAATATTGGGTGTGGACACATATCTGAAATTTTTTGAGAAGGGGCTGATTGAGGTGGCTCCTCTGGCGTATATGAGGGGAAGAACCCTTGATTCTGCCTATGTAATATTGGACGAAGCACAAAACACAACAAACGAGCAAATGAAAATGTTCCTAACCAGATTAGGATTTGGTTCCAAAGCCATTATTACTGGAGATATAACACAGATAGATCTTATCCGAGGAAAGGAATCAGGTCTTAAGACTGTTATGGGAATATTAAAGGATGTAAAGGGGATAGATTTTATCAATCTGACAAGTGCGGATATTGTTAGGCATCCACTGGTGCAAAGAATTATAAACGCTTATGAAATCCATGAGAGCAAGAAGTAGTTTGAAAACTTGACCGAGGCGGGTGTGGTATATGCTTAAAGTATTGAAAACCTTCTTTAATGGTATGGGAACTGGCAAAAGGATAGGAAGAGCAACAACAGTGTTTTTGTTATTTTTTGTGCCTCTTTTTATTTTTGCTGTGACGCAATCACAATTTTCCCAAGCCAATTTGAAGATTGGTCAAAAGGCTCCAGAGGATATAAGGGCTCCTTTTGCACTTGAAGACACAGATGCCTACGAATCTCAGGTGGAGGAATCATTGGCCAATATGGAGGCAGTATACAGGATATCACCTACTGTTCAAATTACTACAAAGGCAAAGGTTTCAGGATACCTGGATCTGGTTAGGGACATTAAGCTTAGAAACAATTTGACTGTAAGCTCAAGAATAGATGAGCTTGAAACCGTCAGTCCCCTTGATCTTTCATCTGATGTTCATGGAATTGCTATAGAGTCTACTTTTTCCAGTCTAAACACTGTTGAGGCAATATCAGAAGATATTCTCACACAAATGCTGGCCCAGGGAATAAAAGAAGACGAGCTTGGTTACAGACTTATGGAAATTGATGGCATAGTCAGTTCATTGAATCTTCAGGAGGGGGAACAGCTACTGATTTCTAGTATTCTTATGGGTGCCATGGAGCCAAATGAGTTTGTTGATACCATTGCGACAGAAAGGCAAATGGAACTTATCAGAGAAAGCATAAGACCTGTGGTGATTGAGCAAAATGAATTAATTGTGGGAAAGGGAGAGACTATTTCCTCAGAACAGATGAGAATCATTAGGTTGGCTGAGCTTGGCGAAGAGGGTTCACGCTCCTGGACAAGGTATATAGGAATATGGATTCAATTAATGCTACCATTGCTTGCGATGATTCTATATATTAAGTATTTTAGCCCGGAAATTCTAAATGGGAGACTGATTTATCTGATGTTCACCTTGTTCATGATAACTTTTCTTCTTGGCAAGGCAATGGAAACCGTATCCCCTTATTTGATACCGTCAGCATTTAATTCAATAATTGCAACTCTGCTTGTTGGACCTGGTCTAGCCATTATATCAAATCTGGTGCTGGTGTATATGCTCTACTTTTTATGGAGCATACCGGGAGAGCTTGCAATAATAATGATAGTAGGAAATTCAGCTGGAATCATTTTACTTTTGCATCAGAATCAACGGCATAGAGTACTTCTTAATGGTATTTATATGGGAGCCATAAGCTTTATATTTTATCTGGGCTATTATTTTCTAGGGGAGATAACCACCAGGAACATACTTATCAATGGGGGAGCCATAATTATTGGAGGCTTGGTCTCAGGAGTTGTTTCACTTGGGACATTGCCCCTTTGGGAAAGTGTTTTCAAGGTGTTGACACCTCTTAAGCTTATGGAGCTAACAGATCCCAATCAACCCTTGCTCAGAAGACTCTTTGCAGAAGCTCCAGGTACCTATCATCACAGCCTCATAGTCGGAAGTCTATCTGAAGCAGCTGCCTCATCAATAGGAGCAAATCCTCTTCTTGCAAAGGCAGGGGCCTATTATCACGATATTGGGAAGTTAAAGAGACCTTCCTACTTCAAGGAAAATCAGTTTGGCATTGAAAATCCCCATGATCAGATGGAGCCTATACAGAGTACTGAAATCATAATTTCCCATTGGGAGGACGGTATGAAGCTGGGCAAGGAAACCAAGTTGCCGAGAGAGATTATGGATATAATTGATCAACATCATGGAAATACCCTAATGTCCTATTTCTACCACAAGGCCTCAAAGGACGGGGAAACCTTGCCAGAGGATAAATTCAGATACGGTGGCCAAAAACCAAAATCCAAGGAAGCCACAATTGTGATGCTTGCAGACTCAGTAGAAGCCGCTGTCAGAAGTATAAGGAACATGGATGAAACCGCTATCGAACTGATGGTAGGCAGAATAATCAAGGGGAAAATTGAGGACGGGCAGCTGGACCATTCACCAATAACCACAAAAGAAATCAATACTGTCAAGAATACTTTTATTTCGGTGCTAAAGGGAATATACCATGAAAGAATTGAGTACCCGGAAAAGTCATAAGCAAAGGAGAGAAAGATGGAAGTTCTATTCGACAATAGGCAGAACAAAATCAGGTTGGGAAAATCTACAGAGGAGTTGCTGGAAAAGGTAATAGAGACGACCTTGATGATGGAGGGCATGTCGCTTGATTATGAAATAAGTGTTTCCTTTGTCACAAACGAGGAAATCAGGGATTTGAACAATCAGTTCAGAAACATTGACAAGGAAACGGATGTCTTGTCATTTCCCTTTGATGATGAATTTGAAACTGGAGTTAGAATTCTTGGGGACATTGTATTGTCAGTGGAAAGGGCAATGGAGCAGGCTGAAGATTTTGGTCATTCAGTTGAAAGAGAGCTGGCATACCTTACCGCCCACAGCACCTTACACCTAATTGGTTACGATCATATGACTGATGATGATAAATCAACAATGAGACAAAAGGAAAAGGCAATTATGAAGGAGCTCCAAATTTTCAAGTAGCCAGGAGGTGTATTTGATGAAGGTCAAGGATTTTATCGATAGCTTCAATTATGCAGTATCAGGGATAATGTCGGCTATGAAGCTTGAAAAAAGCTTAAGGATACATTATATAGCAGCAATAACTGTAATAGGACTTAGCACACTGTTTAACCTGTCAAGGGTTGAGTTTATGATACTTCTGATTACAGTGGTCCTGGTTGTAGTGCTTGAAATGATAAACACTGCAATCGAAAAGACAATTGACATGATAACCAGAGAATACCACCCCTTGGCAAGGGTAATCAAGGATGTGTCGGCGGGGGCGGTACTTATAGCTTCATTCAATGCAGTCATAGTAGGATATCTAATGTTTTTTGAGAGACTCAATCCCTTTAAGGAACTTGTTTTGATAAAGATAAGAAATTCTCCAATACACCTTACCTTTGTTGCACTCATATTAGTTGCACTACTTACTGTGGGTTTAAAATCTAAATTCTATAAAGGACATGGCACCCATTTCCAGGGTGGAGTAGTCAGCGGACATTCAGCAGTTGCATTCTGCATAGCCACAATAGTGTCAATACTATCAGAAAACCTTCTCATAATAACACTGGTTTTCGGATTGGCATTTCTGGTAGCGGAAAGCCGTGTCGAGGGCAAGATTCATTCAGCAATGGAGACAATCATAGGAGGAATACTTGGCATACTAGTGGGTATTCTCATATTTCAGATAATTGGTTAGGAGGAAGGAAATGGACATAAGAAGGATGATTGCACTGATAATGGTGGTAATGTTAAGCATGGGCTTTACTGCCTGCAGACAGGAGGAACCTGTTCCACCTGTTGAAACACCAATAGAGGAACCTGTTGTAGAGCCTGAACCTGAGCCTGTAGAGGAACCTGAGCCAGAGCCAACGGGAATACCATCACCACTAAGTGGAATTTATGCAGCTGAGGAACTGGTAAATGGCAGGGTCATATCAGTGGTTTTTGACAACCACCCAAAAGCGAAATGGCAGTCAGGCTTAAAGGATGCTGAGGTAATATATGAGTTTCCTGTAGAGGGACCCTATACCAGATATCTTGGTTTGTACCTTATAAATTCACCGGATTCACTGGGTCCCATACGAAGTGCCAGACCCTATTTCGTTACAATGGCATGGCAATTTGACTCAATTTTTGTTCATGTGGGAGGTAGTGAACAGGCGAAAGCTGATGTAAGAAATCTTAACATGGCTGAAATTGACGGTCTTACCAGCTCAAACAAGGTATTCTGGAGGATGTCCCACAAACGGGCACCAAACAATATGTACTCCAGCATGGAGGTTCTCAGACAGGTGCAGGAGGATCGAGGATACAGGGAAAACAGTGAATTTGAAGGTTTTGTTTTTGATATGGAATCCTTACCCAGATCAGGTGAAAGAGCAGAAGACATACTAATTACATATAATGATGAAAACAATACCAGATATATCTATGATCCCGAAATACAAAGGTATGAAAGATATAAGGAAGGGACTCGACATGTGGATGAATCAGATGAAAGCGGACTTTATGCCGATAATATTATAATTCAGGAGAACTCCATGCGGGTACTGGATAAGGAAGGAAGACTTGGAATTACCATGGAAGGTCAGGGAGAGGGTAAATTTATCTCACATGGGGTAGTTGAGGATATAAAATGGGTAAAAGATAACAGAAAGGCAAAAATACTGTATCTGAACAAGGATAATGAAGAAATCAGATTATCCCCGGGGACAACCTGGATTCAGGTTGTTAAGCCAGGGACATCAATTACTATTGAATAAGAGGAGTTTTGGAATGGATAAGAAAGAACTGATCAGAAGAGCCTTGAAGGCAAAGAAGAATGCATATGTTCCCTATTCAGGGTTTCATGTAGGTGCTGCCATCCTGACTGAGGACAATGAGGTATATGATGGATGCAACATAGAAATTGCTTCAT
The DNA here is from genome assembly GCF_046224405.1 of Gudongella ferriphila. Classification (NCBI taxonomy): domain Bacteria; kingdom Bacillati; phylum Bacillota; class Tissierellia; order Tissierellales; family Tissierellaceae; genus Gudongella; species Gudongella ferriphila. Next base: position 26,075 of record NZ_JBJXRK010000017.1, on the reverse strand, counting down.
ATTCACCTACCATATGTGCCGAGAGAACTGCAATATTCAAGGCGGTTTCTGAGGGACACTTAAAGGTTAAAGCGATTGCAATCGTAGGAGACGCCAACCACACGTATCCATGTGGTGTATGCAGACAGGTCATTCGTGAATTCGGAAAAGACGCAACTGTAATAATTGCCAATTCAGAGGAGGATTACAGGGAATACGATTTGGATGAACTGTTGCCTCATAGCTTTGGACCTGAAGACCTGAAGTCGGCAGATAAGGAGGAAAAAAATGTATAAATCGGGATTCATAACCGTTGTAGGAAGACCAAATGTTGGGAAATCAACACTTCTCAATCAAGTGATTGGAGAAAAGATTTCAATTATTTCCGACAAGCCTCAGACTACCAGAAACAAAATACAGATGGTCTATACGGGGGATGATTTTCAAATTGTATTTCTCGATACACCTGGAATTCAAATGCCCAAAAATATTCTTGGGGACTACATGCTGAAGATTTCAAGAACTACCTTGGAAGAGGTTGATATAGTAACCTTTATGGTTGATGAAAGCATGGAGACGGGTAAGCTTGACAGCTATATTTTGGAGCAGCTCAAGGAAATAAGCACACCGATTGTGCTACTGATCAACAAGACTGACAAGCTGACCAAGGACCAAATTGATAAACTTGTAAAAAAATACCAGGAAATGGGAATGTTTCAGGACGTAATTCCAATTTCTGCATTGAACAATGAGAACATTGAAAGATACCTTGAAGTGTTGAAGGGAATGCTTCCTGAAGGGCCTCAGTATTTTCCGGATGATATGATAACGGACCAGCCTGAGAGGTTTATCATTTCTGAAATAATAAGGGAGAAGGCTCTTGTGAATCTGGAGGATGAAATCCCTCATGGAATATATGTGGATATAGATAAGATTGTCCAGAGGGAGGACAAGGAATTGATCGATGTTTTTGCAAATGTTTATTGTGAAAAGAATTCACACAAGGGCATGATAATAGGCAAAAACGGTAGGATGCTAAAGACCATTGGCCAGCAGGCAAGAGAGGACATCGAAAAACTTATGGGCAGCAAGGTAAATCTTCAAATCTGGGTAAAGGTTGAGAAGAACTGGAGAGAAAAAGCGAACAAGGTGAAATATTTTGGCTATAAATAGAAAGGTATAATATGTCAGAGACAAATGGGATAGTCATATCAGGAATGAAATACAAAGAGAGCAGTAAGATTCTCACCATTTATACAAGGGAGCTGGGGAAGGTCTCTGTATTGGCTCAGGGTGCCCTAAGACCAAAGTCAGGGGTTATGGCCTCAACAGAAGTGTTTGCATTAAGCAATTGGAAGCTCAGAAAGGGAAGGACATTTCATTATATAGAGAGCGTTGACCTGATAGATTCATTCTATACCATTCGCGACTCCATGGAAAAGATGCTGTTTGGTTTCTATGCATTGGAGCTCCTAGACAAGTCAACACCTATGGAGGAAGAGAATGTGGTTTTGTTTGAGCTTTTGGAAAAGTTTATCAGAACCATGAAGGGCTTAAAAAACATTCTACCTTTAATGGTTGCCTATGAGCTTAAGTTTTCAAGCTTTATAGGCTACAGGCCCCATCTGGATGGATGTGTCACCTGTGGAGGGAAAAGCTCTCTAGCATGGGAGTTTGACCAAACCAAGGGAGGCTTGGTTTGTACTAATTGTCGTGGTCAGTCCAGATATCCCGTCTCAGACCGGGAGGTTCAGCAGATGAAGCATCTGCTGATGTCAAAGCTGGAAGATGTTCAATTTCTCGACATTGACGATAATACCCTCTGGCGTATTCACAACAGGATGTCTGATTACCTGTTGTACAACCTGGATGTAAGGGAAATGAAGTCATTGTCCATGATAAAACAAGGCCTATTCTAGACATGGGTTACGGGCTCTTGACATAATGACGAAATTTTGTTAAATTAATAAACGAAACTGAATTCTATACGATGACGGAGAAAGTACCTGTAACTGTGTAGCCAAGAGAGTCCGGTAAAGGTGGAAACGGATGTATGCGGTCATTGGGAACGGCGCTTCTGAGTATTGCAATTTAAGAGAGTACCTTTAACGGTATTAAATAGGGTGGAACCGCGGAAGAGACCTTTCGTCCCTATAGGGACGCTGAGGTTTTTTTGTATTCAAAAATAAAGGGGGGTTATTATGTATTTTCAGGATTTGATGCTGAAATTACTGAATTACTGGGGTGAAAAAGATTGCATAATCATGGAGCCATATGACATTGAAAAGGGAGCGGGAACAATGAGTCCCCATACATTTTTAAGGGCATTGGGTCCGGAACCCTGGCAGGTGGTGTATGTTGAACCGTCAAGACGACCTGCGGATGCACGCTATGGGGAAAATCCCAACAGGGTTTACCAACATCATCAGCTTCAGGTCATACTAAAGCCTTCACCTGAAAACATTCAGGATCTCTATCTGGATAGCTTGAAAGCAATAGGAATTGATCCGCTCAAGCATGACATAAGATTTGTTGAGGACAACTGGGAGGCACCAACCCTTGGCGCGTGGGGTCTTGGGTGGGAGGTCTGGTTGGATGGAATGGAAATAACACAATTTACATACTTCCAACAGGTAGGAGGAATAAACTGTGACCTGGAGTCTGGAGAGTTGACCTATGGTCTTGAGAGGATAGCCATGTACCTTCAGGACGTTGATAATGTATTTGATATTCAGTGGAACAAGAACTTCACCTACGGGGACATATTCAGAAAAGCTGAGTACGAACACTCGGTGTACAGCTTTGAAAAGGCTGACATTCAAGTTCTAAAGGAGCTTTTCAATACCTATGAAAATGAAGCCAACAAGGTGATTGCAGAAGAATTGGTCATACCTTCATATGATTATGTATTGAAATGCTCACATACATTCAATGTGCTGGATGCAAGAGGAGCCATATCAGTTTCTGAAAGAACCAATTACATTGGCAGGGTTAGAAATCTGGCTAGAAGCGTAGCTTCCCTCTATTTGGATCAGAGAAAGCAAATGGATTATCCTTTATTGAAAAAAGGTGGTGCGGACAATGAGTAGAGAATTCCTGCTGGAAATTGGAGTTGAAGAACTCCCGGCAAGATATATAAAAGACGCAGTGGGGCAATTGAAGAGTAACATGGAGAAGCTGCTGAAGGAGGAAAGATTGTCCTACCAGTCAATCAATACCTATTCAACACCTCGTAGGCTGACCGTAATTGTAAAAGGTATGGCAGAGGAAGGCGAGAGCCAACAGGATCTAGTGAAGGGTCCGGCTGCAAAGATCGCTTATGACCAGGATGGAAATCCAACAAGGGCATTGCAGGGCTTTATGCGTGGTCAGGGCGTAACTGAAGAAAATATCAAGACCATGGATCATAACGGCGATGAGTATATATATGCTGCTGTAAACAAGAGTGGAAAGCCACTGCAATCAGTCCTTGAAGAAGGTCTTGAAGAAGTGATCAAGGGGATAACTTTTCCCAAATCCATGAGATGGGGTGGGAAGAACCTGAGATTTGCAAGACCAATCAGATGGCTGGTCGCAATTTTGGATAATGGAGTCCTACCATTTGAGCTGGAGGGAATAAGGGCTGGGAATATTACCCGAGGACATAGGTTCCTTGGAAGTCAGAGCATCCAAATAGACCAAATAGACAGCTATGAGAAGCAACTTAAGGATAACTTTGTCATAGTCGATCAGGAGGAAAGAAAGGATATCATAAGGCTTAAGGCTGAAAAGCTTGCAAAGGAAAAGGGCGGATCCATTCAGAAGGACGAGGAGCTTCTGGATGAGGTAACCAACCTTGTGGAGTATCCCACTCCTATAATTGGAAGAATCAAGGAGGAGTATTTGGGGCTTCCCTTTGATGTAATAACCACACCAATGAAAGAACACTTGAGATATTTTCCTGTACTGGATGACAAGGGAAGGCTTCTGCCATATTTTGTCACTGTAAGAAACGGCGATTCACAGCACGAGGAAACTGTTGTAAAAGGGAATGAAAAGGTTCTTGGAGCAAGGCTGGAGGATGCAAGGTTCTTCTATAAGGATGATGTGAGCATTCCTCTGGAAGAATACGTTGAAAAGCTAAAGACCTTGACCTTCCAGGAAAAGCTTGGAACTGTATATGACAAAACCAACAGAATAATGAGGCTTGTTGAAAAAATTGGAGGCTACCTAGAAGTTGGGGAAGAGACTGAAAAGAATCTGCAAAGAGCGAGCTTCCTATCAAAAGCGGACCTGGTAACTAAGATGGTTACAGAATTTACGGAGCTCCAGGGAAAGATTGGAATGGAATACGCACAGGAATCCGGAGAGAATGAGATTGTAAGTTTGGCAATACATGAACAGTACATGCCAAGATTCTCTGGAGATGAGCTGCCAACAACAACTGCTGGAGCGATTCTCTCAATTGGGGACAAACTAGACTCAATTTGTGGTCTCTTTGCAATAGGAATAAAGCCAACCGGATCCCAGGATCCCTTTGCATTGAGAAGAGCTGCAATTGGGATAATAAATATAATTATGGAAAAGAAGCTCAACATTTCATTACTGGAGCTGATTGACTTTTCACTGTACATCTATGTAGAGGAAAATGGACTTGCCTGTGATTACAATAAGGTTAGAGGAGAAATCAAGGAGTTCTTCATGGGAAGAGTGAGAAATCTCTTCCTGGATGCCGGAATGCCATATGATGTTGTGGACTCTGTAATCAGCACTGGCGGCGACAATATCTACGATATGAAAATTAGAGTTGAAAAGCTATCCAGCTGGTTTGAGAGTGAAGATGTCGGGGAAATACTTACGGCCTTCAATAGATTAAGCACCATGGCAACAAAGACTGAATCAACGGAAGTAAAGCGGGATCTGCTAACATCTGATGAGATAAAGCTCTACGATGATTTCAACAACATAGAGGAAAAGGTAGAAGCCCACATAAGCAAGAAGGAATATGACAAGGCCATGATGCTGCTTGGAACCCTTAAGGATTCAATTAACGACTATTTTGACAAGGTAATGGTAATGGTTGAGGATGAGGAGCTTAAAGAAAATAGGCTGTCACTGCTTAGAAGAATATACTTAAAAATGATGAAGGTCTGTGATTTGACTTACATTGTTGCAAGATAGGCGGTGATATTATCCAACTTTCAAACAGGCAGAATAAGATAATTGATATAGTAAACGAAAATCAGCCAATAACAAGCACCGCCATTGCAAAGAAGCTGGGTTTGACAAGGGCAACAATCAGACCTGATTTGTCTATTCTGACAATGACTGGGATACTGGATGCAAGACCAAAGGTCGGGTATATATATTTGGGAAGGCCAGATACAGATATTATTGCAAATAGAATTTCATCAATCAAAGTCAAGGATGTAATGTCCCTGCCAGTGGTAATGGAAGAGGACAGAACAATATATGATGCTGTGGTGTATATGTTCACAGAGGATGTTGGTTCCATATATGTAACTCAAGGCGGCTGCCTTTCAGGGGTGATTTCTAGAAAGGATCTTCTGAGAAGTGCTGTGGGAGGAATGGACCTTAACAAGACTCCAGTGGGTATGATAATGACGAGAATACCGAAGCTTGTGGTGATCAGGGAATCAGACACAATTCTCAAGGCGGCCATCAAACTGATAGAACATGAAATAGACAGCTTGCCTGTGGTGGAGGAAACTGGTGATTCAAATAGAAACCTTAAAGTTATTGGAAGAATAACCAAGACAAACATTACAAGGATGTTTGTCGAGTTGGGAACAAATATCTAGGAGGGGGTTAATATGAGTAACAAGCTTACAGTCTTTGTACTATCAGATTCCATCGGTGAAACGGGGGAGTTGATAGCGAGAGCAGCTGCAAAGCAGTTCATAACGGAAAATTATGAAATAAAAAAATACCCCTTCATGGATGACAGGGATGAGATAAGAAATATATTCCAGGAAGCAGTTCCTGGAGAAAGCCTTTTTATTTACACTACTGTCCTTAAGGATATAAAGGACCTGATTGATACTCTTGGAGAAGAGAAGAACATTCCGACAATAGACGTAATGTCACCACCGATTCTTGCGATTGAGAAGCTTCTGGGCTATGCGCCCAAGCGGGAGGCAGGTCTTATCAGAAGGATTGATGAGAATTATTTCAAAAAGGTTGAGGCTGTGGAGTTTGCGGTCAAGTATGATGATGGCAAGGACCCAAGAGGTATTGAGAAGGCGGACATATGTCTTGTGGGAATATCCAGAACATCCAAGACTCCCCTGAGCATGTACCTTGCCCATAAGAACTTCAAGGTTGTCAACGTCCCATTGGTACCTGAGGTAAATGTTCCCCAGGAGCTGTACAAGAAGGACAGAAGAAGAATTATTGGTCTGGTGGCTGATCCCAAGAAGCTTATAGAAATAAGGTCTGAAAGGCTGAAGGCCCTTGGTCTGAAGAATTCTGCAAACTATGCCAGTGTTGAAAGGATCCAGAGGGAGCTTGAATACTCAATGGATATCATGATGGATTTGGGCTGTGAAATCATTGACGTAACAGCTAGGGCAATAGAGGAAACAGCATCTATAATAATTGAACATATGACAAATGAGTTTGGGGATAAGATGTTTTAAACTTCAAACTGGAAATAATGTTTAAATGAAGCGTTCCAAGGAGCGCTTCTATTTTTGTTGCCTTTAGAAAATTGATGTTTTTTTATAAAAAAGAAGGATTTTCCAGACCTGTGTTGAATATATATATATGGGAAAATGGAGGTGGAAAATGAATATTCGCGAGCAGTTTGAACATATTGAGCTTCAGACACTTTCATCTCGAGCATGCCTAAGTATGAACACAGCAGGTAGGAAGGTACCGGAAGTAAAATGTCAAATAAGGACCGAGTTCCAAAGAGACAGGGATAGGGTAATTCACTCCAAGGCATTTAGACGATTGAAGCACAAGACCCAGGTGTTTATTGCTCCTGAAGGGGACCACTTCAGAACCAGGCTTACTCATACACTTGAGGTGGCCCAGTTGGCCAGGACAATGGCCAGGGCATTGAGATTGAATGAGGACCTTGTGGAGGCAATTGCTTTGGCTCATGATCTTGGACATACACCATTCGGGCATACTGGCGAGAATGTACTTGACAGGGTTAACCCAAGGGGTTTCAGGCACAACCAACAAAGCGTAAGGGTTGTGGAGCTTCTCGAAGGAAACGAGAAGAGACAGGGATTGAATTTGACATACGAGGTATTGGAAGGTATAATTAATCATTCTGGGGATAATGTGTCAAAAACCTTGGAAGGACAGATAATAAAGTTCGCAGATAGAATCGCTTATATAAACCACGACATAGATGATGCCATAAGGGCCGGAGTAATTGGTGAAAAGGACCTACCTGCCGATTGCATTGAGGTTTTAGGTAACACACACGGAGAAAGAATCAATACCATGATTGTTGACCTTATTGAAAACAATTTGGACAGGGACAGGCTGGCCATGAGCCAACTTATTGGTGAAAAGACCAACAAGCTAAGGACGTTCATGTTCGACAATGTTTATCTCAACAAGGAAGCGAAAAAAGAGGATGACAAGGCAGAATACATCATAGAGGTACTCTATAATTATTACAGAAAAAACTTTCATAGGCTTCCCACTGAACATCTGGGTATATATAAGAGTGTAGAGGTGGAGAAGGAGGACATTATCTGTGATTATATTGCAGGAATGACGGACAGGTATATAGTTAATCTGTATATGGATCTGTTCGTACCCAAGCCATGGGGCAAATATTAGATAGTTTCCAAGAGTTAATATTAAATTAGACAAGTGGTGAGAGAATGTCTTATTCAAACGAAGATGTCCTTGAAAAAGTCAAGGATCAGATGGATATTGTCCAGTTGGTTGGAGAATATGTTCATCTAAAAAAATCGGGCTCAAATCATGTAGGATTGTGTCCGTTTCACAATGAAAAGACTCCTTCCTTTACGGTTTCTGAATCAAAGCAGATATATCACTGTTTTGGATGCGGAGAAGGTGGAGATGGGATATCCTTCATTATGAAGAGGGAGAATCTTGATTTTGTGGATGCATTGAAATTTCTTGCAGACAAATATGGAATTCCCTGGGAGGAAAACTTGAACAGGGAAGACAGTGAGGAGAAAAACACTCTATACAATATGAACAAGGAGGCTGCAAGGTATTTCCATAATAATCTGATGAGTAACAAGAAACCTCGTGAGTATCTTGCCAAAAGAGGTATTACGGCAGAAATAGCAAGGAAGTTTGGAATTGGCTTTGCAACTGAAAAATGGGATGGCTTAATAAAGCATCTCTTGGAAAAGGGCTTCACTGAGGATGAGATGCTTAAGGCTGGATTGGCAGGAATAAGAAAGGATGGGTCCGGATATTTCGATAAATTCAGAAACAGGGTGATTTTTCCGATCATCGATACAAGGGGTCGGGTCATCGGTTTCGGTGGAAGGGTACTGGACCACAATTTACCAAAATACCTTAACTCTCCTGATACAAAGGTCTTCAATAAAGGCTATCATCTATATGGTTTAAACCTTCTTGCAGGAAATTCAGACAGGAAAAAAATCCTGCTTGTTGAAGGATACATGGATGTAATATCCCTTTGTTCAGGAGGAGTGAATTTCGCTGTGGCCAGCCTGGGTACTGCTCTGACAAGTAACCAGGGAAAGCTCCTCAAGCGTTATGGTGAAGAGGTTTTCATCTGCTATGACAGGGACAGGGCTGGAATAAAAGCGACCCTTAGGGCTATTGATGTACTTAGGGAACTTGAAGTGGATCCAAGGGTTGTGGTATTACCCGAGGGAATGGACCCTGATGACTTTATCAGGGAAAATGGACAGGCTGGTTTTCAAAAAAAGATAAATACTGCGTTAAGTTATGTTGATTTCAAGGTATATATACTGAAAGAGCAATATAATATTGAGGAACCGAAAGGTAAGATTGATTTCACGAAAGAGGTTGCGAGGATAATCAGGGATATGAAATCTCCTGTGGAGCAGGATGTCTATATAGACAAAATATCCTCCCAAACAGGAGTTTCAAGGGAAGCCATAGAAAATGAAGTCCGTGGAAGACAAAAGTCCCAAAGGAGGTTCAAAGAGAGTATCTCTTTTGAACCTGCGGTTACAAAGCTTCCGCCTGCTCATTTGAAGGCGGAGATGGACCTGATAGGATTTATCCTACTTGACAGAGAGTATTTCGAAAGGATATCAAAAAGAATTGATTTTAATGATTTTCAGGATATGGATTGTAGATTCTGCTATAGGATAATATCTGAAACATACAAAAAATCAGATGAAATAGACAAGGAAGCATTGCGGGAGGAATTATCCCAAGACCAGATGAGCAGTAAAAAGTTCAACGATATTTTGGACCATCAACCAATGTTCCAGGCAACTAACTGGGAGAGGGTAATCGAGGACTTAATTAGGACAATAAGACACAATAAGCTTATCAGTGAGAGAAATTATGTTTTATCAGAAATGGAAAAGCTTGAAAAAAGTGGAGAGGACCAGGTAAGATTTCTTGAGTTGCTGAGCAATATAGATGAACTTAACAGGAAAATTAATTCATTAGTAAGTAGGGAGGAAATAAATTGAACGATACAACTAAGAACCCTGAAAAAAATTTCACAAATAAAGAAGTGGCCGAAAGGAAATTATTGGACAAGGGTAAAAAGAATGGCTTATTGACCTATAAGGAAATTATGGACACCTTGGAGGCTGTAGATCTGGACCCAGAGGAAATTGATGAAATCTATCAGAGGATAGAGGACAGCGATATTGATATTATGGGGGAAAAGGATGAAGAAATCCTTCTGGCTGATGATGATGACGACAGCGATGAGGATATCGATAAGGTAGTGGATGAAGAGCTGGACAATGATGATGACGATGATGACGAAGTCAAGGAAGACCTTTCGGTACCAAAGGGAATAAGCGTAGATGATCCTGTAAGGATGTATCTTAAGGAAATCGGAAAGATTCCTTTGCTCACCAGCGAAGAGGAAATCGACCTTGCCATGAGAATGGAGGAAGGGGAAGAGCTGGCCAAGAAAAAGCTGGCAGAGGCCAATCTGAGGCTTGTGGTGAGTATTGCCAAGAGGTATGTTGGAAGGGGAATGTTGTTCCTTGATCTGATTCAGGAAGGAAACCTGGGTCTTATGAAGGCTGTTGAGAAGTTCGAGTATAGGAAGGGCTTTAAATTCAGCACCTATGCTACCTGGTGGATTAGACAGGCCATTACACGTGCAATAGCAGACCAGGCAAGGACCATAAGGATACCAGTGCATATGGTTGAAACAATAAATAAGCTTGTTAGAGTTCAAAGACAGCTTGTTCAGGAGCTAGGTAGGGATCCGTCCCCGGAGGAAATAGGACAGGAAATGAATCTGGATGTGGAAAGAGTAAGAGAAATAATGAAGATAGCTCAAGAGCCGGTATCTCTGGAAACTCCAATTGGGGAAGAGGAAGACAGTCACCTGGGGGACTTCATTCCAGATGAGGACGTCTTGGCACCTGCAGACGCTGCTACATTTACAATGCTAAGGGAGCAGCTTATTGATGTATTGGACAGCTTGACTCCTAGAGAACAGAAGGTGTTGAAGCTAAGATTCGGACTGGATGACGGTAGGGCAAGAACACTTGAGGAAGTTGGCAAGGAGTTTGAAGTAACCCGTGAGAGAATTAGGCAGATTGAGGCAAAGGCATTGAGAAAGCTTCGTCATCCAAGCAGAAGTAAAAAATTAAAGGACTTTCTTGAATAAGATTCGCTTTGCGAATCTTATTCCTATGAAAAGGAGATATTATGAACCTATCACCTAGACTAAAAAAAATAGTTGATTTTGTACCAAAAAATTCAATAGTCGCAGACATAGGAACCGACCACGGGTATGTGCCCAAGTATCTTATAGATGAAGGAATCAGTAAGCTTGTTATCGCTACTGACATCAGCAAGGGATCTCTGCAGAAGACCCTAGACTATATAAGGGAAGAGAATCTAGATGAAGATATCAAGGCTAGACTTGGTGATGGCCTTGAGCCGATCCTTCCATTTGAGGTTGATACTGCCATAATAGCAGGAATGGGAGGGATACTCATAACGGAGATAATAGCCAAATCAATGGATACAGCTAAAAGCATCAATAATTTGATTCTTCAGCCAATGGTAGGATCAGTGGAGCTTAGGAAATTTCTACATGGAACTGGTTTTAGGATAGTGGATGAGGATATTGTAAAAGAAGGGGACAAGTATTATGAAATCATTGTTGCCAAAAGCGGTCTTCAGAAATTTGCCAAGGAGCTGGATTATGAGATAAGCCCTGTGCTGTTGAAGAAGAAAAACCCCTTGATTAAAGAGTTGGTGGAAACCAGGTTGAGGATAAATGAAAAGATAATTGTCAGCTTAAGGGATAATCCAGGAGATAAAAGCAAGACCAGACTCATGGAGCTTGAAAAGATAGTGAGAGATTACAGGGGGGTGCTTTAAAGGTGAAAGCCTCTGAAATAATAAGTAAAATTGAAAAGTGGACACCAGAAGGTCTTGTGGACTCATGGGACAATACGGGTCTTCAGATTGGAAGCCCTGACCAGAAAATTAATGGAATTCTCATTTCCATGGATATCACTGATAGTGTAGTGAAAAAAGCAATTGAACAAGACATGAATATGATCATAACCCACCACCCATTTATATTCAAGCCCATGGACAGGTTTGTGTTCAACGGCTACAGGGGAAATATCATAAGAAGTGTAATTATGAACGAGATTGTCATCTATAATGCACATACCAATTTGGACCTGGCTGAAGGTGGAATTAACGATAGGCTTGCTCAGTTATTTGGGATGAGGGAACCCAAGGTTTTGAGCTATTCCAAGAGTGAGGAACTGGTAAAGGTAGCAGTTTATGTACCCAAAACACATGAAAAGAACATACTGGATGCATTGTCAGCATCTGGAGCAGGCCACATGGGAGAATACAGTGACTGTAGCTTTTCAGTGGATGGAACTGGAAGATTTAGACCACTGGAGGGGTCGAATCCTTACTTGGGAATCACGGATGTATTGGAGTCAGTGACTGAATCAAGAATAGAAACCATCGTCAACAGAGAGTATCTTCAGAATACCCTGGACCTGATCCAGAAGGAGCATCCCTATGAGGAAGTTGCTTTGGACGTCTATCCACTATTAAATAAAGGCAAGACCTATGGCTATGGCAGAGTTGGGGAGATAGAGGGGACAACACTTAATGAATTGGCAAATATGACAAAGAAGGTCCTTCAGCTTGATAGTCTCAGGGTATATGGAAGCTGTGAGAGTAAGATTGAAAAAATTGCTGTTTGCGGAGGAACCGGTGCAGATTTCATAAGGGAAGCAGCCCAAAAGGATGCAAAGGTATATATAACTGGAGATATTAAGTATCACGATGCCCAGCTGGCCTATGAGGAAGGGATTGTCCTCATTGATGGTACCCATTACGGCACCGAGAGAATTATTCTCCCTGTTATTGAAGAAAAGCTAATTGAATACACCGAAGGAAAGATCAAAATTGAAGTTTACGAAGACAGTTCATTTAACTTTGAATGCTATTAGATAGGGGGACTTCCAATGTTGGATCTATCCAGTTTATGGGAAATTGAGATACACCGTAAGAGTTTGTTTTCCATGGAAAATGAGTTGAAACTTCTGCAAGAAAGAGCTGAATTGCAAAAGTTGGAAAAGGATCACCAGAATCTTGAGAGAAGGTACGAAAACTTATTGAAAAAAAAGAAAGACCTCAGACTCCATCTAAGAAAGCTGGAGCAGGAAGCTGATATTCACAAGGAAAAGTATAGGGTGGCTGAAGCAAACCTTTACAATGGATCAGTAAAAGATATTAAGCAGCTGGAACACCTTGAAAAGGAGAAGGAATATCACAAGAATCTTGTTGATACCCTTGAGGATGAAATTATTGACACCATGGGCATAAACGAGGAAAATGAGATTAAGATAGATGAGACCGGCAAGCTAAAGTCCAATACCAAAAGAAATCTGGCTCATCAGATAAGCATTGTGGATGATAGAATTACCCAGCTCAGCATGAGGATTGAAGTGGAGAAAAGGACCATTGAAAACCTGGAAGGATCAATTGAGGAGAAGCTACTTACCAAATACCATGATATAAGCAGAAGAAAGGGTTCTGGAATAGCCAAAATGAAGGAAGATGTTTGCACTGGATGTCATATGCACATACCGGAAAAGATTGTTGAAAAAGCAAAGCAGGGGAAAGTGGTTGTTACCTGTGAAAATTGCGGGAGGATTCTATACCATGATCTGGAGCAGGAAGACATTTAGGTTTTAAATATACCCTATTTATGATATAATACAGATAGAGTAAGTTGTATGGTCGCATGTCCAAGACATGAGGAAAGTCCGTGCTCCGTAGAGCAGGATGCTGGATAACGTCCAGTGGGGGCAACCCTAAGGATAGTGCAACAGAAATAGACCGCCAGAAATGGTAAGGATGGAAAGGTGAGGTAAGAGCTCACCAGCATCTAGGCGACTAGGTGGCTCTGTAAACCCCATCCGGAGCAAGACCAAAAGGGAGCACAAAAAGGCAGTTGCTCGTTGCCGCTCCAAAGGTAGGTCGCATGAGTCTGCTGGTAACAGCAGACCTAGATAGATGACCATAGAAACAGAACACGGCTTATAGACTTACTCAAGCATGAAAACCTCTGGGAGATACCCGGAGGTTTTCTCTATGGATCTAATAAAAAATTTAGCATATGATTGTTTAAAATTGAACATTTTATGCACCAAGAACTTAACTTTGTAACCGTTTTGTAAATATTTCATTGAAATGAGGACTCCCTTGTAATATAATACCTTTATGAGACTAATCGAAAATAAGGGAGTGTTCATATTGCACAATAGAAAACACAAACTGACTTTCAAGATTTTGGCGCTTTGCATGCTAATGGGAGTTGGATTTAAAGACACAGGTGTATTTGTAAAAAGCTTTGCACTTATGAATGAACAGGCGACGGAGATAACCTTCCAAAAGGAAGAGACGGTGACAGTAGCCAAGGAAGGAAGCGATTCCTACCAAGTATTGAAGGATGGTACATATTATAGCATACCAAAGAATGTAATGATAAGAACAACCAGAAGCTCAGACAGATATACTGTCAAGGAACCTACTGTAATGTACAAGGATGCAAATAGCAGTTCACAGGTTGTAAAGGAAATTCAGCCTGGCGAGGAGCTTGTAATGGCAAGCTATGATGAGAATTTCGGGTATTTCATTACAGCAGAGAGCTTTCACATTGGACATGTAGCAATGGATAAGACTCAGAGGAAGATTCAGGATAACATATCCTACGGGATGTCAAACATAACAAGGGTTCTCAATAACGGTGAAAATACCCTGGTGCTTATAAAGGGTGGAGTTGTTTCCGTGAAGAATTTCCAAAATGGACAGTTTGAAATAGTTGACGAAAACATGATCAGCTATTTTGTGGAGGAAGCTGCAGTTACTCTTTTTAAGACCACAGAAGAGGCATCAAGAGCAGCCGAGAGAGGATCAGGGGCAGCGATAGCAAAAATATTGGAAGCTGCACACAGGGAAATTGGAAAGCCATATGTATATGCAGCAGCTGGACCCAACGCATATGATTGCTCAGGGTTCACGTATTATTTGTTTAGGAGTGAACTGGGGATTACTCTTCCTAGGACATCATTCTCTCAGGGGTCTGCTGGAGTGAAGGTAGAAAAATCTCAGCTGGTACCTGGAGACCTGGTATTCTTCAATACTACAGGTAGAGGCATTTCACATGTCGGATTGTACATAGGTGATGGAAATATGATTCATGCATCATCTGGGAAAAGACAGGTAAGAATAGATACTATCAATTCAGGCTACTACAGCCAAAGATATGTAACAGGAAGAAGAGTCATCAATTAGATAAGACTTTAAAGCACCCCGTGGGGTGCTTTTGTATTTTTTCTATGTTATAATTATATTAACAAAATCACAAGGAGGTTTGGCATGACTGAAATATTGAAGGGAAATGTAGTCGCAGCTAGCATTAAGGAAGATATGGCAACAAGAATAGCAGCATTAAAGGAAAAGGGTATAGTTCCGACTCTTGGGATCATAAGACTTGGAAGCAATCCAGGGGATGTTTCATATGAAAAGAGTATAATCAAAGCCTGCGAAAAGATCGATATCCAGGCAAAGGTATATGAGAGGGAAACCTCAATGACCACAGAAGAGCTTGTAGCTTTGATGGAGGAGCTTAACAGCGACGAAGAAATATCCGGAATTCTTCTATTCAGACCACTTCCCAAGCATATCGATGAAGAGGTAATAAGAAGCGCGATCAGTCCTGACAAGGATGTTGATTGCATGCATCCACTTAACCTTGAAAAGATCTTTGAGGGGAACATGACTGGGTTTGCTCCATGTACACCTAAAGCTGCAATGGAGATCCTGATCTACAATGACATTCAACTGGAAGGAAGCAAGGTTGCTGTTGTAAACAGGTCCATGGTTGTTGGAAAGCCACTTGTAATGATGCTTCTTGAAAAGAATGCAACAGTTACAATCTGTCACTCAAGAACCAAGGAGCTTTCAGAGATAACAAAGGATGCAGATATAGTTGTTACAGCCCTTGGAAAACCAAAGTTCTTTGGTGAGGAATTCTTCAATCCTGATTCAATTGTCATAGATGTTGGAGTTGGGATGACAGAGGATGGAAAATTGAGCGGAGATGTTGACTACGAAAATGTTTCTGAAAAGGTATCAATGATAACTCCTGTACCTGGAGGAGTTGGCAGTGTTACAACAACAATTCTGCTGAATCAGGTAGTACTGGCTGCAGAGAAATAGAGCAATTTTCAATTCGAAACAAGAGAAGGGCATGAAATCAGTTGATTTCATGCCCTTCTCTTATGGATTTCCTAGTTGTTGCCATCCTCACCTTCTGGAGGAGGGGTATTTCCGTTTCCATTTCCGTTCCCATTGTTTCCAGTGGTTTCAGGGTCCGTGGTAGGAGGATTTTCCCCGTTATTGTTGTTGAACCACTCGTTTAGCCAGTCCAGAACTGGATTTTCTATTACTGTTGTCTCATCATGATCATCGCAAACCTCTGTAGGAACCTGGTAGTTGTAATCACTTGGAACTATACCATTGTGCTCACTTGGATCATATAGAGGCTCTCTCTTTATGAACACTCTAGTCGCAACATCTTCATCAGGACAGTATTCATTGGCAATTTTACCGTTTGTAACATCTACCTTCACCTCTACGTGCATATCGCAGTATGCCTTTGGAACAGTACCATTGGCAAATATTTCAGTCCTTACAACACCTCTTGGATCATTTGAGCAAAGCGGTGTTGCCAGTAATCCAGACTGAGAACATATGCTTGCAGAGACTATACCATCTGGTCTTTCAAAGCTGGTTTTGCTTTCAAGGCCTTCATGAATTGTGTTGTTAATATATTGCCACATTTGAGCAGCCGTGCTACTGTTTCTTGAAAGGGTGATTCTTGGGGAATCATTTCCTATCCAAGTACCTGAAACATAGTAGGGGGTGTATCCAACAAACCATATATCAGCCTGGTTCTGGGTGGTACCGGTTTTACCAGCTACGACCATGTTCGACATTCTGGCTCTGCCGGCTATTCCACTTGAAACGGTTGTCCTCATAATATCTCCCATGATGTAGGCGACCTGAGGTGATGTTACAATTGTTTCTTCAGGTGTGTTATCCAGAAGAACATTTCCATTTCTGTCAATAATCCTGGAGAAGGATATTGGCTCCACAAACACCCCATTGTTTGCTATGGCTCCATATGCTGCAGTCAATTCAAGGGGACTCAATCCGTTGGTCATTCCTCCAAGTCCCAATGCCGAAAGGTTTTCATCATTGGTAACCCTGTTTTCAAGACTGGTGACAAAATTGTCCCTTTCAGGATGTTCTTTATCTACAATGCCCATTTTTTCAAGGTATGCAACAGATGTAGCTACACCGATATTTTGAACGGTCTTGACTGAATTTACATTTACTGATTGTTCAACCGATCTTCTCAGTGTATGAAGACCTCTGTAACCGTTGTACCAGTTCTTTGGCCAGAGGGTACCGTTACCATCGTAAAATGGTATATCATCTATTGCGGTTGCAGCTGTCATACCATTATCCAGAGCGGGCCAATAGACTGCAACAGGCTTTATTGCCGATCCAGGCTGTCTTGCGGAATCGGTTGCCCTGTTTAGAATCCTGGAGCCATCAACATCTCTGCCTCCAATAATCGCCTTTATATGGCCAGTTCGGTAATCTAGAATAACTGTTGCCGATTGAGGCTGTACTATCCCTTCATCCTGTACGAAGAAGTATCTGTTGCTGATTATTAATCTTCCTTCCTGTGTCTGATAGAACTCAGGGTTATTGTCTAGGTATGATTTGCTTATTGTAATTACACCTTCATCTACACTGAACTGCCCATCAGGTATTACTATGGATCCAACTGTGTGGGCAACCAGATTCTTTCTATCATCAATTGTATAGAAATCAACAATATCAAAATGTGTGGGGTAGACATTAATCTTATTCGTGTTGATTTTAAGGCTACCATCTTCAATCTGATATTCGCTTTCTTCCAGAATTAGATTGTTGTCCTCTGTCATCAAGGAATCCTTATTGAAGTATACAATCCTATTTCTTTCATCCAGAACATGCCCCGCACTGTTTATTCTCCAGTCCACAAGGACAGGACCTCGTATTCCGTCAGTGTTACCTACAAGAATTTCAACAAAATTGGAGTAAATATTTTCAAGCTGCTTTTGCATCTCCATGTCTATGGTTGCATAGATTGATAATCCCCCCGTGAAAAGCTCACTTTCAGCCTGCTCTTTGGTGTATCCCAGCTTATCTACCAAAGCCTCTACAACCTGTGTTTTTACAAGATCGGCAAAGTAGGATGTGATGTCCTGGGGCTTTTTCTCTTCGGGATTCAAGCTTGATTTAATGTCCTGGGCCAAGGCTGAATTGTATTGGCTCTCAGTTATTTTTCCCTGTGCCAGCATTCTGTCCAGTACTATACGCTGCCTTTTAACAGACTCTTCATTGAAGACTGCAATATAGGGTTCACCCAGTACATCCAGCTTGCCTACCTCATAGTGGATCTCAGGGTCAAAGTCACCTGGCTTAACACGGTAGTAAGGCTGGAACTGGGTTGTGCTCTTGACAATACCCGCCAGCAAGGCTGACTCTGCAATGGTAAGGTCCTGGACATTCTTAGAGAAGTAGGTTCTCGAAGCTTCCTGGACACCATATGCATTTTGGCCGAAGTAGTTTCTGTTAAGATAAGCTTCCAGTATCTGGTCTTTTGAGAGAATGGTTTCAACCTTAAGTGCCAGATATGCTTCTGTTATTTTTCTGGTCAGTTTGACATCATTGCTTAAGTATACATTCTTAACAAGCTGCTGTGTAATTGTACTGGCACCTCTTAGTCCACCTGACCTCAGGTTGTCAATAAGTGCTCCTGCGATTCCTTCGATGTCAACTCCAGGATGCTCCTCAAACCTATGGTCCTCGATGGCAATGAATGCATCAATAAGATGCTGCGGCATCTCCTTTATACCAACCACGGTTCTCAGCTCTTCTGCCTGAATCTTCTCAATAAGATTACCATGGGGATCGTATATGCTGGATGTCTCAGCAAGTGATGTTACAATGGTTGTTGGGTCGATATCCGGTGCTTCATCCAAAATGGATACTACTGCAGCACCTACAGCTCCACCAGCCATTATACCAGCAATTACAACCATTACCAGAAGTATCTTGATTGCCTTTCCTAGGGTGAATCTATTTTGTTTTCTTTTTTTCCTATTTTCAGTAGACATTATTGACCTCCTAAAATTTCGACTACAAAAACATAACATATTATACCACAGAACACTTTTTTTGTTAAGCAAAGCAAGGTTACAATAAGATTACGGAAGGTAGCTTTTGACTGGTCTATAAGCGTTAATAATGGTATACTGTAGACATCCTGACAGGAGAGTGATGATAATGGAAGAAAATAGAGAAAAGGTGCTAATCGTTGGAATAGAGCTTGATAGCGACAAAATTGATATTGAGGATTCACTAAATGAATTGGAGGAGCTTGTGGAGGCTGCTGGTGGAACGGTGGAAGCCCGAGTTATACAGAGGAAGGATAGAATAAATGCAGCAACCTTCATAGGGACAGGAAAGGCCGAGGAAATTCATTCATACTGTGAAGATCTTGAAATTGATACAGTCGTTTTCAATGATGAGCTTTCAGGAGCTCAACTAAGAAACCTGGAGGAGATAATTAATAGAAAAATAATTGATAGAACTAACCTTATCTTGGATATTTTTGCCCTTAGGGCTGTATCCAGGGAAGGTAAGCTTCAGGTAAAACTGGCTCAGCTGAAATACAGGTTGCCCAGACTTGTCGGCTTCAGGGATTATTTGTCCAGGGAAGGCGCTGGAATTGGCACGAGAGGCCCGGGAGAACAAAAACTTGAGACAGACAGAAGACATATACTCAGGGAAATAAACAATATCGAAAAGCAGCTGAAGGACCTTGAAGGAGTAAGGGATGTCAAGAGAAAGAAAAGACTTTCTTCTCAAATGCCCATGGTTGCACTGGTAGGCTATACAAATGCTGGAAAATCAACCCTTATGAATAGACTGATGGTTCAAAAAGAAGGATTTGATGAAAACAAGCAGGTATATGTAGAGGACATGCTCTTTGCCAGTCTTGACACTGCCCATAGGGTTGGAAAGCTGCCCAATGGGCAGGATTACCTACTGGCAGATACCGTAGGGTTTGTATCAAAGCTGCCAACAAAGTTGGTCGAGGCATTCAAAGGTACCTTGGAAGAGGTTGAGTACGCTGACCTATTGCTCCATGTAGTTGATGCTTCAAACGAGGATCTGGACATTCAGATCAATACTACCATGGAGCTTCTCAAGGACCTAAACACTGTTGATAAACCAATTGTGACCGTGTTCAACAAGATGGACAAGTTGGAGGAAAGTGGCTTAAATATTGCCGGAATGGAAACTGAAAACCCAATTTATATTTCCGCTAAAAATGGCAATGGAATTGAGGAGCTAAAACATCTAATTCAGGATACTCTACCTCTTGAGTATAGAAGGGTCAAGATGCTTATTCCATTTGATAGTCAATCAGTCTCCAGCTACCTAATGAATCAATATCAGGTTGATGACATAGAATATACTGAAGAAGGTACTCTGTTCACCCTGACGATAAATCATATTGATTACGAGAAATTCAATGAATATATTCTAAAGTGATGTGGAAGGATGTTGATGGTATGAGCGAAACCTACAGGACAATCGCCAAAAGAGGGGTTGATGAATTTATAATAAGCAAGTCTCGCTTCATAGGTTATGCAGCACCTGTAACAACAGAGGAAGAGGCACAGGAGTTCATACAGGAAATCAAGTCAAGGCACAGGGATGCAACACACAATGTATCTGCTTATGTACTTGGAAGGGATTCGAATATCCAGAGGTTCAATGACGATGGTGAGCCGTCTGGAACAGCAGGAATACCAGCCCTTGAGGTCCTGAAAAAAGAGGAATTGAGGAACACTGCTGTGGTTGTGACCAGATACTTTGGAGGGATCAAGCTGGGAGGTGGAGGACTTATTAGGGCCTATACCAAGGGTGCAAAGATTGCCTTGGAGGCCTCAGTCATTGTAACGATGGAAAAGTTCAAGCTTCTAAGGATGGTCATCAATTACACAGCCTATGGGAAAATTGAAAACTATTTCGTGGAAAACGGATATACACCTGAAAAGATTGATTATTTGCAGGCAATAAACATTGACATGTATGTGAACAATGGACTTTATGGAGGATTTTTGGAAGATATGCTCCATATGACCAGTGGAGATATTGAGTACAACATTGTTGAAGAAAAATATCTTCCAGTAAAAGATGGTGTGAGATGGAGGGAATAGTGGGGTATAAAGAAAACCGAGGTGATAATGATGACATCAGATAAGAATCTGAAAAAGGAAATGATGGATTCCAACAAGTGGGTTGTGGTTGGTGTTTCCGGAAAAAAAGAAAAGTACGGCTATAAGATATGGAAGATACTCAGGGAAAAGGGCTACACAACATATGGGGTAAGTCCCAACTACAGTGAGCTGGAAGGTGAAAAAATATATGATTCCATAGCTTCCTTACCGGAAAAGGTTGATGTCCTTGATATGGTCGTACCGCCCAAGGTGAGTATTGGAGTTCTTGAGGAGGCTAAGGAAGCCGGAATAGAAATGATTTTCTTCCAGCCAGGAACCTATGATGACAAGGTTGTGGCAAAAGCTGAAGAGCTTAATCTGAGATATCTATTGGATGATTGTGTTTATGCAACACTGAAGGCCGAAAAATAGACCAGTAATGGTCTATTTTCATCATTTAATGAAGGAGTTGATAGAGTGAATGACATGAAAAAGGAGCTTGACAACATTGTATCCTGGCTTCAGGAAAGTGTAGGGAAGGCCAAGGCAAAAGGGGTTGTATTTGGTTTAAGTGGAGGTGTTGATTCAGCTGTTGTGGCTGGGATAGCGAAAAGGGCATTCCCAAATGAAACAATGGGAGTAATTATGCCGATTCACAGCAATCCCAAGGATGAGGCTGATGCATTGACTGTGGCCAGGTCTCTGGACATTGATGTAACCAGCATAGATCTTTCACAGGTTTACGACACCTATCTTAAAGCTCTTCCCTTTGAAGGGGAAAACCCTTTGGCAAAAGCCAATTTGAAACCAAGAATTAGAATGATGACTCTGTATTATTTTGCTCAGGAAATGGGCTATCTGGTTTGTGGTACAGGTAATAAATCCGAGCTTCATGTTGGTTATTTCACAAAGCACGGTGACAGTGGTGTTGATTTGCTGCCGCTAGCTGACTTTGTGAAGGAAGAGGTTTTCGAGTTGGCCAGGCTGTTGGATATACCATCGGAAATCATTGATAAACCGCCAAGTGCAGGACTATGGGAAAATCAGACAGACGAGAAGGAAATGGGTTTTTCATATAAACAGTTGGACAATTACATCAGGACAGGGGAAGCACCTGAGGACATACGGGAAAAGATAGATCACATGAACAGAATCAGTGAACACAAAAGAAATTATCCACCTTCCTACAAGAAAAGCCTTTAGTGAAACAGGTAGCTTTTTTGATGCCAGTCAACTGAAAGGACATTATGGAGAGAAAAACAAACTTTTCTATTCCCATTAAAAAAAGTTAGTGAAATTAACCTAATCATATGCTAAAATATTTAGGTTAAGGGAAGGAGATGTTGAAATATGGCAGGACATTCCAAATGGAATAATATCAAGAACAGAAAAGGTAAGGAAGACGCCAAGCGAGGGAAGGTATTTACCAAGCTGGCAAGATATATTATGGTTGCAGCCAAGGAAGGCGGAGGAGATCCTGACTACAATCCTTCATTGAAGGCGGCAATTGATAAGGCAAAGGCTGAAAATATGCCCAACGACAATATTGAAAGGGCTATCAAGAAGGGAATTGGAGAAGCTGGATCTGACAGCTATGAGGAGATTATCTATGAAGGCTATGGACCATCTGGCACCGCAATCATAGTCAATTGCCTTACTGATAACAGAAACAGGACAGCATCTGATGTTAGACACGCCTTTGACAAATACGGCGGTAATCTAGGTCAAAGCGGCTCAGTTTCATTTATGTTTGACAGAAAGGGTTTTATAGCAATTGAGACGTCAGAATCAATAGATGAGGATGAACTGACAATGCTTGCCATTGAACTGGGAGCAGAGGATTTTGAGGCGGATGAGAATGGGTTTGAAGTAATTATGGAACCCTCAGATTTCAACGTGGTGAGAAATGGTCTTCAGGAGTCCGGATACAGCTTTGCAGCTGCGGAATTGACCTATCTACCCCAGAATATGGTTACACTTCAAGAGGAAAAGGATATCAAAAATATGGAGAAGCTGATTGATATGCTTGAAGACAACGATGATGTTCAGGAAGTATACCACAATTGGGAGTTACCGGCGGATATTTAGATATCCATGCCTTAATTATCCAACAAATAGAATCTGATGGAAAGGGGAAAATCCCCAGAGTCCATCAGATTTTTTAAAAAGAGGTGGAGAAATTGAAAGTAACGGAGACACTATTGGTTATAGTATTGGTTATAGCCTTATCACTTATAGCTTTAGTTATGGCTATAGAAGAAAATACATACAATTTGGACTATTATATGGAATCCTTCGATGAAAACAAGGTATATGAGGTTACAGGCAAGACAGAAGAGGAGCTTGAAGTGGTATCAAAGGATATTATAGCCTATCTGAAGGGAAATCAGGACGATGCCCTTGACAGGCATTTCAATGAACGGGAAATACATCATATGGAGGATGTACTGGATCTTTACGAGCTTGCCAGGTTAATAAAGCTTGTATCGGCATTGGTTGGCCTGGGGATAGTCTTCTGGTTTCTCTCCAAGGAAAAGGCTGGTTTTATAGGAAAATGGATGACTCTTGGCATTTTTGCAAATCATCTTTTACTGATTCTGCTTGGAGTTCTAATAGTCACAGACTTTACAAGATACTTCACTGTCTTTCATGAAATATTTTTTGACAATGACCTTTGGATATTGAACCCAAAAACCGATTTACTGATCCAAATGCTACCTGAACCATTTTTTGTTAACATAGCAGGCAAGATTGGGGTAAGCTTCATCAAATACCTAACTCTGGCACAGCTTATTGGGTATATCCTCTACAAGAAGGGTAAATATGGCATAGGGAGATTTAAGAGCAATAAAAGATACTAGCTTATGCAGGTTTTGTGGTAACTGGACGGTTTACATTAATACCTGTATGGTGTATAATTAGGACTTGAATTGTTTCAGTATGACAGAGTAGGTAAAGAGCGTTAAGTGCCTCGGGATGGGAAGTTGCCCGTTGACGAAAGAAATTTTCTGCGATTCTTTGCCGCATCCGCTGACAATTAAAGATACTTTCTTTAATTGGCAGTAGCTGTCAGTTAAAGAAAGGAGATTAAAATGAAAAGGAAAGCAGCAAAAATCAATGTTCGAACAATGGTTAAGGCAGGTTTTCTGGTTGCAATTTCAATTGTAATGACAAGATTTGCCTACGTGATGGTTCCCCTTGCTGGGGTAGCAGCCTTAAGGATCAGTTTTGGGGATTTACCCCTTATGCTCTCGGGTATGATGTTTGGTCCCCTTGTAGGTGGACTAACAGGATTCTCGGCAGATATCATCGGTTTTCTGATTAATCCGCAGGGTCCCTATCATCCGGGTTTTACACTGAGCTCAATTTTGTGGGGAGTTATCCCTGGACTTCTGTTCTACAGATTTAAGGGAGAAAGGGACCTGGACAAGGTTTATTCCTACAAGAATATACTGATTGCTGTATTGACTGTTACAGCTGTGGTTTCTTTGGGGCTTAACACCTACTGGTTGTCAACCTTGTATGGAAGAGGCTTTATAGTCCTTTTGCCCACAAGAGTATTGGCAGCACTTATAAGCATTCCATTGCATACGGTAATTCTAAAATACCTTATGAAGTATTTGAGAAGATTCATTTAGCTAAAACATATACTCCCGTCACCTTGACGGGAGTTTTTGCAAGTTTAGCATTTATTTGACAATCTCTTTGAAAAACCTGGTTAAAAGGGGTATAATTAATGTATGAACTATAAACTAGGAGGGTTATGATGAAAAAAACATTGCCAATAGCACTATCCAACAGACATATTCATATTAGCCAGAAGGATCTGGACACACTTTTCGGTGAGGGGTATGAACTGACCAAAATGAAGGATCTCTCTCAGCCAGGACAGTATGCCTGCGAAGAGAAGGTTGATGTTGTAGGACCAAAGAAGACCATCAAAGGCGTTAGAATTCTTGGGCCTGTTAGACCAGACACTCAGCTTGAGGTTTCAATAACAGATGCATTTACACTGGGAGTTGCTCCAATGATCAGAAATTCCGGAGACGTTGTAGATACACCAGGCGTTAAGATAACTGGACCCAAGGGTGAAGTGGAAATCGATAAGGGAACCATTGTAGCTGCAAGACACATCCATATGCACACAAAGGATGGAGAGGAATTTGGAGTAAAGGATGGAGAAATAGTCAGCATCAAGGTGCCAGGACCAAGAGGTCTTGTATTCGACAACGTTCTTGTCAGGGTACATCCAAGCTACGCTTTGGAAATGCACGTGGATATAGAGGAAGGAAATGCTGCAGGAATTAGAAATGGAGACATGGTCGAAATAATAAAATAGTTCCAAAATTGTAGACGAGAGGTGAGATAATGATAGATGTTGCAGGCATAATCGATCACACAGCCTTAAAGGCCGACACATCAAAGGACTCAATAAGACTTTTGTGTGAAGAAGCCAAGGCAAACAAGTTTAAAGCTGTATGTGTTAATCCAACATATGTAAGGTATTGCAGTGAGCTTTTAAAGGATACGGAGGTCAAGGTAGCGACTGTAATTGGCTTTCCGCTGGGAGCAAACACACCTCAGACAAAAGCTTTTGAAACAAAGGATGCAATAGCCATGGGGGCTCACGAGGTTGATATGGTAATAAATATTGGGGCTCTTAAGGATGGAAACCTGGACCTTGTAAGGGCGGATATTGAAGCTGTAGTGGTAGCAGCTGACAAAAAGGCATTGGTAAAGGTCATAATAGAGACGGCGCTACTGACAGATGATGAGAAAAAAATGGCATGCCAGATTGCAATGGAAGCTGGAGCGGACTATGTTAAGACATCCACAGGCTTTAGCACGGGTGGAGCAACTCTTGAGGATGTAAGACTCATGAGGTCTGTTGTAGGTGATAAGCTTGGAGTCAAGGCATCTGGTGGAGTGAAAGACTACAAGACGGCTGTTGCAATGATGGAGGCAGGAGCTACAAGGATAGGAACCAGCTCAGGAGTTGAAATAGTTAAGGGATAAAAATAAAGGGTTAAGCCCTTTATTTTTTTGATAAATAAT
>NZ_JBJXRK010000016.1:0-49697 GCF_046224405.1 Gudongella ferriphila | reverse complement strand
TATTACCAGCCTACTGCAACATCCAAAACAGAATCCGGTATTTCGTTATTAATAAATTCCTGTATTGACTCTTCAATAATATCCAAAGCCCTATCCAACTCTTCCTTGCTTATTACAAGGGGTGGTTGAATCCTTAGAACCCCTGAAGCTAGAAATATCACTATCACTCCTTTTTCCCAGCACCTATAGCAAATCTTTGCTGCCGCTTCCTTGTTCCCCTCCTTTGTAATCCTATCCTTTACAAGGTCAACTCCTATTGATAGACCCTTTCCTCTAACATCCCCTATTAACTCATATTTTTTCTTCATTTCATTGAACCGGGCCTTAGCGTAATCACCCAATTCCCTGGATCTCTCAAGCAGCCCTTCTTCCTCAATTATATTTATGGTCTCCACCGAAGCTGCACATGATAGCGCATTTCCGCTCATTGTAAAAAGGTGAGCCGGCGGACCCAGCGAGTCGGTGATTTCCTTCCTTGCCACTATTGCACTTAAAGGAACTCCTGATGCCATAGATTTTCCCATTACGATTATGTCAGGTACGACGTTAAAGTGTTCAATGCAGAACCATTTCCCAGTTCTTCCAAAACCCTGCTGTACCTCCTCGCTTACGAAAAGGATGCCGTTTTCCCTGCAAATCCTGTAGAGTTCGTTTACGTACTTTCCAGGAGGGACAATCAACCCTGCATCACCTGCGATTGGTTCCATCACAACAGCTGCAATTTCCTCTGGTGGCATGTACGTCTTAAGCGCTTCCTTAAAATCCCTTAAGCATTCCAGGCTGCAGCTGTCACTTTCCTTGCTATAGGAACACCTATAGCAGTCAGGATACTTGATATGGGATATATCAGGTAGAAGCGGTCCGATTTTCCTCCTCATATTCAAGCTGATTGCAGATAATGATAATGACCCCAGCGTTGATCCATGGTAGGAACCCACAAAGGATATTATCTTGGTTCTACCAGTATATGCTCTTACCATTTTTATCATTCCATCGTTGGCATCAGACCCGGACAGTCCGTATACGACTCTCTTCTCGAAATCTCCAGGAGTTATTCTGCAAAGTTTTTCTCCCAGGGATATGAGAGGCTCAGAGTATGTATATGCAGCTGTATAGCTTATAAAGTCTTCGAGCTGATCTGTAATCGCCTTTGTAATTCTAGGATGGCTGTGTCCTGTGTTCAGGGATGATGCACTAGAAAGCATATCTATGAACTTGTTTCCATCCATATCCTCAATAATTGCCCCTCTACCTCTCTTAATCGCCAGAGGGTAGTATGGTATTCTTGCAAAGTCCGAGTAAACCTTGGCATCTCTTTCAACTATCTCCATACATCTGTCATATTTCAATTTAAACGCTCCCTTTTTTCATCTACTTTACTTGATCCTCTACTCTTTGTACTCCAGCGATTAGCCTGTCGATATCTGGATTGATCATAAGTCTTACATAATTCTGTCCAAGTCCCACAAATTCCTTGCAAGATACTGATTTAATTTCTTGATCCAGCAGAAGTTTTTCAAGATCAGTTCCATTGTCAGGGTGCTTCAAAGTCATAATAGGCACCGATTCACTGGTCTCCAGCACCTGCAACTTACTTAAGGCCTTAATAAATTTTCCTTTTATGAGTATGATCTTTTCACAACAATCCGTCATGAAATCCGTATCCTGTATTGCAGCCTCCGCTAGATGCCTGGCAATACTGTTCATCTCATACGGGTTTGATATTTTTCGGTACTGTTCTGCAATCTCCTTTGATGTTACAATATAACCCGCTCTGATTCCCGCTAGTCCTATTCCCTTTGACAGTGATCTAATCACGATCAGATTGTTAAACTTATTGACCAATGATACGGCAGAAAGTTCCTTTGGAATGAAGTCACCGTATGCTTCATCAATTATTACCGGTCTGTCATACTCAGCTGCCTTAGTTACGATTTTTTCCAAGTCCTCCACATCTATGACCTGGCCAGTGGGATTGTTTGGATTGTCAAGGTAGAAAAGCGAATGTCCTCTATCCATCCTATCCATAAACTGTTCCGGATCCATTCTAAAGTTGTTTGAGCCTTCAAGTATATAGCTTTCGTATATTCCACCATTAGCCTGAACATCATCCACATAATCCGAGAACTGTGGAGAATATCCCAATACCAGTGATTGATTGTCCACAAATAGCTTATTAATTTTATAAATGAGTTCTATTGATCCGTCTCCCAGTACAATTTGATCCTCATCAATCACATTAATCCCTTTCC
The DNA here is from genome assembly GCF_046224405.1 of Gudongella ferriphila. NCBI lineage: Bacteria > Bacillati > Bacillota > Tissierellia > Tissierellales > Tissierellaceae > Gudongella > Gudongella ferriphila. Next base: position 47,445 of record NZ_JBJXRK010000016.1, on the reverse strand, counting down.
AATACTCCATAATGATATTCTTCAGGTTGAGCGCTGGTTTTGGATATGTATTTAGCTTAGTGACATCAAAATTTTTCAGTGAGTTCAACACCCTTCCAGAAATTCCAAAAGGATTGATTCCATTGGAACAGTCCATAAATCCTGAAGTATCCTTGATGCTACCATTTTCCTTGGCATAACTTGTTTTCCTCATATTCCTTATACAATCTCTAAACTCCAATTTTATCCCTCACCTCCTTTGCTAATCCATAATAGTATTTGCAACTTTCAAGCCAACTATTATTTGTGATCAAAATAGTTGGTGTTTTCTTTAGAATCAGCACCTTCAATCACCTTTAATTCCAACATTTTCAAGGGATTGCTTTTTTTCTGTAAACATTTCTCCAGTATTGCTTTTTTAGCTGTCGACCTGTATAATCAATACAGCATGTACCATATTGTTACACAAATATTTTTTCCATTATCTAACATATAGATTTTGCAACGTTTTCCTGGTTTTTTGCCATTATTTTCCACGCCTTGAATCCTTGCAATTCCAACAAATGCTTTTCATTGCTTTTCGAGGCAGCAATAGTGGTTAGTGCTACATTTTGGTACATGTAACTTATTGAGAGGTGGTACATATCATGGTATTAGAAAACAGAAACTCTGGGAACCTTGCTTTGCTTCAGGAGGATGTTAAATCAACGGAGGAATTGCTTAAGGATATATTTGAAAGTATTACAGATATGATTGGATTGGATGGTGTATCCTTATTCCTATGTAAAGATGACGGTAATCCAGTTTCTGGATTTTCATCATTCAAGGATTCAAATCCTGAGGAAACCTGGATGCTTTTCAACAGCGGTGAGCATGAGTTTGATGTATCCAAGTCCGGTCCATTGGAAACACCAGGGTGTGAAGAAGGCTACGTAATCATGGCTGTATCAACCAACATATCTCCTGAGACTCTTGCGAAAACACTGTCAACAACAAAGACCACACTCCAAAAATTATTTCTGGATTACACAGATATAAGCAAAAAATATAAGTATCTCCTTGACTGTCTTGATTCTGTGGATGAGGGAATTTCCGCATGTGATGGTGATGGATTTGTAACATATATCAACCAGCCTGCCTGTAATATGCTTAAATCAGAGAAAAGGGACATCCTGCACCAGGATCTGAAAACCTTCATCCCTAACTCCATCCTGGTAAAAGCCATCAAATCAAGAAAACCTGTTCTGGATGTGGAATATCAGATTGAACTTCCCAGTCACTCTGTTAATCTTATGAACTCGGCTTATCCTGTATTCGATAATGTCGGTTCGCTCACTGGTGCAATAGATATATACAGGAAAAAGACAAGATCCATAAAGGTCGCTTCTGATCTTATGGGACACTATGCAAATTACGATTTCAGCAATTTTATTGGAAATAGCAAACAGATAAAGGATACCATTGAAATAGCAAAGAAATTTTCAAAAAGCGACAAGAACGTACTCATCCTTGGAGATAGCGGAACAGGCAAGGAACTTATGGCACAGGCAATCCACAACCACAGTTCCAGAAAGAACGGACCCTTTGTAGCCATTAACTGTGCCAGCTATCCAAGAGACCTGTTCGAAAGTGAGCTGTTTGGATATGACGAAGGAGCCTTCACAGGTGCCAAAAAGGGAGGCAAAATCGGAAAATTCGAACTTGCAAACGGAGGAACGATATTCCTTGATGAAATCGGTGAAATGCATATGCATCTGCAGGCAAAGCTCTTGAGAATAATAGAGGACAGAAGCCTAAGCAGGATTGGAAGCAATAAAAAGGTTGACATAGATGTTCGTATAATCGCTGCCACCAACAGGAATCTCGAGGACATGATTTCCAGGGAATCATTCCGGGAAGACCTGTACTACAGGCTGAAGGTTCTCTACCTTTCACTTCCACCCCTTAAGGACAGGGGGAGTGATGTGCTTGAGCTATGCAATTATTTTGTCCACAAATTTTCCAATGACACCATTAAAGGAATTTACGGATTGGACGATGAAGCCAAGGAGTTGGTGCTTAACTATGATTGGCCAGGGAACATACGAGAGCTGGAAAATATAATCTCCCTATCATTGTTCTATTGTGATGGAGAATACGTCACCAAGGATAATCTGTTGAGAGCCGGGCTATTGGCTGACGAGGCCACCCTGTCAAAGGTTGGAGGCAAGACCAAGGATCTTTCCGAAATAACGGCTGAGCTTATATTAAAAACCCTTGATGAGAATAATGGAAACAAGAAGAAGACAGCTGAGCAGTTGGGGATATCACGTAACACAATTTACAGAAAGCTAAAAACCTACAAAAATTCATAAAACAAGGCTGCAGGTTATTTTCTCCTGCAGCCTTGTTTTATAGCTTAGACTTAATCAATTTTCCCAACTTCTCGATTCCTTCAAATATCCGCTCCGGTGGCACGGCACCAAAGCTCATCCTCATGGCATTGCTGCCCATTCCATTTCCATCTGTGTAGAAGCCCTCTCCGGCAACATATGCAACCATTACATCAGGGTCGCTTAGGGACTCCTTAAGTAGCTCCGTTGTGTTTATATCTTCCGGAAGCTCCACCCAGGTGAAAAGACCTCCGTCTGGGTAGGTCCATTTTGCCTCTTTGGGAAAATACATCTTCAAAGCCTCCATCATTGCATCCCGTCTTTCCCTGTGAATCTCACAAAGCCTTTTGTGATGTTCCTTGTAGTGGCCCCTTTTGAAGAACTCAGCACAGAGAATCTGAGGAAGCATTGGGGTGTGTGAATTTGTAGCTGATTTTGCATCGTATATCTTGTCAATTATGGATTTGTCTGCCAGGATATACCCTAGACGGCTTCCCGGTGAAAATATCTTTGAAAAGCTGTTTGCAAGGACTGTATTCCCGGTCTTATCAAAGGACTTAATGGGTGGAATCTCCTCACCACTGTATCTTATGTCCCTGTATGGGTCATCCTCAAGGATTATTACATCATACTCGCTTCCAAGCTCTGCAATTCTTTTTCTTCGTTCCAGGGTAAGGGTTCTTCCTGTTGGATTTTGGAAGGTTGGAATTACATAGACCATCTTTGGATTATGCTCCCTGATCTTCTCTTCAAGATCCTCAGGATCCATACCGTCATCATCCATCTTGACGGAGATGCATTTGGCCTGGAACATGTCAAATATCTCAACACTATGGACAAAGGTCGGTGATTCAACAAGAATCACATCACCTGGATCGATGTAGAGCTGACACATGAGGTTCATTGCCTCGAGACCACCGGTCAGTATCATAATGTTGTCGGGGTCTGCCTCCACACCCTTGGGAGCCAGAAGGTCGGTCCCTATTATTTCCCTAAGGTCCTTTATCCCTTCAACCGGTCCGTAGGAAAGAGCCTCATAGCCCCTTGAATCAGTCCTTAGTATGTCCTGGGATATCTCCCTTAGGATATCAACGGGTAGTGATTCCTTTGCAAGAGCACCCCCTCCAAAGGATATCATCCCTGGATTTGTCATGGCCCCGAAAAGACCCCTTATTACATTTGCTGAATCCTTCATGTTTTCCATTCTATTTGAAAACTTAACCATATCACTTCACCACTTTCAATAGTTTATTAAAGTCTTTTGGCAAGAATACTCCTTTTTCTATAGGTAGTAGTATTCTTGCTAGAAATTCACACAAACACTTGTTCGATTAAGCTAGCTGTGATATACTCATATCAAGGAGTTGAGTATGATGAACAGAGCATATAAATATAGAATATACCCAACAACTGAACAGGCTGATTTAATTAACAAAAACATTGGTTGTAGCAGATTCATCTACAATCATTTTTTAGCATTAGCTAAAAGTGATGGATACCTTAGCTACAATCAATATGCAAAGGCTCTTCCCTTGCTTAAAAAAGCATATCCATTTTTAAAAGAAGTGGAATCCACCTCTCTACAACAAACACTAAAGGATCTAGACAAATCCTTTGCTCGCTTTTTTAAAAAGTCAGGAGGTTTTCCTAAATTTAAAAGCAAGCGAAACCCTAAGCAGAGCTATCGTTGTCAAATGGTAAATAACAATATCCGAATTACAGACAACCACATAAGACTACCAAAGCTAGGTTTAGTGAAATTTGCTAAATCCAGAGAAGTTGAAGGCAGAATACTTAATGTCACCATCTCCAGGACCAACACGAATAAATTCTACATCTCGATTTGTGTTGATACTGAGATCGAGACCATGGCCTCATCTTCTGGCGAAATTGGCATCGACTTAGGCTTAAAAGACTACTTGGTAACTTCGGAAGGCTTAGTGGTACCTAATCCTAAACACTTTAGAAAATATGAACGGCAACTAGCCAAAGCTCAAAGGAGACTTTCCAAGAAAAAGAAAGGCTCTCAAAATCATAAAAAAGCTAAGCTTCAAGTAGCACTTCTTCACGAGAAGATCGCAAATACTAGAAAGGATTTCCTGCATAAACTATCCACTACAATAGTAGCCGAAAACCAAACTATCGTTGTAGAAGGATTAAAACCTAAAAACATGATTAAAAACAGACGGTTATCCAAATCTATAGCTGATGCATCTTGGGGCAGATTTCTTAATATGCTTGAATACAAGTCATCTTGGTACGGAAGAAACTATGTCCAAGTAGATAGCTTTTTCCCAAGTAGTCTGCTCTGTTCAAATTGTGGCTATATTAACCAAAACATAAAGAAGCTACATATCAGGACATGGGAATGTCCTTCTTGTGGTGCATTTCATCATAGGGATGAAAATGCAGCTAAAAACATCAAAGCCGAAGGCTTGAGAATAGCTTCATAAGCCTTTTGCCACTATATGTTAGGGTGCTGGAACCACCCGATTTTAAGCCTGTGGAGTCCTAAATAAGGCCTAGCTATCTTAGGAGGCACAAGACTATGAATCAGGAATCTCCCACTTCTATAAGTGGCGAGAGTGTTCAATAAGTGATGATACACTATTTTCAACTGAATTGCAATAGTCAGTCTATTCCTCTTCCCTCATGTCAACCAGGACCTCACTGTTTATTGAAGCCTCCTTAAAGGTACCCATATTTTCCAGGGTGAACAGAGCCGTATCGAGAATCTGGAAAGCCAGGGGACACCCAGAGCCCTCTCCAAGTCTCATTTTCATGGTTACCATAGGGGACATGTCAAGCACCTTCATCATTGCCACAGACCCTGGCTCCTGTGAAAGGTGTGATGGTATTATATAGTCCCTAACATTGGGATTAAGCTTTATTGCACAAAGTGCTGCGGCTGATGATATGAATCCATCCATCACAACAGGCTTTCTGTTCTTTGCGGCTGATAGGAACAGTCCGCACATTCCTCCTATGTCAAAGCCTCCAACCTTTGCCAGGACATCAATTGGATCATCCTTGTCAGGCTTGTTAACCTCAATGCCACGCTTGATGACGTTCATCTTGTGCAGGTATTGGTCCTCGGTCAGTCCTGCACCCTTGCCACAGGTAATTGCAACATCCAGGTCTCCCAGCACGCTTAGCATGGCAGCGGATGTTGTTGTATTTCCCATTCCAAGCTCTCCTGTCCCAAGGATGTCATACCCCTTTTGGAAGAGCTCATCCCCAACCTCTATTCCTGTTTCGATGGACCTGATAGCCTCATCATGGGTCATTGCGCTCTCAACAGCAAGATTCCTTGTCCCATTTGCAATCTTTTTATCCATTACTCCGGGAATGTCAACCTGTCCATTCATTCCCAAATCAACGGTGACAAGGTCAGATCCCACAAATTTTGCCATGGTAGCGACTCCAGTTATTCCCTTTGTCATGCTCTCTGCAAGGAGCTGGGTGAAAACCTGGGGCGCTGCACTTACACCCTCCTCAAGAACTCCATTGTCGCTGCACATTACCACTATGACCTTCCTGTCAAGTTTGTTGTCTACCTTCCCTGTAATACCTGAAAGCTTGATTGTCACTTCCTCCATAAGTCCAAGACTCCCTATGGGCTTAACAAGTCCATCCCACTTATTCCTGGTCCTTTCCATAGCTTTCCTGTCTGCAGGCTTGATCACGTCAAGTGTTTCCTTCAATAAATTCATTTTACCACCCCTTCTTACATAGTTGGTCTACTTCTTCTTTCTATTGTGCTCCACTATCTTGGAATTTATGTAGTCATAGCCATTTGGTTTGTGGGGAATAATGCAACCTGTACAATCCTTTATCCCATCTAGCAGCCTGAAGTTCCCTCCGCAATCCTCCATAAGATAAAGGGGGCAGTAGCAGAACATACAGTTAAACTCCTCCTTGTTCTCAACCTTGTGGCAGGGAAAATATTCACATGCCGTATTTCTGTAGAATCTATATGAATTCTCCATTTCACTTCACCCCTTGTATAATCCAATTGCATCTATCTTCATGGTCACCAGGTCATGATAGCCATCATTTCCATTTCTGCCAATGACTATGGGAACTATTCCAAGGTCCTTGCATGCCAGTAGCTTTTCCCTTGTTCCACCTCTATCCCCACTATCCTTCATGACAACGTAGTCGGCCTCATATTCCCTGAACATCTCCCTGTTCAGCTCCCTTGAAAAGGGACCCAGCAAGGCCACTATATCCCTCATTGCGATATTTTCCTCCAAACATATACGGAGGCTCTCCTGGGAGGGTATTATCCTGTATACAAACCTATTGTCTCCCTTGAGCTTTTCAAACTCAGGTAGAGTCTTAACCCCTGTTGTAAACAGTATGGTCCCCTTCAAATCCCTGACCCGCTCATAACAGGAGCTAAAGGAGTCAACGTATACCGCCTCGTTAAATTTCTCAGTTGATTTTCTGTTAAACACCAAATATGGAATGCCTTCATTTTCGGCAGCCTTTTCTGCATTTCTTGAAACCTCAACGGCATATGGATGTGACAGGTCAGCCAAAACCTTGATCCCGTTACTCCTTACAAATTGAATCATTCCATCATAATCAAGTCTTCCTGTCAGTACCTTTCCTCTTGATAGGATTCGTTTACCATCTTCTGTAGCCACTGTGACAATTAGTTTCTCCCGGTTCTCAAAAAGATTTATGAACTCCCTTGCCTCGGAGGTCCCACCAATTACCCATATCATAGTATATCATATCCTCTTGGGGTTATAATCAGGTTGTCTCTAATATATGTATTACTGTTACCGATTATAAGGACACTCATCATGTCCACCGCTTCATAGTCCATTTTCCCCAGTGTCCAAACCATTTTTTCAGTCCCTTCTCTTCCTGAATTCTTCACTAGACCAACTGGTGTTCCCTCATCCCTGAATTCCAGGATTATATCCACCGCCCTCTTGAGATAGTCCGGTCTCCCCTTTGATCTTGGGTTGTAGATGGAGATCACAAAATCCCCTTGTGCTGCTAGTCTCAGCCGTTTTTCAATGGCTTCCCAAGGTGTTAACAGGTCACTGAGGCTTATTGTTGCAAAATCATGCATTATGGGACTTCCCAGGTCCGCAGCCGCTGAAAAGCAGGAGCTAACTCCTGGAACAATTTCCACTTCAACGTCCCCAGACATTTCCAGTATGGGCCCAGCCATCCCATAAAGGCCTGCATCCCCTGTGCTTATTATTGCTGTATCCTTTCCTCTTCTGACAAATTCAACAGCCATTCTGCAGCGATCCAACTCTGCCCTCATTCCTGTGGAGTAGACTTCCTTTCCTCCAATAAAATCCTCAACATACTTGAGATATCCATTGTATCCCACAACTGCATCACAGGACCTCAACACATCCACCGCCCTGTAGGTCATGTGTTCAAGGCCGCCAGGTCCAATCCCTACAACATATAGCTTGCTCAATCTCCTACGCCTCCCTTGATATGGATATGGTTATTCCGTCTCTAATCGCCTTTTGGACAAGCATCTCTCCTCCAAGAAGATATGCCACCGGCTGGGATACGGAATAGACCCCCACACTTTCTTTTACAAACTGTGACTTTGGAAATCTATCCTGGACCCTTTCGATGTCCTCCATTGATACCACCTTCAGATTGCACCTAAAATACTCCGCAGCTTCCAGTATTCCAGGTTCTTCCCTTTTTATCTCAACCGTTCCGATGTTTCCTATTGAATCAAGTGACAATTCATTTTCCCTGAACAAATCCTTGATAAACTGAATTATACCATCCCCACCAGCTCCCCTTCTGCAACCTATCCCAACATTTATGTTCCTGGGCCTGAGCAGTAGATATGGAACTCGGGGCAGCCGAATCCTCCGTTTGCTTGAAACAATTATCATTCCCGGCAGACTACTCTTTTCAACCTCCTTTTCACTTAGGTCCACCCTGCCCTCATAGCCTATTTCCGGTTCGCACTCACTGTAGAATCCCACTGGCTTTCCGTTTACCATTGATGCTGTTATTCCTGTAAGGCTCTCAGGATTTGTGATAAGGTAGTTGTTTTCCTTTGCAAACAGGTCCGGTGCCTGTATCCCTCTTATGTCTGTTGCTGTTGTAATGACTACAGTGGAACCGGTTAGGATGCCGATTTTCTTTGCCAGAAGATTTGCACCCCCCAGATGACCAGAAAGCAAGGGTATTGCGTATTTTCCAAGATCATCCATACAAACCACTGCAGGGTCCACTACCTTGCTCGCAATTAGAGGTGCTACCAGCCTGGTCGCAATGCCTGCAGCCGATATGAACACGAGGGCATCATATGAGTGCCAAAGCTTCCGGACAAGGCAAGGCGCAGACCCATCTTCCCTTGAAAAGGGGTAATGTGTGAAGCAGAATCCTTCAATAGCCGACTTTGCAAGCTTCTCCCCCCCTAAATGGCCTTCCTTGCTGAATGATATCACTGCAGACTTCATCCTTTTTCACTCCTGTACATATGGGAGAATCCAGGATCATAGAGAAGAGACCTGTGGAATTGCTCTCCAATGAAATCCCCCACAAGAATCTGGGCGGTTTTTTCGATTTTCTCATTTCTGACCTTTTCCCCGATGTCTTCAAGCGTTCCAAGCAGTATCCTCTGATCCTCCCAGCTTGCCTTATACACAACTGCAACAGGAACATCCCATCTGCCGTATCCTTTTGCCAGTTTCCCGACCACCTTGTCAATCTCCTTTACAGAAAGGAAAATCGCCATTGACGACTGATGCCTGGCAAGATTTTCAAGAGCCTCCCTTTCCGGAACCGGAGTCCTGCCTTCCATCCTGGTAAGAATTACAGTCTGGCTCACTCCGGGCAAGGTGAACTCCCTGTTGATCGCGGCGCAGGCTGCTGTAAAGGAGCTGACTCCAGGGATTACCTGATAGGGGATTCCTCTCCTCTCCAGCTCCCTTATCTGCTCCCTTATGGCGCCATATATGGTAGGGTCTCCTGTGTGAAGCCTCACTACCTTCTCGCCATTCTTGAAGGCCTCCTCCATTGCATGTACAACTTCCTCAAGGGTCATTGATGCACTGTTCATAGCTGTGGAATCCTCCCTGCAGAACTTAAGATGCCCCTGTGAAACAAGACTTCCGGCATATATTACAAGGTCCGCCTCTTCCATTAGTTTTCTTCCCTTTACTGTAATCAGGTCCAGGTCTCCGGGCCCAGCACCGACAAAGCTTATCATTCTATTTCACTCCCCTTACTATAAATACAGGGTTCTGACCTTTTAGTATTCCGGCTTCATTTATGTCAGTGGCCTGAACCATTCTGGCCTCAACTGATCTGTATCTTCGAAGCTTTAGCAGCTGCAGAAACCTGTTGAGATTACCAAGGGTAATGAATGCTGCACAAAGGATTCCATCCTCCCTTAGGTTCCTGTCAAGGTAGTCCATTATATCCTCAAGTTTACCTCCACTTCCCCCTATAAAGCACTTGTCCACAACCCTTTCAGGGAGATTGAATGGGGCCTCACCCTGGACCAGGTCCAAGCTTACCTGGAATCTGTCCTGGTTCTCCCTAATCAGGCTTATACCATCCTTTTCACGTTCTATGGAAATCACCCGGGCACCACTTAAGGCCGCCTGAACTGAAACCGACCCTGTACCGGCTCCAATATCAAGAAACAGCTCACCTTCCTTTATCTCCAGCAAGCCTATGACAAGGGTTCTGGTGACAAACTTCGTCATTGGTACATTCCCCCGTGCAAATTCATTATCCCTTAAAAGCTTCATTCTCAATCACCACCAAGCTTAATTTTGAATCCATCACTATTTCATCCCCTATCCTGCAGCTTACAATAAGTTCATCCTCATAGGACAGATTGCACCCTGCATGTATTTTCCCCCTGATTCCAAGCCCACGCAGCTTTTTGGAAATGTCATCAGGAGTCTCCCCGCTATCCAGAAGGATCACAGAAACCCTGCTCCTCTTTACCCCCTGGGCGTCCAGTTCCCTTCCATGGCCTGAAGTTAGAAATGCATCCTGCCAGTCCATTCCAAGAGCTGACATCATGTATTGAAATGATGATATCCCTGGAATCACCCTCCCGACAATGACTCCCCTTTTCCTGAGATAACCTGCTATCCCGTAGAATAAGGGGTCCCCGGAAGCCAAGAGCAGACAATCCCCTTCATCTTCAACATGGCCCATCACATCCTCAACCGATTTGACCTGAACCACGTCATCTCGAAGACCTGCAATGTCCCTTGCAATTCTTCCAAATGCAATGACCTTCCCGGCACTTCTGATCCTTTCCACCACTTCTCCAGTGAGCAATCTTGGATTTCCGGGACCTGCACCTGCAACAGTCAACATAGGTCGACACCCCCTTCCATGGAGTACATAATAACCCTGATTTCATATCCGTCATCCTTTAAATATGTCCTGATCCTTTCCTGGGCCGATTCTTCCATCCTTTTGACAACCTCTGGGTATCCCTCGTCAATGCAGCGGTGTACAGCTTCCTCTGCAGTAAGGCAGTTTTGAAGGTCTTGCAGAAAGTCCAGAGGAACACCCATCAGGGCCAGATGATATACAAAAGCCTCAATTCTGGTGTCGCAGATCCTGCTGTGGGTGTTGAATGCCCCTATGCTTAGCTTTGACAGCTTCCCAACGTGTCCAAGAAGTGCTATTGATTTGAACCCCTTGTTATAGGCATATTGGATGCTATCACCGATAAAGTTGGAAATCTTTACTGCCGGAAGTTCCAGCGACATACCTTCGGCCAACTTTTCACCATGATTGCCAAGGACCAGTAAAAGTCCAGTGTCCCCTCTCTCCAAAAGAACCTGGTCCATCTCAAGATAGATCGTCTTAAGAAGAGCCTTCTCACTCATGGGCTGTACTATTCCAGTTGTTCCTATTATTGAGATTCCACCTTCAATTCCAATGTTCCTGTTGAAGGTTTTTTTCGCAATTTCCTCACCCTCGGGAACGAATATCTGGACATTGTAACCTGTGGAGCCAGGCTGCTGAAGTTCCCTTCCAATCATCTGCCTGGGAACTTTGTTTATTGCATGCTCCCCCACTTCACCGAAAATTCCCTTCCGGACTATTCGACCTACACCAACTCCACCTGAAATGATTATCTTGCCGTCACTTCTCTTGGACACCCTGGCAAAAACCTCAATTCCATCTGTGGCATCAGGATCATCTCCTGCATCCTTTATTATGGAGCAGATTGCTTCATCCCCTTCCATATACCTCTTGTTCACTTCAAGTCTCAGTGTTACTCCAAAAGGGGTCCCGATCTCCACACAGTCCGATGATATACCCTCAAGCATCAAGGCTGCCGCCTTAGCGGCACCTGTGGCACAGCTTCCCGTTGTATAGCCGCGTCTTAGCTTCTTGCCAGCCACAATCTCATGTCCAAGTCCATTGTCAATCATCTTTCCACCAACATGTAAAGGAGTGCGTTTACTATTGATGCCGCTACATTACTGCCTCCCTTTGTGCCTATGGTACTGATGCTTGGAATGGAAAATGACCTTAACAGTTCCTTGGATTCAGCCGCTCCCACAAAACCCACTGGGACTCCCACCACAAACCTCGGTTTGAGGTTACCTTCCCTAACATGTTCCAGAATTCTGAACAGGGCGGTTGGAGCATTGCCCACAACAAACATCTCGATGCCCTCCTCCACCGCAAGGTCGACGGCGCATGCAGACCTTGTGGTGTTCTTTTCCCTTGACATCTGGTATACTCTTTCATGGTTGATGTAGGTTCGAACTTCACAGCCAGCTTTTTCGATGGCCCTTTTGTTGATGCCGGAGGACGCCATTGTGGTATCTGTAAAAATAACTCCCCTCTTCTTGATTGATTCCTTAGCCTTCTCCATGAAGTCATTCCTAAGATCAATTATTCCCATATACTCAGTGTCTCCGGTGGTGTGTATCATTCGCTTTGCCACAAGGAGCTCTTCGGCTGAAAATCCAGGATTCATCGTTGAGCCATCAATTATTTCCATGCTGGTTTTTTCGATTTCCCATGGGTCCTTAATATACATCTTCTCCACCTCCATTGCCGATTCTATCCAAAATACCTGATAGAAGCTCCCTCTTTCCGGCAAAGTTTATGTGCTGGTAATAGCCCAGGATATTGTTCTTTTTGTAGCCGCAGCTCCAGCCCTCCTGCCCCATTGGTTTTTTCACCTTGAATATTGCATCTTCCGTATTATCAGCAACCGACTTGTGGAATTCATTCCCAGGTATGACAGTTCCCGCCTTTCCCAAAAGGCAATCCTTCTCAAGTTGGATGTTGACATAGCCGAATCTTTGAAGACGTCCTGTCATTCTTGCATCACCCCTTAGTAGTCCGCACATTTCAACTCCTTCCAGGGTATCCATCAGGTACATCATCCCCCCACCTTCAGCGAGGATGTAACCACCTTTATCCGCGTATGATTTAATTGACTCGATCATCCCTTTGTTACCGGAAAGCTCCTTAAGGTACTTTTCCGGGTAGCCACCTCCCAGAAGTACCAGATCCGCCTCTGGAATCTCCTTGTCGTGCATTGGTGAAAAGCAAAAGACCCTTCCCATGGATTCCAAAAGCCTGAGATTTTCCCTGTAGTGGAATGAGAATGCATCATCCATCGCAACTGCAATCCTGAGATCGGTCCTTTCTGGTTTGTCCATACTTAAAATGTCCACATCTTCTGCAAGCTCAACCAGCTTTGCAAGGTCCAGGTTTTCCTCCACCAAGGAGGCCATTTTTTCGATTCTCTTCTCAAGCCCGGCAATACTCCCGGGTTCAAGGAGACCCAAAGCTCCACTCCCTATTCTTAGGTCCTCGTCATAAGGTATATGACCCAATACAGCAAGGTCTGTATGGTTTTCAATGACTTCCTTAAGCATTTCATACATTTTTCTGCTTGTCTTGTTCAAGATCACGGCCCTTATTCTGGAGTCTCCGAATTCAGCCATCCCCTTTATTTTCGGTATGGCAGAAAACATCTCACCTTCTGGTGTGTACACCAGCACTGCAGGTATATCCAACTGCCTGGACAGGTCGTAGGAGGAGTTCTCCCATGAATTAGAAGCTCCGTCGAAATATCCCATCACCCCTTCTATTACAGCCATATCTCCTTCGCCCATGGAAATAGCTTCCCTCACACCTTCCACCCCCTGCAGGTGAAGATCCAGATTTCCAGCCCTTGAACCAGCCGCCATTGAAAGAAACTTTCCATCTATGTAATCCGGTCCGGTTTTGTAGGGGCTGACAAGAAGTCCTCTGTTTTCAAGTGCTCTAATGATCCCTGTAGTGATGGTTGTCTTTCCTGTGTTGCTGGTTGGGGCTGTTATCATAAATCCTTTCATGATATCAAGACCTCCTTTAGCTTCATAAGAAACATCTCCTGAATTTTTTCCATTTCTCCAAGAGGAATCATATCAATATGAACCTTGTAACCATTTTCCTCCAGAATGCTCTTCCATGAATCCTCCTCATCCGATGCCATATCATTCTTCACATGGTCTCCCGCCACAAGCATAAATGGCTTGAGTGTAACCGATCCAGCCTCTGACCCATCAAGGCTGCTGATTACATGATCGATGCCGGCACTTCCTTCAATGGAACCCAGAAAAATATTGTCAAAACCTTTTTTCCTGAATACTTCAGACAGCCTGTCATAGGATACATCAGCCGAATGCTTGGACCCATGTCCCATAAGGACAAGAGGTCTTTCCCCAAGACTTCCAAGCATACCTGCTATGCTTCTGTAGTCGGAATCATCCCCCAAAAGCGGAGTGCCCACTCTTACAATTGTATTTGAAGATTTTTTCATAAAGTCCCTTGCCGCCCTTAGAATCTTCTCGAACTCAAGTCCACCGATTATAAGAAATGGCTGGATGTAAATGTCTGTGACTCCTTCTGACTGGAGATTTTCCATTGCTCCCTTAAGGTCCTTTACCTCTATGCCATAATTGCTTTTCAACCTGTCTATGACCACGCCTGATGTGAAGGCCCTCCTAAATGGAACACCCGGAAACTCTTCAGTTATTCGGTTCTCTAAGACATCAATCGTCCTTTCTCTTGTATCCTGATGTGTCGTTCCAAAACTGGCCAATATTATTCCCTTCTTCATTTTTGCTCCTCCTATCATTTTCAAAAAGCTCCTTTGCACTTCTCTCCAGCGGAAACCCAAGATATGCGTGTATCGCAGCAAGCCAAGGCATTTTAAGACTGGCCCTTTCCAAAAGCCCCTTATCCAAGAATACCTTTGTTGGAGTTCCTTCTCCAATCACTTGTCCCCCTGACAGCACATAGATATAATCACACACCTCATATATGAAATCCATATCATGACTTGAAACAACAATCCTTCTGTCCCTTGATTGAGTATGTATTATTCTCTTTAGAGACTCTTTCATTTGGGGGTCAAGTCCAGATGATGGTTCATCCATTAGGATTACCTCTGGATCCATGGCAAGGATGCCTGCAATGGAGACTCTCTTTTTCTGGCCATAGCTTAGGAAATGTACCGGCTTGTTCCCAAGGGGCGTCATATCCACCTTGTCCAGGGAACTTCTCACTTTCTTATGAATGAGTTTCTCATCCATGTCCAGGTTTCGAAGCCCAAATGCCACATCATCATATATCCTTGAAAAAAATATCTGTTTTTCAGGATCTTGAAATACCATGTTCACATGTTGTCTATGCTGTCTCAATCGCTTCTTTCCAAATTTCAAAAGCTCATCCTGGACAGTGATCCTTCCTGAGCTTGCCTTGATGACTCCCATCACTGCAAGAAGCAAGGTCGATTTCCCGGAGCCGTTTGCTCCTATGATTCCAATGGATCTTCCAGCGTTGAAATCCATGTCCACCCTTTTCAATGCATGTGTTCCATCATCGTATGTATAGCTTAGGCCTTCAATTCTTATCATCTAATCACCCATCTTGAATTGTCCATTGTAATTTCTGCATTCCAATGAAATCACCATGGCGTCATATCTTGAAAAAACCCTCTTGAAAAGTTCCTTCAAAAGCATTGCCCACGAAATCCTCGCTACCCTAAAACTTTCATATCCGTGCCTTAGCTCCTGGGCCCGGTAGATCACTATTGCCTCCTCCAGAAAAATGAATATGCTCCTGTAGATAAGAACCGATACCTCCAACAATACCTTAGGGACATGGTATCTCAAGGCTACCCTCATTATGCTGTCGGCAGAGGTTGTAAGTGCCAGGAAAATGGTTCCCGATAGAGCTGCAGCTGACCTTGATATGGTAAGAACCCCATCTGCAACCGATTCCTGGGTGAACCCATAGTAATGCGGCCCCAATCTTACCGACCATGCCAATATATTATCGGCAGATATATTCAAGACTATCCCAAAGAATCCCATCAGCATGAAACCAAAAGGAATTGCCAACACTTTGCTGTAAAAGGATAATGGAATCCCACATGCCAATGTGGAAACCGCCATAACAATGAAAATCCCGGCATTTATCAACCAGTTTCCGGATGACATGGCTATAAGTATTGCCAATATGCATACTGCAACCTTTATACCTGGACCGATATCAGCTATCTTGTTTGTGTAAGCATACCTATCCATGGGAAGCAAGTTTTTTTCTCTCCTTCAAAATCCCAAGCACATACCCCATCACACCTGAACCCATTGCTACCTGCAATGAAAACAGCAGGCTCTCGATTTCCCCGCTGGGTGGCTCCCAGAATGGTTTTGCCCATGGTTCATATCCCGGATTCATTTCCAGAACTGCCTCTTCCGCTTCCCCATCGGCTCCGCCAAATTCTGACTGACCCATGAAAAAGAGTGGCCCTGATGCAATAAGTACAATCAGGATAATAACCAATAGATTGCTATTTCTCAGAAGTTTCATGCCCTCACACTCCTCGTTTTTATTGAAATACCAGTGGAATTAACTTCTTTATACCTTGTCCACGTTTAGCATGGTCTTGCTTGATGTGTTGTACTCAATTATCATGCCATAGACCAAAGCTGTAAGAATTCCTTCGATAATTGCAATGGGTATTTGGGTCAAAGCAAATATTGACATGAATTTTGCAAGGGCTGCTCCAAATCCTCCTGCCCCATCGGGAAAGGCCACGGCCAGCTGGAGTGCCGTCACTGCATAGGTAACAAAATTTCCGAGGGTTGCTGCCAAGAAAATCACATAAGACATCTTCATATTTCCCCTGCCAAGTGCCTTGTATACTCCAAATGATACAAAAGGTCCGATAATGGCCATTGAGAACATGTTGGCCCCTAATGTAGTCAGTCCTCCATGAGCGAGTAGAACAGCCTGAAACACCAATACAATCGTGCCTATGACAGTAGTTGTCAAAGGTCCAAAGATTACTGCACTAAGCCCAACCCCAGTGGGATGAGAGCATGATCCAGTTACTGATGGGATCTTAAGGGCTGACAGGACAAATACGAATCCCCCAGCCAATCCAAGAAGCAGCTTCGCATTGCTATCCTCCTTTACAGTTTTTTTCAACTTCATGGTTCCAGCCACAAAAAACGGCAGCGACACAAGCCCCCAGAAGACTGCATGCTCAATAGGTAGAAAACCCTCCATGATATGCATTCCATGACCTATTTCCGGAGTTGCCATAAGAATCACCACAATTATTGCAGCTACAAGATTTTTCCTGCTCATTTTCATATCCTCCCTTACTAGCTACTCCCTAGAATTATTTGCCATTATCCTGCTGAGTTTTTCAAGAAGCATTTGATTGCTCTTAAGATCCTTAACTGCAATCCTTATGTGATTATCTGAAAGCACCTTGAAGGAGCTGCATTTTCTGACCATTATTCCCTCATTAATCAGCTTTTGAAATATGTAGTCCTCGTTCACCTTCTCCAGTCTAAGTAGAATATAGTTGGACTGTGATGGGTAGGGATGGATTCCTGGTATCTTTTTGATACCATCTAAAAGTTCCTCTCTTCGTAGGTTTACATATTCCTTAGTCATACTTATGTATTCCTTGTCCTTGAATATATGAAGTCCCGCCCTGTCTGCCATGGAATTTACACTCCAGGGAAGCTGCAAACCCCTTATCTTCTTAGCCTTGATTGCCCCAGCACAACAATACCCAAGTCTTATTCCCGGTAGCGAAAAGAATTTTGTAGCTGCCCTGATTATTCCAACCGACTCATAGCCCCATTCCCTGAACAGTTCAACCGAGTCATAGTCTTCAGGGGAAAATTCAAAGAATGCTTCATCCAGAAGCAAATATGCTCCAGAATGGACAACTTCCTCATGCAGCCTGATTAGCTCCTCTTTTTCTATCCTCTTTCCAGTTGGATTGTTTGGATTTCCAAGGATTACAAGGTCACCCCTCCTCAGCTTACCCATGAAGGAGTCCAAATCAAGGCTGTAATCCTTCTTGGACTGAATCAGAAGAAGCTCCTTATTGTGGGCCTGGGCTCTCAATTCGTATTCTGAAAAACATGGCTCCATAAGAACAACCCTATGGGAATCCATTATAAAATTGTCAATTATCTCAACCGCTCCGTTTCCAACTATGGTATTCTCCATTCCACACCCGAGGTAGGCTGAAACCTCCCTGCCCAATCGCCTATACTGAATATCCGGGTATCTCAAAAGCTCGTCATATCCCTTTAAAAGGTGGTCCATAAGTCCCTCTGGAGGCCCCAATGGATTTATGTTGCTGCTGTAATCCAGAATTTCACCCTTGAATCTTTCTCCGTATGTATAGATATCTCCTCCGTGCTCCATATCATGCTCCCTCCTTTGTCCTGCCACCTGGTATGAAGAATTTGCAATTGTTGGCAGTATCCTCATATATCCTTGCATCTATTCCAAAAACATCCTTTAGCATATTCCGGTCGATTACATCCCCAGGTCTACCATGGCTGTGAACAGATCCGTCCTTGAGAACATAGATACTGTCCGAATACCTCCAGGCGTGGTTAAGGTCATGAAGTACCATCAAAACCGTTATGCCAAGGCTTCTGTTCAGATTTTCAACAAGCTCCAGAACCTCCATCTGATATGAGATGTCAAGGTATGTGGTTGGCTCGTCAAGAATCAGAAATCTTGGTTGCTGGGCTAGTGCCATTGAAATCCAGGCCCTCTGCCTTTCTCCTCCAGATAGGCTGTGCATGCTCCTGTCCCAGTAATCCGCCATCCCTGTCAGTCTCATAGCCTCCATTACAATCTCCCTGTCTTCGCTTCCGAATCTATTTCCAAAGGAAAGGTGGGGGTGTCTCCCATAGGACACCAGCTGCTCCACTGTAAGGTCGGTATTGAGCTTCTTTTCCTGGGGTAGCACCGCTATAAGCCTTGCAAGCTCCTTTGTGGGAATCGACCCTATACGCCTTCCGGAATAGCTGATTTCACCTGAATGGGCCTTGATAAGCCTTGAAATGGTTTTGACAAGGGTCGACTTTCCTGACCCGTTGGGCCCTATCAAGGAGATTATTTCACCCTCATGTGCCTCTAAATGGATGTTCTTTAGGATTCTTTTGTTCTCCAGAAAAACCTCCAGGTTGCTAACTTTAAGATCCATGATGACCCCTCCCTTTTCTCAGTAGATAAAGAAAAAACGGTGCCCCCAGTGAGGACATTATAATTCCCACGGGTATCTCCATTGGTGCGAACATTACCCTGGCCAATGTGTCACAAAGCAGCAGTATTGTGCCGCCCATAAGCATGGAGCCTGGAATGAGATATCTGTGATCAGATCCCAGGAAAATCCTGGTTATATGCGGAACCATAAGCCCAACAAAACCAAGCATCCCAACAACTGACACAGCAGCACCCGCCAGCAGTGACGAAACCCCTATGGCAAATAGTCTAGTCCTTTCAACCCTCATTCCCAGTCCCGTGGCAACATCATCCCCCAGAAGGAGAATATTCAGCTTCCCGGGCAAGAGCAGGGCCGCTGCCACTCCTGTCAAAATAAACGGGTAAACCATGTTTACATCCCTCCAGGTTATGGCGGATAATCCTCCAACCATAAAACCTAGAACACCGGAAACCCTTTCCGGATAGAAGGTCATCAGGGCATTGTTCCCCGCTCCGAAAATAGAAGATATGGCAACCCCTGCCAGGATAAGTCTGGATGGCATGACCCCGTCCTTCCAGGCCAGGAGATATATGACCATTGTGGCAGACAAGGCCCCTACAAATGCCCCAAATGGGACTAGGAAGAAGTATTGGGGAAACAGAATCAGTATCAACAAACCAAAGAATCCACCTCCGGCAGATACCCCTATTATGTTGGGCCCTGCCAGGGGATTTCGCATGATACCCTGCAGAATTGCACCTGACAGGGACAGCGCCACTCCAACAAGAATTGCCGCCACAGTTCTTGGAAACCTAACATTCCATATAATCTGTCTGTTTGCCGTGACCTCCTCTGAAATCATGGCTGCCGAAATTTCAGATATACTAATCTTGACTGCACCATTTCCAAGGCTTAGGAAGATTGCCAGAATAAAAACTGCAAAGATTGCCCAAAGTACCGCTGATTTTTTTGCAATGTTTAGCGTTTCCATGGCTCTGTTCACTTAGTTGAAAACTTCAGGGTAGAGTATCTTGGCTAGACCCTCATAAGCCTCTCCATACCTGCTGTTTGCCTTATATGTATAGAGGTCCTTTGGAAGAATGACATAGTTCTTGTTCTTGACTGCAGACAGTTCACTCCAGGCTGGGTTTGACTCCACCTCTGAAACAAGTCTTTCAGTTATTGCCTCCATATCAGATCCCATTGTCTGCACCAGTATGTAATCAGGGTCCTCAGCTATCACCTGCTCCATGCTAAATTGTGTTGTCTCCATCAAGGTATCTCGTTCTGCAATATTTACGGTTTTAAGATCATTGAGCATTTCCCCCAGTGTTGACAGGGAGCCCCTTGCAGACACCGACTTTGATGTGGCGAACAGAATGAGCACTGTGGGATTGTCCTCATCGGGTACTCTCTCGATTATTTCACTGATATCTTTTTCAACATTTTGTGCAGTTTTCTCGTACAGGTCAATCCTGTCATTGACCAGGGCAAATAACCTTGAAATCTTGAAATAGTCGTCCTTGAACTCGTATGTAAGCGCCATTATTGGTATTCCGTTATCTTCCAGGGGTTGAATCATTTCCGTTGAGGACTTTGAATTTGAGCTGAGTATGACAAGGTCAGGCTGAAGGGAGATTACCTTTTCAAGGCTTATTGAACCAAATCTACCGACTGTCTCGACGCTTTCAGTCCCTGGCACCACACTGTTTGGGTCTTCTACCATTCCGACCATTTCTCCACCGTTTTCAACCCATATGTCAACAAATGAGTTCATAAGCACCACGACCCTTTCAGGGTTCTTTTTCAACTCAATCCTCTCTCCTCGACCATCGTCAAAAGTCACTGTTTCCCCTTTATCCTCAATCTTGTATCTATCCTCAACGTTGTCAGCTTTCGACATGCTTCCCGCTTCCGCTTCTCCTGCTGCCGGATCCGCACCTGCTGAACAGCCTGCTAAAGTAATGGTTACCACCAGAAGCAGCAAAATCAAAATATTTTTCTTAGTCCCTAACATCCTTATCCTCTCCTTGTCTTCGTGCAATTATCATTGATATATACGACTGATCTTCCAGTATCTCACTCCTGCTTTCTGTGATCTGCTCACCTGGAAGTGTGGCCTCCCTCACGTATGTGTACCAGAACCCCTTATCCTCCATTGAGTCCAGAATATCCATCTTATCCTTGCTGGTTTTTAGAACTGCCATGGAATCTGATACATCCAGGATGTCTTTCCTGAAATAATCACATAGTGAGAATACCTCCCCCTTGGAAACCAGTGGTTTTTGGGCTTTTGCCGCAGCAGCAACAAATGATGGTATTCCAGGTACAACTTCCAGCTCAATGGACTTCCCCTCCAGCCGTCCCATTATGTATATGGCGGTACTGTATATCATTGGGTCTCCGATTGTCACAAACACTCCTGAACCCCTCCAGGGAACATTATCAAGAATTATCCTTGCTGCTTTGCCATAGTCATATTCTGTCACTTCTCCCATGGGGAATCCTATCCTGCAAACTTTTTTCCCTGATATAAGCTCCTTGATGGTATCCAGTGCCATATTTCTTCCCCTATTGTCGGGAACAAATATAACATCAGCCTCCCGGATCACTCTGACGGCCTTTCTTGTAAGAAGCTCAGGATCTCCCGGACCGGTTCCAGTAAAATATATCTTTCTCATGGCGCCTCCTTTTCAAAAAATTAAAAACTTCTCTCTTTTACCACATTAGAGAGAAGTCGTCTGTTCTGAAATATATCACTGCCGTTTTGGTCCAGGGCGCAAAAAAAATCCCATGAACTCAAAGACAGGGATAAACTATTAAACCAGCATATCCTTCCCTCCGAAGGTTACTAAAGTATTCAAGGCAGGTCTCCTGGCTTATGATTCACCCTACTTTCAGCACCTTCCCGGATTATCCAGTGGTATCTGCTGATTTCGTCATCAATTACAGTAGCGGGGGCTGCATGGGATTTTAACCCATTTCCCTTTTAATATTAAAAACCTAAATACATATATTAAATTGTCATCTAAATGCTACCACATGCCCGCAAGTTTTACAACAACAAAAATCAGGACAAACAGAATTTCAGACCTGAACATTATTCCAACAGCTTCCTCAACATGTGTCTTTTCAAGGGGTTTCAAGGGATCTCCGATGGTGGGTTTGTGGACCAAAACTCCCTTGTACCTGCTGCTTCCTCCAAGCTGCACCTTAAGGATACCCGCAGCTGCGCTTTCAGGGTAGCCACTGTTGGGGCTTTTGTGATTTCTTCCATCCCTTCTTACAATCCCAAAAGAAGCTTTCCTGTCAGTTCCCCTTGGTGCTGAAAGGATCATAAGAACAGCGGACAATCTTGATGGAATAAGATTCAGAAGGTCATCGGTCCTGGCAGCAAAGCAACCAAGGTCCTTGTATTTCTCATCCTTATAGCCGATCATTGAATCCATTGTGTTCACAAACTTGTAGACCATGCCTCCGGCCACTCCAAAGACCATGATATAAAGCAGAGGGGCTATGACTCCATCGGATGTGTTTTCAGCAACAGTTTCCACGGTCGCCCTTATTACTCCCTCTTCTGAAAGACTCTCAGTATCCCTTCCCACTATAAAGGACAAGCTTTTTCTTCCTTTATTCAGACTGATGCCAAGGGAGTCCATAACCTTTCTTGCCTCATCGGAGAGATTTCTCGCCGCGATGCATGTGTAGATGAGATAGACCTTTACAGCACCCTGAACAAAGGGATAGCCATCAAAGACCCGAATAATTCCATAGACAACCAATACTGCCAGTCCAATGTTTGCAAGTGTCAAAATGGTTCCTGCCAGTCTAAGCCCTTTTCCAGACTTGGCAAACCTTCTTGAAACCTCTTCCTCAAAGCTTATTACTCTGCCCATTAGCCTCACCGGGTGAGGCATGTTTACCGGATCTCCCAGAATAAAATCCAGTAGAACAGCAAGGAGCACTTCAATCATTTATCTCACCCAGCAAGGAGTAAATGTAATCCATATCCAGGGAGTCCCTAACAATTTCGCTGAACCTGTCTATTTCCATCTGGAGTGAATCTATTCCAGATTCCCCGTGAAACTCCTTTTTACTCCCTTCCACAATTGAATCCTCGTCAGCTATTTGAGTTTCAGCGTAAGGAACAATTCCAAGCACCGGTATGCCAAGTTTCTCTTCCAGAATTTTGATCCCTGAATCCAGAAGTGATGCATCTCCCCTGAACTTGTTGATGATAAGACCCTTGATCCTTCTTCTCTCATGTGGTTCAAGGAGCATAACGGTCCCGTAAAGCGCGGCAAAGGCGCCTCCCCTGTCAATGTCAGTCACCAGAAGCACTGGTGCATCTGCCATTTCAGCCATTCCCATATTGACAATGTCATCCTGTCTAAGATTTATTTCAGCGGGACTTCCGGCACCTTCAATCACCACTATGTCATGGCTGCTGTGAAGCTCATCATAGGTGGACCTTACTGTCTCCTTCAGTGACTTCCTGTATTCAAAGTACTCCCTGGCCTCCATAAGGCCAACCTCTTCACCATGGAGGAGAACCTTGGAGCCTGTATTTGTATCCGGAATCAGCAGTATCGGGTTCATTTGGGTTTGGGGCCTTTTTCCGGCGGCCACTGCCTGTATTGCCTGTGCCACACTGATTTTTTTGTGATCTTCTGTGTAGGTGAACTCCCTTGACATGTTCTGGGACTTAAAGGGACTGACATTGTGACCGTCTTTGCTGAAAATCCTGCAAAGAGCCATAGACATCATGCTTTTGCCGGCAGATGATGTGGTTCCTTGAATCATAATGCTGCTCATCAAATCACTCCTTCTTAATATGAAATTTGTCTCCTCTGAGATATGACAATTCTACATGATGGATATATTTTTTACAACCGTTCATTTTTATAATCCGAATTCTGGATGCTCCAGGGAACTTTTTCCTAAATATGTTTACATTCTAGTACTAATCCTATAAACTTGATATATACAATACTTAGAGGTGATTTGAAAATGAGCGGAACAAACGACAGGAAGCGTGAATATGCAAGGCTTATAATAAACCTTGGTGTGAATATTCAAAAAGGTGAGCCACTGGTTGTAAAGGCTCCCATTGAGGGGGCGGACTTTGTAAGGATGCTTGCAGAGGAGGCATACAGCAGAGGAGCCAGCGATGTTCACATAAACTGGTATGATGACAAGCTTACAAGGATGAAGTATGACAATGCTCCAATGGCGGTATTTGAAGAGTATCCCCAGTGGAGGGCGGATGCTGAAAAATACTACGCTGAAAAGGGCTGTGCCTTTGTTTCAATATCGGCAGTCGACCCTGAGGTTCTTCAGGGGGTTGATCCCAAGAAGATTGCGGCCTTCAACAAGGCAGCTGCAATAGCCAACAAGGAAAACATGAAATACACCATGAATGACCTTAACTCCTGGTGTGTCCTTTCCATACCCACATCAGGCTGGGCCAAAAAGCTCTTCCCTGAGTTGGATGAGCAAGAGGCTGTGGATAGACTTTGGGAAGCTATCTATGAAGCCACAAGAATGAATATGGAAAATCCTCTAAAGGCCTGGGAAGACCATCTGAAGGCCCTTGCAGAACGTGTGGAGTACATGAATAAAATGAACTTCAGGTCCCTCCATTACAAATCCTCAAATGGAACCGACCTTATGGTTGAACTGCCCCAAGGGCACATATGGAGCGGTGGTGGTGGAAACAACGCAAAGGGAGATTATTTCGTTGCAAACATCCCAACCGAGGAGGTCTACACCATGCCTCACAAGGATGGTGTAAACGGTGTTGTCTACAGCACTAAACCCCTTAACAGAAGTGGAAACATCATAGATGGTTTCAGGTTGGTCTTTAAGGATGGCGAGGTAGTTGAATATTCAGCCCAGAAGGGAGAGGAGTTCCTTGCTGAGCTGTTTGATATGGATGAAGGAGCAAAGAGGCTTGGAGAGGTAGCTCTTGTTCCCTTCAGCTCCCCAATCGAGAAGGCGGGAATCCTGTTTATGAACACTCTCTTTGACGAAAATGCCAGCTGCCATTTTGCCTTTGGAAAGGCCTATCCAACAACCATCAAGAATGGCCCTGACATGTCCGATGAAGAGCTTTCAGAGCATGGAGTGAACAACTCCCTAACTCATGTTGACTTTATGGTGGGTACAAGTGACATGTCAATCGTTGGAACAAGCCCGTCAGGTGATTTGATTGAGATATTCAAAGATGGAGAATGGGTAGTTTAACCTTTAAAAAATGTCCGGAATCGATTAATATCGATCCGGACATTTTTACGCTTCCTCAAGCTGTTCAATTACATATGTTGGAAGTGCGAATGCTCCCTGGTGAAGCTTCGAGTTGTAGTACTTGGTCTTTAGACCAAAAGCTTCCCACTCCTCCCTTTTGTGATCCCTTGTGGGATGCAGCCCCTTGCTGGCAAATCCGAAAAGCCAGTGACCGCTTGCATAGGTCGGCATATGGAACTGGTATACCTCGCATACATCAAAGATTGACTTTAGCTTTGCATGAGCCTTCTTCATCTCCTTTGCATAGTTTGGGAAATATGGGCTCTCATGCTGATTAATGAGAATCCCATTCTCATTAAGGGCATTGTAGCAGTCAGTGTAGAACTCCCTGGTGAAAAGACCTTCTCCAGGACCTATTGGATCTGTTGAATCCACAAGTATAAGGTCGTACTCATCCTTCTTCTCCCTGATGAACTTTATACCATCCACGTAGTTGTGGTTAACTCTAGCATCATCAAAGCTTGAGGATGTCAGTGGAAGGTACTCCCTGCAAAGCTCCACAACCCTCTGGTCAATTTCAACAAAATCAATTGATTCAATGTGTTCGTATCTAGTAAGCTCCCTGACTGTTCCCCCGTCTCCGCCACCTATTACAAGTACCTTTTTTATGCCTGGGTTGACTGCCAAAGGAACATGGACGATCATATCGTGGTAGATGAACTCATCTTTCTCATTCACCATCATAAGGCCATCCAAGGTAAAGAACCTGCCAAAATCATATGAATCAAAAAAAGCTATCTTCTGAAACGGAGTCTGCTCTGAATAGATCTGTTCCTTAACCTTTATTGAAAACTTACATGTCTCCGTACTTTTCTCCGAATACCAAAGCTCCACAAAATCCCTCCTAATAGTTTCTTCCATAGTATATTTCGTGCATTTCCTGAGTTAGCTTGTCCAGAATCTCTGCCCTCTGTCTTCCCGTCAGATCCTCCTCATTCAGCTCAAAGAGATAGTTATCCAGTACGAGCTCCTTTAGAATCATTTTGGTGTGGAATATGTTCTCCTGGTAAACATTCACATCTATACTGTTGTACATATCCCTGGTTTCCTTTGATATATACTCCTGGATGGAGTTGATCCTGTGATCCTTGAAATGCTTTGTTCCATCCACATCCCTGGTGAATCCCCTGACTCGGTAATCACAGGTTACGATGTCCGAATCAAAGCTTCCAAAAAGGAAGTCCAATGCTTTTAGAGGTGAAATCTCTCCACAGGTTGAAACGTCTATATCTACCCTGAAGGTCATTATCCCCCTGTCCGGGTGATATTCGGGATAGGTGTGAACGCTGATGTGACTCTTGTCCAAATGTCCAATCACGTTCCTTGGATTCGCGATCAAATCTCCTTTGTTGCATGATGGATCAACATTTATGTCCGGCAAAGGCTCCTCTGTTATAAGAAGATTCACGCTTGCTCCTTGAGGCTCATAGTCCTGCTTGGCTATGTTAAGCAGATTCGCTCCTATTATGTTTGTTACCTCCACAAGTATCTCTGTCAACCGCGTGGAATTGTACTGCTCATCAATGTATTCGATGTACTTCTCCTTGTCCTCAGGTGATACCGCATAGCAGACATCGTAAATGTTAAAGCTAAGGGTTTTTGTGAGATTGTTGAATCCATACAGTTTTAATTTTTCCATTTTCCATCCCTTTCATTCTATATTTCACACAAATTTATAACTTTCAATTCTATGGAAATTCATGATTATTGTATACTATTATAGCATGTTATTCAATAAAAACGAACGAAAAAAATCGGAGGGTTAATCCCTCCGACCATTGATTCTCTTAGTTTCTGCCGCCTCTTCTCATCTGTCCGCCGCCTTGGCCGAATCCGCCTTCCTTGGCTCCAAAGCCTTCTCCATCCATTGCTCTAAGTCCATTGCCCTGTCCAAAGCCTCCGCCTTGACCGAAAAGCCCGGTTCCCTGTAGAACCTGTCTTTGTGTTCCATCACAGTTTTCAAATGCAGCAAGTATACTGCTTGCTTCTTCTTCTGATATCTCACCAGCGTCTACCATTTCAGCGATCATACTTTGCTTCCCAGCCAATGCAGCTGTTTGGAAGGCTTCATATACTCCTTCTTCTTTGGCCAACTCGCCAAATGTCATGTCCTTCTCCACCTTCAATTCGTAAGCATCAGCCTCGGAGATTCCTTTCTCTCCTGCGAAGATAGCTGCAGGTCCCCAGCTTGCATCTGCAAATGCAACGTTCATTGTTCCAAGTACCATAACTGCAACTGCCAAAACCAAAATTGTCTTTTTCATTTTTCAACACTCCTTTTCTTGTTTTCTTTCTATGGTTTAAGTATAAAGAAAAGTTGTGATGAAAATATGATGAACAGGTGTAAACTTTATTTATTTATTGGAATTTCAAAATAAAAATCAGATCCCTTTCCAGGTATGCTCTCCACACCATATTTTATGTCATGTGACTCAAATATGGCCTTTGTTATGGAAAGACCAATTCCAGATCCTCCGCTGACTCTGTTGCTGCTGTTGACCTTGTAGTACCTGTCCCAAATATGTTCAATCTCATCCTGTGGGATGCCGCTTCCTGTGTCACGAACATCTACCCTTAATACATTGTCCCTCTCTGTCAGTACAATATCAACATTGCCATTTTCCGTGTGGGCAATTGCGTTGGATACTAGATTATGGAATACCTGCTCCATCCTTCTTCTATCAGCCCATACATAAAAGCTTTCTCTTTCACCCATAACATCCAGCTTGATATTCTTGCTTTCTGCAACTATTGAGTACTTGTTGACTGCAGATCTTGCAAGATCCATCATATCAACATCCTCCTGCCACAGTTCCATGTTGCCTGACTGAATACGTGACATATCAAGGATTTCATCCACCATCCGCCCAAGCCTTTCAGATTCCTCTATGATTATATCAAGATTCTCCCTTCTTATGACAGGGTCATCCTGGTGAATATCCCTGCTCATTTCTGCATAGCCCCTGATAAGTCCCAAGGGGGTCCTCAGCTCGTGGGAAACATTAGCCACAAGATCCTTTCTCAACCTGTCAACCTTGGATATCTGCTCAGCCATCTTGTTGAAGTTTACCGCAAGTTCTCCAATTTCATCCTCTGCTTCAACATCCACCCTTGCCTCCATATCACCTGCAGCCAATTCGTTAACGGATTTGTTAAGATTTTTGATCGGTCTCAGGAAAAATCTCGAGAAGAATGTTCCAATCAATATGGAGACCACTACAAGTATTGCTGAAATGATCAATAGCTGTCTTTCAAGAATCTGAACAGTTTCGTTTATTGGCTCGATTGGAAGGCTAGTTGTAATTACAGTATCCCCATCCTCCAATAATTTTGAGTAGGTAAAGAGCTCAGTACTCTGCCTTTGGTGAACCATTGTGGTGGTAGCTTCCCCTGTCCTAAGGAGATCCTCCAAATACTCCCCTCTAAGAACCCTGAATCCAGCTGCCTGTCCTCTTCCCATTGTGTTACCTGTTGAATATATAATCCTACCATCAATGGTACTAACCTCAGTTGCTATGTTTCTTTCCATAAATACGCTTTCTGCATTGTCTAAAAAAGCTTCAGTATCATCATAAAGCTCACTTAGTTGTTCAGTTGTTGCCTTAAGTATTTCCACCCTGCTGTTCATATAGCTACCTTCAAGAAAAACCCTCTGATAGACCCACAGAATCCCAACGGATAATATGGTCACGAGGAGCATTCCCAGAATCAGCTTGTGGGATATTTTCCTCATTATTTTTTCTCCCCTGTGTCCAGTTTATAGCCTACTCCCCATACAGTATCAATCAAATGCTTGTAGGGTTTGAGTCTCTCCCTGAGCATCTTGATATGGGTATCAACAGTCCTGTCCTCTCCAAAGAAATCAATGCCCCAAACGCCATCGAGAATCTGCTGTCTCGTAAGTGCCCTATTCCTGTTCTCCACAAGATACACCAAAAGGTCATATTCCTTCGGTGTCATTTTAACAGCTTCTCCATCCATGTAGACTGTGTGTCCTTCAAAATCCACCTTGATTCCTTCAACCTGGAATATCCTGGGCTCATCCTCTACCTCTTTATTATTTCTCCTTATGACTGCCTTTAGTCTGGCCATCAATTCCTTGGGACTGAATGGCTTTACCATATAGTCATCCACACCAAGCTCAAAGCCAAAGAGCCTGTCATACTCCTCACCCCTGGCTGTCAGCATTATGATTGGTACTGAGGACTCCTTCCTGATTTCCCTCAACACCGTCCAACCATCAACCTGTGGCATCATAACATCCAGCAGCACCGCCTGGTACTCCCTCTCCGAGAATTTCTCCAACGCCTCATTCCCATTATCTGCCTCATAGCAAGTGAATCCTTCAGAAACCAGGTATTCTCGTATAAGTCTTCTCATTTTCATTTCATCATCAGCAACAAGTATATTACCCATGGCAATCTCTCCTCTACCTTCGTTATACCCAATATTTCAATATTTTGTCCAACTAAAATCATTGTATGATATTTCTGTGATAAAAATGTGATGAAAAAAATAACAGGATTTCTCCTGTTACTCCTTGGTTTATCTCTTTACGTTTATCTTGTTCTTCAGCACAGCATACAATATGCTTGCAGCGACCGCTCCGAAAAGCCCCTGCATGATGTTTGCCGGATAGTTCACAAGTGCTGCCTTCATTCCATACATGAATATCTCTGCCGCGTAGTAGCCGGTCGCCATAACCAGGCCACCGATTCCAGCCGCAAGAAGTGGCATTTTTCTTCCCCAGGCCGTGTCAAAAAGCATTCCTGCCACAAAGCCTTCCAATCCTTTTGCCACAAAGGTGATCGGTGCATACACTCCCCAACCAAGCAGGATATCTGCAAGTGCTGATCCAAGGCCTCCTACCAGAAATCCTCCCTTTTTGCCAAACATAAAGGCTGCCATAAAAATTACCATATCTCCCAGGTTCAGATAACCGACACTGGCAGGCGCCGGTATTTGTATAATCATGGTCATTACTACTGTAAGGGCCATAAAAACACCATAGGTTACAATGCTGTTTGTTTTTGACATCTCTACACCCCATTCGCTTAAATTGTATCGTTACGCTATTTTGAAAATAAGTATTGTATCTACTTTTATAATAACACTTTACTCGAAATATTACAATACCTTCATTTAGTTTCCCCATAAAAAAAGAGCTACAGCCAGCCCTTTTTCCTTAGGAATCTTATCATAAATGCAGTTATAAGACCGGATATCAGCCAGAATATGAGATATCCGTATTTCCAGTTAAGCTCTGGAAAATATATGAAGTTCATTCCATACACCCCTGCCAGAAATGTAAGAGGAATAAATATTGTAGAAAAGATAGTGAGTATCTTCATTACTTCATTGGTTTTATATCCAACGCTTGAAAGGTATGTATCAAGCATCCCTGAGCATATGTCTCGGTAGGTTTCTACAATATCGATCATCTGTATCACATGGTCGTAGATGTCTCTGAAGTAAAGGGCCATCCTTCCATCTATCTCCGCAAATTCTCCTCTTGCCAGGGAGCTAGCAAGATTTCGCGTTGGCCAGAGTATGTTTCTTATATACACCAGCTCCCTTTTGAGATGATAAATACTCCCCAGAATATCCTTGTTGGGATTCTCAAGTAGTTCATCTTCAACCGAGTCGATTTTATCGCCAATGTTCTCCAGTACAAGGAAATACTTGTCCACCACTGAGTCGATAAAGCTGTAATAAAGATCCAGAGCTCCATGCTTTCTCAAGGATACTGAATCCTTTATCCTATCGTGAATATGCTTAAAGCTGTCTGTGTCATACTCCTGGAAGGTAATCACAACATTTTCAATCAGCAGGATTGAAATCTGCTCCGTATCCAGAAATCCATCCTCCTTGAAGAACACATTCTTTGTCACGGTGAAAAGGTAGCCTTCATACTCCTCAACCTTTGGAATCTGTGCAATATTTAGAATATCCTCCTGTACCAGGGGATGGATGTTGAAGATGTCACTTATTTTTCTTACTATATCTGGATTCTTCAGTCCTATTACATCAAGCCAGATTGTGCTGCCATCGTTTGAGGTTTGGAACTCATCAAAGGACTCAAGCTTCTTGCTTTCAACACTGTCCTCAGTATACCTGGTGACAATTAACTGCTGCTTGCCATCACCTTCTCCTGTGTACTGCAAGGTTCCAGGTGGAAGGTTTACTGTTTTTCCGATATTTTTAGTTTCCCTACTCATGTCATCGCCTCCAAGGCATAAAAAATAGGCAGATTTCTCTACCTATTTATACCCAATTATAAACTTAAATCAGTGTGCAGCGACTCCGTTTGCAGTTTTTGCTCTTTTTTGTGCTGCAATCGCAGTGTTAAGCTCAATTCCTTCATTACGTATCAGCATAAATGATGCTATACTTGAAAGCACATCCGCTATTGGATATGATAGCCATACACCTGCTGCTCCCATATTGAAGCCCTTTACCAAAATAAGGGATATGGGAAGCATTATGACCAGCTGTCTTAACACAGCAACAGAAATGGACATCCTCGCCCTTCCGCTAGCCTGGAAATAGAATATTGATACATAATACATGCTTATTACTGGAAATACCGCAATCATTGTCCTAAAGGCCTTTGTAGCCTCACCGATAATTGCCGTATCCTCAATGAATATTCCAATCAGCTGTGGTGCAAATGTCATTGCAACGGCCCACATCACAGAAGAGGTAAGGGTTGCATATGCAATTGTCTTTGTCATCAGTGCTCTCAGTCTTGTGAAATTTCGTGCTCCCACGTTATATGCGGCAATTGGCTGCATGGCTGATGCCATGCCAAATATTGTTATAAAGAGGAACATGTATAGCTTTGATACGACTCCAAGAACTATTATTCCCTGATCCCCTACTGTACTGGTGAGAAGACTACTCAGAACTCCCATAAGGATTCCGTCCTCGGCCTCTATAACAAAGGCTGATAACCCAACTAAAAGTATTGGTGCAATTAACTTATGGTCCAGTTTATATTTCAATGGTATATTGTACATTTTTCTCATCTTTGTGTAATGATAGAAAGCATATGAGAATCCTGCAATCTGTGAGAATGCCGTTGCAATGGCAGCTCCCTGCACGCCCATTCCATTTCCCTGTACAAGAATGAAGTCCAGAATTATATTTATTACCGCTCCAATGCTTGTACTTATAATTGATATCTTTGGGTTACCTAGGGCTATCATATTGTGGGAAATAAAAATGGTCATACTTAAAAACGTGGTACCGATAATTATTATTCCAAGGTATGTAGCCGCCAAACTGCTAATGTCTGGCCCTGCCCCCATTATTCCAACAATCTTTTCTCTAAAAATAAGTATTCCAATTACAAGTGGAACCATTACAGTGAATACAAGAGAAAATCCTGTTTGAAGAACCTGTCTTGCCTTACCGATATTGTTGTTTCCGTTGTGTCTAGAAAAAGCCGTAGCTGTTCCCACTGCAATCATGATGCTCACTGCCATCAGTATTCTCTGTAGAGGGAAAACCACAATAAGTGCTCCTATACCCTCTCCACCTACTTCTCTTCCCACGAAGAAAGTATCCACCATGCTGTACAATTCACTGACCAGCATTGATAATATTACAGGTATAGAAAATCTGAAAAGCAATTTGCTGATTTTCTCCACCCCAAAATCCTTGTTACTCATAATAAAACCTCCAGTTGATATATATATATATTATCATCCTGGAGGAATTAAGCCATTCACTGGCTTAGGCAGTATTTAGGATTGTTTTGGGCAAATGGGAAAAAATCGTTTTATACAAAACCTTAAAAAAGTACATTTTTTTTACTGTTTCTGTCCATAGTTCAAGGTATAGAGTATGCATCCATTGGGCTTAACTGTTGCAATTATGTTAAAAACAGTAGCTTTTCTTCCATAGTAGAAGCTTACATTGGGATGTACGTAATTATCCAATAAGGTCCACTGCTCTCCAGACAATCTCTCTGGCTTTCCCAGGAAGATCCACTTGTCATAAACAGAACCGTGGCTTTTGTTGAGGTCATATTTTGTAATCTGAAAGTCCCCATCCATGTTGTAGAGGTTAATGGAAATCTTCTTTTCCTTAAGCTTGGTGGGCAGGCTGTGACTGTATATGTCCTCCTGAGTTACCCTTGGAGGATTGTATAGGAGTATCTGGTAGCCTTCCTCCGACCTGCACACCAGGTAACCATCTCCCTTGTCCAGAATCTCCTCTCCCAGAAGGGAGAGAAACTTGTATGCATAGAATGATGGCTTGTTCAGGTAGTTGGCAGTAAACAATCCACTTCCGCCAAAAAATGTCTCATTGTCAAGAACAGTGTCCTTGGTTATCTCATCCATCATCTGAAACACCATCCTCTTGTTCTCCACTGTATAGCTGTAAAGTATGTATGGAGCCATGAAAAGGGTGTCGTGATTGTGGTTTATCTCCTGGGTAGGAAATACGGGTTCAAGCTCATCGGGACTCTTTTCAAGCCACTTATCCAGATCGGGATAAATATGTGAGAAAGTTCTTCTAAAGTCCTCCACAATGTACTTCTCCACGTACCTTGTTGATATCACAGGAAACAATCGAAGGTCTTCCAGGAATTCAAGAATATTTTCAACACGGGTCCAGTTAATGAACATCCTGTTCTTGCCTCTGTAGATATCCATGTCGTCAGAAAAAAGGTTGTTCACAATGCAGTACTTGAAGCCTATCTCACTTTGGATTTCGCGAAGAACCTTCCTGTTTTCCTCCTCCAGAAGCAGTGAAATGTCCCCAAGGTCTATTACAGTAGGCTTTAGGGCCTTTTCAGCAGACTCCTTTTTAAGGTCAATATCAAGCTTGAAGATTCTGTTGTCGAAGTTGAACCTCTCGTATTCCGATAGGTAGGTTTCAAGATATGGAAGGGCTTCCTTCAGGCTCAAGTAGTGAATTTTTCTCAGCTTTTCCAGCTGCTTTTCCGATACCTTGTTCTTTTTTCTGTATTGGAGGGGTGTCAGGTTATAATGGATCTTAAAGTGCTTGTTGTAGTATCTTGGATGTGAAAAACCCACCTCATCGGATATTTCACTTATTGATTTGTCAGTATCCAGAAGCAGCTTTGTTGATTCCTCCACCCTTATCTGATTGAGATATTCATTGAAGCCATGACCAAACACTTCCTTGATCTTGTAGGACAGGTACTGTGAGCTTAAAAACTCCTGCTTGGCCAAATCCTGCAGGCTTACCCTGTCCATGTAGTTGTTGCTTAGATATTTCATTATCCTGTGGTATCGTTCAAGCTGAATTTCATCCTCCTTAAGGCTTTCCTCGTCATAGAACAGGTAATGAAAGTTGTTCAGCAGGTGGTACATAAGGGAAAGAAGATTATCCACTATTTGGTCTTCATGGTCATCAAGCTTAGAAACCGCTTCATATACCAAAATTGAAATAAGGGTCCTCAACTGGTAGTATTTCTCCTCTTCCTGGGCGTTGTCATCTGATGTGTTGGTGTAATAGAAGGTGTCCCTTGCATCCTCGTAGTATTTCTCAAAAAAGCCAGGGTCTATCTGCAGAATCAGCACCAGGTTCTCACCAATTCCCTCCATTCTATAAACCTCATTGGGGTTTATGATCTCAAGCTCCCGCTTGTCAAGGACATAGGTTTCACTTTCGATACCTATCCTAACCGAACCATCCAGGACAAAAATAACCTCGATGGCATCCTGCCAATGGAGGGGATACTGGTCGATTGAAGCCAGAAATATGTTGATGGGCAAATCCTTCATGTATTCAACGTATTCTTTTCTCATAATATATCCTTTCTAGATTGTTACATCCCGATCATCTGTGTGCTATAATATATAGTCAATCAGTATTTGATTACCCATTTTATACGGAGGTGTCCCATGGAAAAAGAAAAATATGTCCCGGAAATAAAGTCAGCGCTCAGAAGCAGATCCGTAGTGGTACCAGAGGTCATCTACAGAGCCAGCGGAATCAAAATCCTGGGAACCAGGATCAAGTCCCTTCTTTTCTCAACGGATGTTGCAATCATAAAGAACAACAACGCCAACTCAATAATCGCTGTATATCCATTTACACCACAGCTATCAATCACCCATGCAATTCTTGAAGTTGCCAGCGTTCCTGTCTTCGTCGGCGTTGGAGGAGGACTCACATCTGGGCCCAGGTCAATTCAAATTGCCCTTCAAGCGGAGCTTTTAGGTGCATATGGAGTGGTTGTGAACGCCCCAACGAAGAATGAAGTCATAAGGGAGATGAAATCTGTAATAGACATTCCCATAGTTGCTACGGTCGCCTCCCTGGAGGATGATTACCTGGGCAAACTGGATGCTGGAGTAAGTATACTGAATGTTTCTGGAGGACACAATACATCTGAGATGGTCATGGAAATACGTTCAAGGGTTGGAAAGGAGGTCCCTATCATAGCAACTGGCGGACCGACGGATGCCAGCATATTAAGTACAATTGATGCAGGTGCAAATGCCATTACCTACACTCCCCCATCCTCGAGTGATATCTTCACAGATGTTATGAAGACATATAGAAACCTATATTAAAGACCCTCTATAGGGTCTTTGGTATTTGACCTATTTCTCAACCTCAAAATAAATTGTTCCTGCAAACTCGCTCTTGTAGCTTATCTCCAACTTTCCCTTGCCCTTTGTGTAGCCTGTAACTCTGCAGCCGATTTGGGAATCATACATTTGTCCACCATCCAACAACTCAAAATAGCTGTCAGGAATTTTTCCCACACCTGCGACATAATTAATATCTGTCTGAACAATTGTATGGCTAAAGCTAAAGGATGTTTCAAAAAGTTCTGAAGGTCCTGTATTTGACAACACCATCTGATTATCTGTTATTACAAGCTGTACTGGATCATTTAGATCTGCACTTCCCCATATTGTGTCTATGGCATAAATGACCCCGGTGTAGGTGCCTGTCAGCTTTCCTTCGGTATTGTCTTTAATCGGTTTTTCCTCTATGTGATTCTGGGCATCCTCAGCCTTGGAGTTGTTCTCAACAGCTACAACTGCACCGTCATACCGGTCCTCTTCCAATCCAGGCTCTTTCTCAGAATTTGACTTGTCTTCCATTCCAAGATCCACCTCAGGATTGGTATTGTCCTCAAGCCCCAATCCTGAAAAGTCCATGTCCATTATCAAACCTGCTTCCACGATATCCTTGGCTATCAGCAAAACAGATGAGTCAAATGCAGGGGTCTTGTATCCTCCAAGTGCTGGGCTGCCAGCTTCACCATAGAGAAATTCCAGCTGCTCCGCTGTCTTCTCCCTTGATGCCTGTTCAATCTGGTCTAGACTCTCAACAGCCTTCTCAGTTAATTCCACTCTTTCCATTTGATCATTTTTCTCCTCCAACCTGCTTATGATCTGATCCTTGTACCGATTGTCTTCATCCTCAATAAGATCCTTTGATATGTTGAATACATCCATTGCATCATCATATATTCCAAGTATTTTCTCAAACTTGTCCTTGTCCAGTCTGCCGATTGTATTCTCAAGCACCTTCAGCTCACCCAGTGACGTAACAACAACATCTGAGAATGCAGAGGCTATTTCCTCATCTGTAGCATTTGAATCAATTAGCACCATCATGCTTTTGCTGGCACTTGTGTATTTCTGGATCGCAAACTTTGAACCGTAGCCTATAAGCCTGGCTGTTCTTGAATCCTCTCCCAAGGCGTCCTTGGCAATTTCTCCAATCCATTGCTCCTTATCCTCCAGCCATGCTATTCCATCCCGAATAACCTGACTCCCTGCACTTCCATCAAGTAACCTCTGCTTCTCCAGTTCCTCCGCATCTCTTTTCTCATCCTCGATGTCTTCCTTGCTTATGCCGTAATAGCTTCCCACAACTGTAATTGATGCCTTATAGGTAACAGTGGAGGCCTTTTCAAGGTATTTTCCCACAAAGCTTGCAGTGGACTTCCTGGCACTTGACAGCTTTTCCTTCATGGATGCGAAAAATCCCTTTGAAACCTCACGGTTTTCCTCTGCTCCCCTTTTAGGTTCCTGAATAATCTCCACTGCCGTTTGGAGATTATCCTCTCCCTGTGCGTATACAGGGGTCTCAAGGTATTGCTGCAGCTGAGCCAGAAAGACCTTCAAGGCCTCCAGTGTAGGCTCTTCTGACTCCCAATCATAGGACAGCTCCTTCCCAAGGCCATTTGATTCCAAAATGGCTTTTCTATGTCCAAGAAACATTTCCTTCTGTAGTTTCAGCGATGATTCCAAAAGCTGGATTTCTGTTTCATTTAAAATTCCATTTCTCTCAACTTCATCGATTTTGTCCATGTCACTTTCAACTGATGAAATACTGTCCTCAACTGCCCAAATGGTTGCAAAAGCATCCGCCCTTCCAAGGTGGTCAAGACTTTTAATCAACTCGGCAATGTTCAGGTATTGACGCTCCACATAAAGGTCATCCCTGGAAAACTGAGCTACAATATTATCCATTTCCATAAATATGTACTCGTTGTCCACCATGCCCAGATCCTCAATTACATGGTCCCTGAGCAGCTGATGGTCTTCTGTAATTTCCATGATCCTCTCAAAGGTAAGGGCTGTCAACTCCAGTCTTTTCATTGCCAGGTCATAGTCCTGCCAGGCCTTCAGAAAGGGATCCTGGCTATTTGCTTCCTCAATGGCTTTTATGTGAGCCAATAATCCGGCTGTTTGAATCATCTGACCGGTGTATCTGTCCCTAACCATCTCATAGACCATTTCAATTTCGGGGTCCAGGCTGCTAAGCTCCCTGTAATCCTGGAGAACCTCCCACTGAATTTCATCGGACAATCCCAGAAAATACTCAAGGTTTAAGACCATCACCTCTGAAAGCGACATAATGTTGCCTATAAGGGTCTGCCTGTGCTTAAGGTACTCACTTTCATTAAATATTCCCTCCAGATGGTCTGGGGTATAAAAAGGACTTGCAGCAAGATAATCCACAAGGCTCTCCTTTGGGTATCCATAAAGATCAACCCCTATGGCTGATTCAGTATCAGAAGATCCTTTGGGGTTACTTGTCACTTCCTTACCACAGGATGTAAAAATCATCACATTAAAAAACATCATAATTGCAAGCATCAAAGCCACTTTTCTCTTCATTGGAAAGCCCCCTTTTGGACATAGGATTTTATTATTTTAATTCTACCACTTTATCCACTTAAAGACCACACATTAGGTTGATTTTATCGATCAATAGATCATTCAAAATTATTCTTGCTTTTTTTAAGATTTAATTGTAAACTTATATTATTAAATTTAGGTTGACAATAGGAGGCCACATGAAAATTACAACACGGGAAATAACACTAATATCTCTATTTTCAGCACTTACTGCAATTGGTGCATTCATTTCCATTCCCTTGGGACCTGTTCCCATAACACTGCAAACCCTCTTCGTCCTGCTGGCGGGCTTTTTACTGAAGCCTCGCTCTGCAGCTCTTTCACAAATTGTCTACATTGGAATTGGTATGGCAGGAGTCCCGATTTTTTCTGGATTTACTGGAGGGATACAGTCAGTACTAAAACCAAGCTTTGGATTTCTCGTGGGATTCGTTGCTGCAAGCTTAATTGCTTCAGTTCTTTCGAGAAAGCATCCCACACCCATGGGTATTTTTTTTGCAGGAGCAGCTGCCACCGTCTCCATGTACATAATTGGAATCCCATATATGGCTTTTATCCTTAACCACGTAATGGACGGGGGTTTCTCCTTTACGGCCATTCTTAATATGGGACTCCTTCTTTTCCTTCCTGGAGACCTGCTGAAGCTAACAGTAGCTACTTATCTTGGTAACAGACTCCGAAAAATTCTGTAAAAAAAGCATGCTGGAGCTCCAGCATGCTAAATATACTCATCTTCTTTTCTGATGGAAACCTCTCCTGAGTAGACCGTCTCTAGACCTGTGCTAAACCTTACCTGAAGCTCACCATCGTTGTTGATACCCACAACGTGACCTTTTCTTGAGTTACTTCCTTGAATTACAATAACATCCTTGCCAATTACTGCAGATTCCTCCCGACAAATTTCAAGAACCCTATCCATATCTTCTCCATCAATAAAATCCAGGTAAAACTCATCCAATCTATTTAGGACAGCTGCAAACAGATCCTTCCTATTGATTGCCCTATTACTTTCAATTAAAAGAGATGTGGCGCTGTCCCTCAATTCATAGGGAATCTCTTCATTAGATTGATTTACATTTATTCCGATTCCGATGATTATATGATTGATGGTGCCCAACTCACAGTTCATCTCTGTCAGTATCCCAGCTACCTTCTTCCCTTTAATCACAATGTCATTGGGCCATTTTATCTGGGACTGGATCCCCATGTCAAGAAGTCCTCTGTTTACAGCTGCCGCTCCCAGTAGTGTCAGTTTGGCTACCTTTGTGGGATCAGTATCGGGTTTTAGAATAACTGAAAAATAAAGGCCCTTCCTATTTGGCGATATCCACTCCCGTCCAAGACGTCCCCTTCCCTTTGTCTGCTGCTCTGCAACAACAACTGTACCTTCGTTGTTTACAGCCGCAATCTCTTTAGCAGTCTTGTTTGTGGATTCCAGGGAATTGAAATATATCACCCTACTCCCAACTATTTTTGTGTGCAGGATCTCCTTAATCTCATCGTAATTTACAATATCCGGGGATGCCACAAGCCTGTATCCCTTTCTGGTAACCGACTCAATCTGGTAGCCATCAGCTTTCAAAGCCTTTACATGCTTCCATATAGCTGTCCTGCTTAGGCCAAACTCCTCAGAAAGCTTTTCTCCAGATAAAAACCCATCCACTTCATGTAGTCTGTCCAAAATCTTATGCTTCATTTGCACCCCTCCTTTATGTACGAAAAAAGGGTTCTCACTGGAACCCTCCTCAATCTAGATAATCTCTTTCAGTTTTCCTGTAAGTTTATACTCTGTTTTCTTAAGCTCCTGGATGTTCCCCTTTCCAAGCAGCATCATCAGTACCTTAAGCTTGTATAGGTTGCTTTCAAGATAATCCTTTGCATTTGCATAGCCTCCATGCACCAGATATGCAAGTAGCTCCCCACTTACGGCAGCTATGTCTGCACCAAGAACTAAGGATTTTACAATATCAATGGAGTTTCTGATTCCCCCAGAAGCTATAAGTCTTGCATCATCAGGCAGATGTCTACACTGTACAAGGGATGCTGCCGTGGGTATTCCCCATGAATACAGCTCCGAAAAATCAACCTCGTGGCTTCTCAGATTCTCTATCTCAATAAAATTGGTGCCGCCATAGCCAGATATATCAATATATCTCACTCCTGCATCGTAGAGTCTTTTACCAACAACGTAGGAGATCCCAAAACCGACCTCCTTGACTATCAAGGGCTTGTCAACATTTTTCGCTATTTCTTCTATGTTTTTCAGAACACCTCTGAAATCCCTGTCTCCCTCTTCCATAACAAGCTCCTGGGCAAGATTAAGATGAAGCTGAATGGCATCACCTTGAACAATTTCAATTGCCCTTTTTGCTTCATCAACTGAAGCAATACCACTTAAATTGGCAATTACTATTCCTTCAGGGCCAACAATCTCCCTGACCACCTTGAAGGACTCCACACTATCATCGTCCTCAAGAGCTATGGTCTCGGAACCTACAGCCATTGGAATTCCAAGCTCCTTAGCAAGTGTTGCCAGGTCCTTGTTTATTTCCTGGGAAAAGTCAGAGCCGCCGGTCATTGCATTTATCATTATTGGATTGTTTATTTTCTTACCAAGAAACTCAGTACTGGTGTCAATCTCATCAAAGTTTAATTCCGGTAATGCATTGTGGGCTATAAAAACATCCCCCAGCAATGTATCTCCCCTGTAGGAAGTCTTC
Source organism: Gudongella ferriphila (assembly GCF_046224405.1). Classification (NCBI taxonomy): domain Bacteria; kingdom Bacillati; phylum Bacillota; class Tissierellia; order Tissierellales; family Tissierellaceae; genus Gudongella; species Gudongella ferriphila. The sequence continues at coordinate 6,389 of NZ_JBJXRK010000016.1, read as the reverse complement.
AGATAGTTTTCAATATGTTCTTTCTTTCTTACCCTTCGCATAATTACACCTCTTTTAATTATTCTTGTGGCAAAAAATCAATCCACTAAGTAATTTCCGAACATGTTTCTGACAACTTCCTCTGCTTGAGCTCCATCGCTGATATAGTAGCTGATACCACCTATATAGCTTCCCTCTCCCGGCAGTGTTTCCGTTTCCATGGCTTCCACATCTATCTTGTTTGCAGCTAGAGCTCCCTTAAGCATTACACCAATTGGTATATTGGTTTCAACATTGTCAAAGTATGTCTCGATCAACTTTGGAAGCTTCAAAAGATTCCTAGGCTTTATGGTCTGCTTTACAAGCTCCTTCATGAAGTACTGCTGAGTTTTGGTCCTTCCAACGTCTCCATCGGGATACCCCACAGTCATGGCGTTGTTATGTCTGAATCTTAGAAAGTCATGGGCATTCTTGCCATCAAGCGTCTGTACTCCCTTGTCTATGTTGATGTTCAAAGGAGGCTTTGCAGTGGGGTCGCTGTATCTCATGTTGAATGGAACCTCAACGGTCACTCCGCCAATAGCATTTACAACATCCTGAACTATCTGATAGTCCACCTTAACATAATATTCCAGGTCAATGTTGAGCAGATTTTCCACTACCTCTACTGTGTATTCTGCTCCACCATATGCATGTGCTGCATTTACCTTGTCCTGTCTACCCTGTACGGTTGTTCTTGTGTCCCTGGGTATTGATAGAATGCTGATTTTTCCAGTATCCAAGTCTACACTTGTCAACATCAATGTATCAGTTCTGGTTCCCTTTGACTGTGTAACATCCTGTGCATCTACACCCATAAGCAGGAATAATATATCATTTTTCTCTTCTTCAACGGGGTCCTCTGTTCCATTTTCCGTTTCCAATGGATCTGGATCTGTGGCAACTACAGTATCATTTTTGAATATTGTATTTGCCAAGATACCATAAAAAACGCCAAAAAGGATGAAAGAGGCAATAAACACCGCTATAAACTGTTTTTTCATAATACACCTCATTTGTTTTTATGCTACATTATATAATACTATAATTAAGGTGTATTTACAATTATTTATCCAGCCAGTTGTATTACAATTTGGATACAAATCACATTTTCACCGGTATTGTTACTTCCAAAAAGAAAAGGGCATCAGCCCTTTTTCTTTTCATTGACCAAATCCAGCAGGATGGCTTTTCTGAGTTCCCTCAATTTTTCCTCGCCCTGCAGATATCTAATAATCTCCATTGCAAGGTAAACTGCGGTGGCTGGTCCCCTTGAGGTTAGTATGTTTCCATCTCTTACTACCAGGTCCTCCTTATATAAGGCTCCAACCAGTTCTCTTGCATATCCTGGATAGCTGGTAACCTTTTTCCCATCTATTACACCTGCATCCGACAGCACAATTGGTCCGGCACATATTGAGGCAATCATTTTACCTCCATCTGCAAGGGTCCTTACCAGGTCGGTAACTCTTGAATCATCCCTTAAATTTGTTGCTCCTGGAAGTCCTCCTGGTATGAAGATTCCTCTATAATTCAAAGGGTCCTTGATGTTGTCTATCATAACATCACCAATCACCTTTATTCCATGAGCTCCCTCAACCTCCAAATCCTTCTCCGTGGAGACCATTTTAACCTCAATTCCGGTTCTCCTTAGATAATCCACAACAGTCAGAGCTTCAACCTCTTCAAAACCATTGGCCAGCATTACTAAAACCTTATTCACCTTGATCACCTCCACTGCAGAATTTAGTGTTATTGTCCTAAGACATCAGCCTCTTTTCTCCTTCAAGCGCCCTTAGGGGTGCTATGTCCATTGTATGCTCAAGAGTTCCCATAAACTCTCCGTTTTCATCCCTTACTGCAAAATACTGTATAAGGACAAACTTATCACCCATTTGAATCCAGAAGCTCTCTGAGTCCTTCCTTCCACTCTTGAAGTCGTTTACCAGGTCTTCCACTATGTGTGCACTCTTTGGAGGATGGCAATTCTCAACTGTTCTTCCGATTATAGCCTTTGTTCTGGCAAAAATTCTCTCCTTACCCTGAGAAAAGTATTTCACAATATTGTCCTTGTCAACAAAGGTGAAGTCTCCTGGGATGTTGTTTAGCATAAGCTCAAGCTCTTTAGAAGACAGTATTCCCGTCTCAAACTTTACAAACCCACTTTCAGTGATTCCCTTGTCCTCTTCCTTCTTTACCACATTTACCCTTTTAAGCTCCCATTCCTTTTGAGGTGGTATGACAGCATATCCTATTTCCTCGGAGCCTTCGTAAACCTTGATCCACTCGTCCTCTGTAAGGGTATCCAGGGTCATTGGAAACAGGATGCTCTCTTCCTTGAAGATCATGTCCACAGCCTGTTCTGTTGCTGCAAGTATCTTCTCCTTTACAAGCTCCTTGTCACCAGAGTAGTCAATAAGCTCTTTCTTTGCCGCCTTTATCTTTTCCCTGATTTCATCGTCCACTCCCCACATCACCTGTGGAGGAGCAGTTATTCCAGCCTTTTCAAGATATGGAAATATAAGGTTTTCCTTCCTGCTGTAATGCTTGTCTATGTCCCAGAGAAGATTTATATCTTCAACAAGCTTAAACCTGTTATCGTCGGAATCATCCTCCATGAACCTCTCAAGATCCTCAGGTATAACCTCTTCCATTATGTTTGTCAATGCCATGTTCTCCTGACGGAGGGTATAGACCGGGTGTCCGGGAACCTCATCAGGATGATGTATCTCCTCTATGGAGCCCTTGAAGACCTCCGCATGGACATCACATAGATTCTGGATTTCCTCTATGGGCAATCCGTCCTTTACCAGCTCAACCTCCATCCTGGATATGTCCAAGGGCGATGTGCCTTCTAGAACATCTGCAAACTTCGCCTTGACCTCCTGTACTGTTTTCCCCTCGTGCAGCTCCTTGATTACCTCCTTGAGCTTTTCAAGCTTTTCCTTGTCGTATGGTTTTTTGCTTCTATTGTCAATCAACTCGCTCATTGTATCACTCCTTATCGTAAACTTTAATATATATACCCCTAAATATTGTTAATCACACAACAAAAGGGCCTTTCGGCCCCTTGTGAACTCCACTTACTTGAATTCTCTCAATACTCTTACGGACTCTTCTATATACTGATCAGCAAGAGCCAGTATTCCATCATCCACTATCATATTGTTATCCCTTATTGCTATCCTGTATTCACCAATCATGCTTGATGTTACATATCCGTCATTTGCTGCTGTATTTTCGTAGGACTTGTATACATTATCCAATATCTCTCCACTATCATATGCTGCAATGGGAGTATTTGGAAGTCCCTTGTAGTAGGCAGTTAGCCTGTTTTCATACAGGTCGAGTAGCTCTTCCTGTCTAGGACCAGATACATACCTGTTCAGGTAGTTTTCTATCCTTAGAATCCTTTCTGCCAGTTCATCAAAGGTTATTGTCAATGCTCCGTCACTGAATGGTTCCTGGTCAGATTCCATGGCCATGATGTCGATGTATTCCTTCCACTCATCGGTTACCTTCGCTTGATACTCCTTAAGGCTTGAATAGTCTATTACAGCCTCTACCTGACCTTCCCTGGTTATGAGCTTGTAGTGGTTGTCGTATGCATTCTGTACCACTGCCTTAAGTTCTTCATTTCCAATTTGAGCAATCATATCAGGATCAAACTGGACACTGTTTCCCATCAGTTCACTAAGCTGACCCTCCTGGTCAAGCTCCATCAAGTCCCTGTTTATGTCTCTAATCTCTCTCTTTAGGGCATTCTCTAAATTATCCAGCATATAGTTTCCTTCCAATTCTCCAAGAACCGGCAGGTTTTCAGCCATGAATTCCTTGATGATAGCTGCTGATGCTCTCTCGTCCTCAACGATTATCCTGAATTCCTCCATTATCATTTCCTTTTCGTCTTCCTCAGCTTCCTGGACCGGCTCCTCTTGAACTGGAGGTTCAGCCTCAGGCTCCTGTACTTCCTCTTCATTGTTTCCGCAAGCTGCCAGAGCCAAAACCATTGCAAGAGAAACAAGAATCAACATCCATTTTCTATTTGTCATGTCTGCACCTCACTTTCATTAAACATTTCCCTAAATCATATATACCCAATAAAAGAGACCTCCCATATGGGAAGTCTTTACAATTCAATTACAATTACAGTGCACAGCCCTGTAATATATTCATTTCCTTGAGTCTCTTATCAATTGATGCTATGACCTTAAGCTTGTCCCTGCTCCATTTTGGTTCATGTAGAAGGGACTTGTCACCATCCCCTGTAATTCTGTGTACAACCATTTCCTTGGGGAGAATTGATATTATTTCGGATATTGTTTCCACATACTCCTTCAGAGTCATCAAAGGAAAGGGTCTTTCCAAAAACATTGTGTACAAATCTGTATCCCTTTGTATGTACAGGGAGTGGAGTTTTATCCCCCAGGTATCTGTCTCTCCAACATATCTTGCAGATTCCAGGATCATCTCTCTGGATTCATGGGGAAGTCCCACTATCAGATGGGTCACCGTTCTAATTCCCCTCTCTTTCAATTGTTCAACCGCTTTTTCATAGGTTTCCAAGGGATAACCTCGCCTTATAAGCTTTGCAGTCTCTTCATGAATGGTCTGAAGTCCAAGCTCAATCCATACAAAGGTCCTCTCGTTCAGTTGGGACAGGTAATCAAGCACCTCCTCCGGCAGGCAGTCCGGTCTTGTTGCAATTGCTATCCCAACTATTTTAGGATGGCCAAGCACTGGTTCAAAGACCTCCTTAAGTCTTTCAACAGGAGCGTAGGTGTTTGTAAATGACTGAAAATATGCTATGTATTTATCAGTCTTCCATTTGTTACCAAGTAGCCTGATCTGTTCATCTACCTGATCCTGGACCGGGCCAAGCCTTGAGGCGAATTCTCCAGCCCCCATCTCCCCACAGAAAATGCAACCCCGGTCACCCTTATGACCGTCCCTGTTCGGGCAGGTGAAGCCTCCGTCGATGGAGAGCTTTGCAACCTTTCCCCCGAAGGTCTCTCTCAAATAGCCGCTAAGATTGTTGTATCTTTTCCCTTCATTCATTATTTTCGTCATCTCCCACAAAAAGGTGGGCCAAGGCCGATACCATCTTCTGGGTTACTTTCTCTGGCTTATCCCAAGCAGCTCCCTCTCCATAGGGATGATTGTACAGGGCATATATCCCCCTGAACCCCTTTGAATACAGGTCCTCGTATCCTCTAGACAGGCTGCCGAATACACCGATTACAGGAATGTGGTTCTTCTGTGCCATTTCGACTGTTGCCATCATGCCCCTGTGCATCCTTCTGGGGTTTCTCACTTCCTTTGAGCCAACTATTACAAGGTCCGCATCCCTAATCTCATCATTCACTCCTGTCATCCTTACAAAGGACTCAATAAAGGAGACTATTTCCGCCTTTAGAAATGCAACCACTCCAGCTCCGGTTCCACCACCCGCTCCGGTTCCCTTTATTTTCTCAACATCCACTCCCGTGGCCTTTTCAACCTCCATGGCATAGTTTCTAAGTCCCCTGTCAAGTGATTGGATCATCAAGGGACTAGCTCCCTTAAGGGGACCATACCCGTAGGCTATACCTCTTACACCAGAATAAAGGTCGGTATAGTCAGTTACAAGGGTAAATCTTGATTCCTTTAATCTCTCATCAATATTTGTTTCGTCTATCTCCCTGATTGCATAAAGTCCGCTGCCATTAAGGGTTATTGACTCACCTTCCCTATTGAGAAACCTGTATCCAAGTGCAGAAAGAAGCCCCACTCCACCATCATTTGTAGCTGAGCCGTGGGTGAAGATGTAGAAATCCCTCAAGCCTCTGTCCAATGCATTCTTTATTAAAAGTCCAGTGCCATAGGTAGTTGTAAGTAATGGATTTAGCTCATCCTCTTGAAGTCTTTCAAGGCCTGATGCCTCCTTAAGATCTATTACAACCTGATCTCCTCCCATAATGCCGTATCTTGCAGTAATTTTTCTGTAAAGGGGGTCCGTAGTTTCTGCTGTAACTATTTCCCCACCAAAAGCTGACACCTGCGCAAGGGGACTATCCCCCCTAAGCAATGGATAACCGCTTGTCTTAGCTAAAGGAATTGATTCCCTTATTCCATTTTCAATGTGTTTAACAGTATCCTCTGGAGTCAGAGCCTCTCCAAGGCCACAGTGTGCAATAACAATCTTCATATTTCTCCCTGCTTTCCATATTAAGTATTTATATAGTTTTTATCCTTAACTCCTAATAAAACTTAAATACCCGTAAAATGAAATCTTACACCATAATCAACTACAATGACCATGCTGTCAGAAAATCATATAGAAATAAAAAATCACACCAATAAACTTTAGCTTTTTCTAAAATTCGGTGTGT
>NZ_JBJXRK010000015.1:0-51739 GCF_046224405.1 Gudongella ferriphila | reverse complement strand
GTTAGTCATTTCAACAGTTTTAGATTATGCAATTTGCTCATTTATTATATTACCGTATCAAATAATTATCAAGGAGTATTTTATGATTTTCCATTACTCTTATTTATCATTTTGAAACTCAGTCAGTATCGCAGGCTCCGATGCGCTGGTCATCCTTAACTTAATGTCCTGTTCGATCTCCATAATATAAAGGTTAAAGCCTTTAATACTTCTTGTTCCTCCCTCAATCCCAAGCTCTATCTCATAATCCTGGGCGGAGAATAGGGTAACTATTTCATTTGACTTTAGCCTGATCTCATCACCTTCATGAAGAACCTGAAGCTTTGACCTTCTGCAGCTTCTTACAATAAAGTTGTAGTCACGGCAATCCAGTGAATTCTCCGAAGTGGTCTCCCATGACCCATCAAAGTATTCAACATCATATTTCTCAAGCTTCCTTGAATAAAGACCCTTATGGGATACTGAAAGCCCCCCCTCCAAGGGAAGCAGGTACCTTTGATATCCGCTGAAGTCCGAGAATGTGGATTCTGTTCCCGTAAAGGTTGCAGATGATATACGCCACAGGAAGTCCCTGTCTGCAAAAACAGCATCCTCAGGATAGATTGCCAGCTGGATGGTTTCTCCTCCAGCCCATTTAGTTGTAATGAAATCATCTTTTGTGATCGTCTTTTCCCTCATTTTTTGCACCTGACCTTTACTTGTTGGGGTCTTCCCCCTAGTCTATCTTCAAATCTTCTATTGCCTTGTTGAACTCCTGGATATTTTCTTCGCCCTTAACCAGTGGAAGATTTGCCTCAATGTTCATAATACATCCGTTTGTTCCATCCTTGGCCAGTTCATAACCTATAACAAGGTCAGAGTGACAGTTTGGATTTGTTTTTCCATCAAGCTCGATTCCGATTTCGTAGACCCTTTTGCAAAGCTTTGCATTTTCCATTGGCGCCGTGGCTCCCACAACTCCAGCATTGGCGATTGCCCTTTTTCTGGTCTCCTTCTCCTCATCCGTATCCTTAGGGAGCTTGAATGCGTCAATAATAACCCCGTAAGCGTTAGCATCCTCCACTATACCTTTCAATAGTTTGTCCCTGATGTCCTCTAGTTCCTTGGCTATTTCCAGTTGTCTTTCAGGTGCAATTCCATAATCCTTCTTTGTTGAAAGCTTACAGACCATCCCTATCAATCCACAAGCCAAGGCTCCAGACAGTGCCGAAGCACTTCCTCCTCCAACTGTAACATCATCAGTATCCAAAATCAGCTCCATAATATCCTTATAATCCATTTTACTACCTCCTGTTTACACATTTGTCAATTATCCCTAAGCTAATGGGCTCGCACAATTCGAACCCATTAGCTGTAAAGCTCTGTGTTTTTATTGTTCGTCCAGAAGTCTCTTCTCAAGAATCTGGTCGATTCCAAAGTTTTCTATCTGCAGGTAGTACTCGGCAACATCAAGAAGTGACTTCATCGGAATTGTTCCGATAACCTCACTACCCACAACATTGACTCCGTACCTTCTTGCTTCCATTTTGACCATCTCAAAAGCCTGGTAAACTGATGTCTTTTCGTAGTTTACAAGGTTCATGGAAACCTGGGTCTGATTTCTTTCCTCAAGCTTAAGGCCAATTCCCTTTACAAACCTAAGTCCACCACCGATGTGTCTAACCTTCTTCGCGATTGCATTTGCAATCTCTACATCCGGAGTATCAAGATTTATGTTGAATGCAACAAGAGGAACCCTTGCTCCAACTGCTGTAGCTCCGCTCTTTACATTCATCTCCTGAGGTCCGAAGTCAGGCTTCCACTCTTCCTCCTTGATCTTGTCGAAGAAGCCCTCGTATTGGCCTTTTCTGACCTTTGCAAGATTTTGTCTCTCTGGCTTGGTAGCTGAATCCTCATACATGTACACAGGGACTCCCCAGCTTCCAATCTCAGCAGCAACTTCGTTTGCTATCTCCTTGCACTCTTCAATGGTAACATTTGATACAGGTGTAAATGGAATTACATCAGTCGCTCCCATTCTTGGATGAGCACCCTCGTGCTTGGACATGTCAATAAGCTCTGCTGCCTTCTTTGCAGTGTTAATAGCAGCTTCCTTGATCTTCTCAGGTGAACCGATCATTGTCAGGACTGATCTGTTGTGGTCCTTGTCAGATGAATAGTCAAGAATTGTTATGCCTTCAATCTTTCTCACTTCATCAATAATCTTTTCAACAACCTCCAGATCTCTTCCTTCACTGAAATTTGGTACACATTCCATTAATTTTCTCATAATAGCCTCCTATTGTTTTCTAGAAATAAAATGCCTTCTATCTATAATCTAAATGATTTACATCAAGTTTTCAACAAATGTTTTTATGAACCATATTGTCTGTGGCTGGTAGATAACATCTACCAAGAAAGCTCCTACTATCGGAACAATCATCATCGCCTTTCTGCTCATGCCATACTTCTCATTTACCGCTGTCATGTTGACTATTGCTGAGGGCGTTGCTCCAAGTCCGTGACCACAAAGTCCAGCACACATAACCGCCGCATCGTAGTTCTTTCCAAGGATTCTGAATACAACAAAGTATGCTAGAAGTGAAACCAAAAGAACCTGTGACATAACTACAACGAACACTCCACCGATTAGTCCTGACAGTTCCCAAAGCTTCAATGTCATTAGAGCAAGTGAAAGGTAAATATTAAGGGTTACATTACCTATTTCATCAACAAGTCCAAAGTCAAACCTGTACAGGTGCAGCTTTTCATTGAGGTTTCTGACTATAACTGCTACAAACATTGCACCTACATATGTTGGGAATCCCATGTTGATAATATTTCCAATCCATCCAGCAATAATAGTACCAAAGGCCATACAAATGAAAATTACAGATACATTCTTCATGATATCAAGTGAGCTAAGTTTTTCACCGGTCGCTACGTTGATATCTGTAACTGACGAATCAAATGCAGAATCCTCTTCAGGCTTCAGATTATGCTTCTCAATAAGTCTTCTACCAAGTGGCCCGCCTATTAGTACAGCAGAAATAAGACCGAAGGTTGCTGCCGCCGCACCAACAAGTGGTGCGATTTCATACCCCATTTCACCAAAGGTGGTACCATATGAAAGAGCTGCTCCGTGCCCACCTATCATTGAAATCGCACTTGATAGAAGTGCATATGGAGCCTCAAGTCCCAAAACCTTGGAAAGTCCTATTCCCAAAGTATTTTGAAGTATAGAAACAAAGCCGGCAATCAGCCAATATACAATAAGTAATTTCCCACCCTTTACGAGAAGCTTGTAGCTGGCACCTAGTCCAACAGTTGTAAAAAAGGCAAGCATAAATGTGTTCTGGAATATGTTGTCAAAGCTAAATGCAAATGCTCCTGTCAGATGACCTATCCAAGTGATAAACATAAATATGAATCCCCCAATAACCGGTGCAGGGATACAATACTTGTCCAGAAGAGTAACCTTGTTCTTCACAAAATAACCCAAAAGCAATAATGATGCAGCAAGAGCCAATGTGACTGCAGAATTTACATTAATCATTGAAATACCATCAATAATTTCAAAGTTCATGACATCCTCCTAGTTTTAAGTTTAATTTAAGTATGTATTCGTACTGAAATTTAACTTCTACCCTCCTCGTTCAAATTTACAAAATATTAAATGATTTCAATCTTATTCAAATGCAAGAGCCATGCCAACTTATTGGTTTAAGATAGGATGTCTAAATTGCTGATTTTCTAGTAGGAGAACATAAAGCAGACTACATTTTGTGCATAAAACAACCCTGCAATTTTTGCAGGGCGCAAAATTTGCAGGGTTGTTTTTAAAGATTGTACTCCTTTATTTTATATCTTAAAGTTCTTTCTCCGATTCCTAGGCTGTCGGCGGTCCATTTTCTGTTTCCATTATTGTTCTCAAGGGCAAATTCAATCACCTTCTTCTCAATCTCCTTCATGCTCTCACCCTTGTATATTCTTAGGAATTCATCATCTGCCTTTTCTGTCCGAAAAAGTGGTTTCTGCGGGCTTATATGCAATGAGTCCGAATCAATGTAGTCTGAGATGCTTAACAGAACCGCCCTCTGGATTATGTTCTCAAGCTCTCTGATGTTACCCTGGAAGCTGTAGTTGCTGAGAATTTCAAAGGCGTCATCAGTAATTCCATTTACTTTCTTGTCAAAAGAGATATTGTACTTGTCAATGAAATACGGCACCAGGTACCTAAGATCATCAATCCGTTCCCTTAAAAGAGGGGTGACTATGTTTATTACATTGATTCTATAGTAAAGGTCCTCACGGAAGTTTCCGGCTTCAACCTCTTTTTTGAGATTCCTGTTTGTTATGCATATTATGCGTACATCCACCTGATAGCTACTTGCATCACCGATTGGCCTAACCTCCTTGTCCTGCAGAAACCTCAACAGCTTCGACTGCAGCCTCAGATCCATTTCACCAATCTCATCCAGAATCAGGGTTCCCTTGTCCGCTCTTCTTATTACTCCCATCTCATCCTTCTGGGCACCTGTAAATGACCCTTTCTTATATCCAAACATCTCGCTTTCCAACAGTTCCCCAGGCATGGCAGCACAATTTATGGCAACATACGGTTTGTCTGCACGGTTGCTGGTTCCGTGGATTTTCTGTGCAATCAATTCCTTGCCCGTACCGCTTTCACCTGTTATGAGAATTGTTGCGTTGGTATCCTTCACCCTGTCTATAATCTCGTTGATTTCCCTTATCCTAACGGAATTACCTATGATGTCCTTTCTGATATGACCCTGAAGGCTATTGATCTTCTTCATCATATCCAACTTTTCATTGGCTGTATTAAGTAGAAGCTTAAGTTGTTCATTGTCAATGGGCTTGGTGATAAAGTAATAGGCTCCCGCCTTGATGGCTTTAATGGAGTTTTCAAGGGTTGAATAGGCAGTCATGATTATGATTATGGCCTTTGGATCAATTTCAAGAAATTTGCTCATTAGGTCAATACCATTTTCATCCCTAAGCCTTAGGTCCAAAAGAACCAAACTGATTTCCTCGTTCCTTAATATATCTAGCGCATCCTTTGAATTTTCACTTGTATATACCTGAAATTCATCCTCCAGCAGAAACCTTAGGGATCTAAGAATTTTAGGCTCATCATCCACAATCATAAGTTTATTCATAAATGGTCTCACCCCTTTTCACCCTTACTCTAACATACATTCCCTTGTTTTCTCCTCCGCTTTCAGCAAAAATGCTTCCACCGTTGTCGTCTATTATCTGCTTTACCACAAACATTCCCACTCCATTCCCATATTCCTTTGTTGTGTAGAAGGGCTCGAAGATATACTGAAGCTTATCCTGATTCATTCCATATCCGTTATCCCTAAAGTAAATTTCAATGAAATCTCCATCCTCAAATGCTGATATTTCTATCAAAGGCTCCTCCGCATCCCTAACGGCATCATTACTGTTTAGGAGGATGTTAATTATTACCTGCTTAAATTGTGCCATGTCAAATTTTATAAACAATGACCTTTCAATATCCACTTCAATCCTTATATTGCTTATATGAAACTTAACAAGCTTGATGGAGCCCATGATCTCATCGTACAGATTTATATCTGAAATAACCGGTCTCCTGGGTGAAGTGTATTCCATAAACTCCTTGATCAAACCGTCTATCCTGTCGATCTCAACGGGAATATCCTCAGATGCTGCGAGCATAAACTCCCTGTTGTCCAGCTTGTCCCGAATCTGGTTTGTATATATCTTGATTGAGGTCAAAGGATTTCTTATCTCATGGGCAATTGATGAAATTATCTGGTTCATAAACTGCAATTTATCGTAGTGTCTCAGCTCATACATCAGAGCCCTCTGCTCCTCTGTCTTTGCATGGATAACCTTTTTGAGCTTGTCATTTGCGCTTTTGATTATTAATATCAGCACAATCAAGGCACCAATCAATCCAAGGGTCATTTTCCAAAGAAACTCATAATTTGTCTTGGTGTTCTTGATAGGCGTCCCGAACCACTTCCTGTATAGTGAGTCATACATGCCATTTTCCTGGATTTCTATAATGCCTTCATTTAACTTCTTCATAAGTTCCGTGTTGTTCCTATGTACCGCAATTGAGTACTTCTGCTCGTTGATCGAATCCCCGACAATCTTTACAAGCTCAATTGAATTCTTCTCCTTGCAAAGGTAATTCACAGTCAGTGTATTTCCAACCAACGCATCCACCTCCCCACTTAACAGGCTGTCCAGGGCTTTTCCCAGGGTTTCGTATTCAATTATTTTTGCATCCCTTATACCACTTATCTCCTCCAGAACCGTGTCCTCCTTGTTAAGTGCAACAAGTTTTCCAGCAAGGTCATTTTCGTTCCTTATATCAGTATTCTCATCCAGAACAAATATGGACTGGGAGTTCATCAGCAGGGACTCGGAAAATAAGAATTTGTTCCTTCTTTCATCAGATTCCTTCATCCCCTGAATAATATCCGCCTTTCCCTGGTGCACTGAAACATATGCATCCTCCCATTTCATAGGCATGAACTCAAATTCCATTCCTGTGACTAAGGCTATTGCCTTTAGGAGATCTACATTGAAACCTTTGAAATTCCCCTCATCATCAACGTATTCATAGGGTGGGAAATCACTGTCACCAGCAACTCTGTAGACCTGTGCCAAACCATAAGATGGTTGGATAAAAATTAATCCCAATGCTATACATAAAATTAGTATCACTTTCTTCATAAGAGTCTCCCTGTTAAGATAATATATTTAACATCTCTATAAATTCCAGACCTTTGTATTATAGCATCTTTTAGTTGATATGTGGAAATTAGAGTGCCAAAAAAAGCAGACCATACTCCAGGTCTGCTGATTTTGCATATTCAAATGTGAGTATCTCTTTCTATTTACTTCCGTAAATATCCCTTACCAGTTCATCCAGTTGTCCCAACTCCTCAAGGATCTCTTTATCAGGCTTTCCAGTTTCCATATCAATTCTTGCAGCTTCAAAGAAATTCCTGCTAAGTTTCTCCTCATCCACAGTTATTCCTTCCAGAGGTCCTGCAGTCTGTGGAGGATCTCCAACAGCTCTATTTGTCATTGTAAAGTCAGATGGCTTGAGTCCTTCCCTCAGGTTGAACGCATGTCTCAACAAATAGATTCTCCACCCAGTCTCATGTACTTTTTTCTCGTCATACTCAATCCCTGTTATGGCAGTCAAAAATTCATTCTGTGCTTCAGGAGGAGCAGCATACGCATTAAACACGCATAAGCTACTGGCATTCATAACCTCGGTGTTTGTTGTAAACCCCAAGTCAGTCTGCCCTGTATCCTCATAGTTATACTTGCTGGGGTCAGTACTCATCATCTGGATGAGTCCAAGACCTCCCTTTACGTGCCTTCCTGGAGTTGGGTCATATTTGTAGGTTCTTGCAAGCCCCGGTGCATACTTGGGATCATGCATGGGCAGCTCTATCCCTGATGCAGTCTGAAGGAGCTCCTCTCCTTTTCCCCAGTGCTTGGCAGCATAGGCTGAACCATTTGCAAGGACCGCTCCGCAACCTTCACCATCTGCCATTTTCTGAAGCAGCTCTACCATTGCTTCGCCGTTGCCCCATGTAAGGTCTATTCCATCAAGCTCTTCCTTACTTAAGACTCCGTTGTTATAGCATTCCATTGCCCAGGCAACTGTCATTCCAGCTGAAATTGTGTCAAATCCATATCTGTTGCAGATCTCATTGCATTTGAGTATGGCATCGGCTTCACCACATAGGCATGTACTTCCGAATGCAGCTGTTGTCTCGTACTCAGGCCGCTCAGTATTCTCCATTGGCCATCTTCCTTCATTCACGGTGTATTCTGCACCGCATCCCAATGGACATGCTGAACAATTATATTTTTTGGTCTTATACTTGTCTATTGTGGTTGCAGTTACCTTCTCGGCATTTTCTTCACCGAAGTCCACAATGCCAACACCACCCCAGTTTTTAACCGGTGAATCTCCGCTGAGTGCAGATGCGGCTGTCCCAACGCCTGTACCAAAGGTACCAAAGGCTTGTGCCATGTCACTGGTCTTCATGAAATCCCCGATTTTCTTGTTGATCTCAAGAACCTTTTCGGGGTTGGCTACAGGTATTTCGCCTGTTCCCCTAACGGCGATGGCCTTGAGTTTCTTGGAACCCATTACCGCTCCTCCACCGCCTCTACCTGGAGCACGATGGCCATCATTGATTGGACAAGAAATAAGTGCCAGTTTTTCTCCAGGTGGTCCTATTGCTGTTACTCTGACCCTAGGCTCGCCAGTCTCTTTCTTGAGTGCCTCCCAGACCTCCTTTGAATCCATTCCCCAAAGACCTGAAGCATCCCTTATTTCAACCTTGCCATCCTTGATGTAGAGGTAGACTGGCTTTTCACTTGCACCACTTATAAAGAGGGCATCATAGCCTGCCTTCTTGAGCTCCGGCCCAAAGTAGCCCCCGGAGTTTGCGTCATTCCATCCGCCAGTCACAGGAGACTTATGTACAATTGTGTATCTTCCTCCGAAGAAGGCCTTTGTTGCGCTTGTTGGTCCTGTAATAAAGCCCATTACGTTTTCAGGACCCAACGGATCAACTCCAGCAGGCATCATCTCATAGAGGATTTTAGCCCCAAATCCATAACCTCCTACAAAATACTCAGCCAGTTCCTTTGACAATTCCTTTTCTTCAATGCTGCCATCTGTAAGGTTTACAAATAGCATCTTTCCAGCATAACCGTATAGCATATCCATCCTCCTCTACAATTATCATAATTTTCCAACTTATTTAAATTATACTCCTATTTTTGGATTTCAATTGTTACAAAATCCTCTCAGTGTCTAAGTTTTGTACATAGATCTATATGTGTACAAAACCCTTGGGTTTGTTCAAAGTTATCAATACCATGAACAACCCCAAGGGTTTTAAATTCTTTAATTCTTGCAACTACATTTTATATGTTTCTTTAAGAAAATTAGGAAGGAAATCAGACAGAACATTTGCAATAACCCTTGTGGCACTTTCTGCAGATGGTTTCATCCCCATTCTTATCCAGTCAATTGCCGGACCAGACAGAGTATGTGCCATAAGGTTCACTACGAAGGTGAAGTTGAACTCATCCTCAAGAAGTTCCTTGTACTGATGATTCTCCTCTGCAAATCTACAAAGATAGGACTCCATGTCCTTCCGATTCCAGTTGTACAGAAAATCGGAGAGACTGTTCTGCCCTTCGTACTTAAAGGCATTAATATAGAAATCCTTGTCCTTTTCAATTGCATAAAAAAATGCAACCGTATCCCTGTAGATATCCCTGGGCCATTTTTGCTCGAGATTTACCATTACCTCATTCTTGAATACCCAGGACACAAGATTTTGCTTGTCCCTGAAATGATAGTAGAAGCTATGCCTGCTCATCCCGCAGTTATCAGTTATATCCTTGACGCTTACATTCTCAAGTGGAGTTTTGGCAACTAATTCCTTAACAGATTGAGCTAAAACCTTCTTTGTCATGTCAGCCTTCATAAACTCACCTACCCGACTTATGAATAAATCCTTTATCCATCTTCATTTAGTTCTGAAAATCGCTTGGCTACTTATTATTCCACCTAAATATTATCACATAAAACTAAGTCAGGGTACCATAATATGGCTACCCGCCCTAATAAAAATCAATGTTATTCAACTCTCCAGGTTTATCTTCTAAGAGATTGAGGCCTTGTATATCTCTGTAATTGAATTTACTAGCATATCGTTGAATTCCTTCTCACTCTGGTCAACACTTAGACCTTCCACCAGGGCTCTTGAAAAGCTTGCAATCAGGCCTGAGTTATTGTACAGGAGTCTTACAGCTTCCTCCCTGCTATAACCACCTGACAATGCAACTACACGCATGACCTTTGGATGTTCAATCAGTTCTTTATAGAAACCATCCACACTAGGCAGTGAAAGCTTTAGCATAACCTCTTGTCCCTCAGAAAGACTATCCAAGTGTTCCAGGATTTCTTTCTTTAGTATCTCTTCAGATTCCCTTTTATCTGAACTGTTGATGTCCACTTCCGGTTCAATAATCGGAACCAGTCCCTTTGCCATTATTTGATTTCCAATTTCAAATTGCTGCTGAACGATTCTTTTAATGGATTCTGGATTGGCCTTTTTTATCACCGATCTCATCTTGGTGCCAAAAAT
Organism: Gudongella ferriphila; assembly: GCF_046224405.1. NCBI lineage: Bacteria > Bacillati > Bacillota > Tissierellia > Tissierellales > Tissierellaceae > Gudongella > Gudongella ferriphila. Next base: position 41,549 of record NZ_JBJXRK010000015.1, on the reverse strand, counting down.
GTTTTTCTCCACAGCTCGATCCAACAGCTCTCGCAGCTCTGGAATTGGCTTCATAAGCTGTACTCCATCCTCTTCATCCGCCAGTCCCTTATCAACCTTAAGAATTGGAACTATTCCCTTTTTCTCCCATAAATAATCCCCCGTAAACAAGCCCTCCACCTTACGGTCCATTGTCTGTTCAAAAAGAATGGCTGCCAATATATATTCTGAGTTGAAGCCTGGACTTGTCATAATCCTGGTTCTCATTTCATGAACCAGATCAAACATCTCTTCATCACTGCTATACTTGTCTTCAGTCACCCCATAGCCCAGCAAGGCCTTTGGAGTGCTTCCACCACTCTGGTCCAGTGCAGCTACAAAACCTTTTCCTTTCTTCATTACATCTCTTTGATTTTCATTCATAATATACCTCCCAAGTATCAGTATTCCAGTCTTATTTATCTGTTGTCACTTTTTTTATACCCGTAATGTACAAAAGTACTCCTTCTAAAGATACTGGTGGATGATTCCCAATAATTGAAGATCAAAATTCAAGCCATGAAAAATGCTCCGTATGAAAATCAGACTTTCTGAATTGATTCCTCGTAATCTTTAAGATTCCTCTTCAATAGGTTCGGCGTATCCAAGCCGTATGGACAATTATCGGAACAATGACGGCATTCTATGCATTCTTCAATTTTTTTCATCTTTCTTTGCCAATCCTCACTAAAAAATACTTTGGTTGGTGCTCTTCTGATCATAAGAGACATTCTCGCTGCATTGGTAATATCAATATCAGCTGGGCATGGCAAGCAGTAGCCACAGCCTCTGCAAAAATCACCAGAAAGAATCTTCTTGTCATACTCAATCAGTTCAAGCATCTCAACTGTCATTTCAGGAGGATTGGTTGTGTAGCCCAGGAATTCATCCAGCTCTTCCAGCTTCTGCACTCCCCAAATAGGTAATACATTATCAAATAATGATTGATGTGCATAAGCTGCCCTTGAATTGTTGATTAATCCACCAGCCAGTGATTTCATTGCAATGAAGCCAACTTCTCTTTCCTTGCACATCCTAACAAGACTTAGCTCCTCCTCTGTTGCCAAGTAGCTGAACGGGAATTGTATGGTCTCATATAAACCAGATTCCACAACTTCCAGTGCAATTTTCATCCTGTGATTAGTGATCCCAATATGCTTGATAAACCCATTCTTCTTGGCCTCTAGCATAGCTTCATATAGTCCTGTCCCATCCTTGGGCTTTGGGCAAAAGGATGGGTTGTGAAACTGATATATGTCTATGTAATCAGTCTTCATTGCTTTAAGGGATTCTCTCAAGTCAATCCAAAACTCATCTGCATTTTTAGATTTGGTTTTTGTTGCAATATGCATTTTATCCCTCACATGGGACAATGTCATTCCAATTTTCTCTTCGCTATCACTGTATGCACGAGAAGTATCGAAAAAATTTATGCCTCCTTCATATGCATGCAACAATATTTCCTTGGCATCCTCGCCGGAAATCCTTTGTATAGGCAAAGCTCCAAAACCATTCTTATTTGCAATAATACCAGTTTTTCCAACTTTTACTGTCAACATGTTACCCTCCCAAGTTATAAAGTGTTGATTCCAGCTCCAATCAACACTTTATAACTATATTGTAATGTTTTTCATCAAATATTGTAAGCTTAATGTGCCAACTACTCCAAGCATAAGAAAAAACGAAAGTTAATTCCATTAATTATTAATGTTCAAAAAAACAAGCAGACCAAGTTTTAGCCCGCTTGCTATTAATGCTACCCCTAATTTTTCTTACAGTTCAATTCTCTTGAAATCCTCAACCTGCTCCTTGATCGCAACCTCAGTTGGCAGCCTCTCAATACTTGAAGCTCCAAAGAATCCGGACACTCCCTCTGTTCTATCCAGAATGTATTTTGCATCTTCTGGCATTGCAATTGGTCCACCATGGCAAAGGACAATGACTCCTGGGTTCACATACTTTCCTGCATCACAGATTTCCTGTACCCTAACAACTGACTCGTCAAGGGTAAGTGCAGTCTGGGCACCGATAGACCCCTTTGTTGTTAGCCCCATATGAGCTACTATTATATCTGCACCAGCCTCCACCATCTTCTTGGCCTGCTCAGTGTCAAACACATATGGAGCAGTAAGCATCTCAAGCTCATGTGCCTTTCTTATCATCTCAACCTCAAGGTCATAGCCCATCCCAGTCTCCTCGAGATTCTGTCTGAAAACCCCGTCAATCAGTCCAACAGTTGGGAAGTTCTGAACGCCTGCAAAGCCCTGAGCCTTCAATTGCTCCAGGAACTTGTCCATGACTCTGAAGGGGTCTGTTCCGCAGACGCCAGCAAGAACTGGAGTATCCTTTACAATCGGCAACACTTCACTGCCCATGTCAACAACAATCTGGTTAGCATCTCCATATGGAAGCAGTCCGGCAAGGGATCCTCGTCCAGCCATTCTGTACCTTCCTGAGTTGTATATGATAATTAGGTCAACTCCTCCCTTTTCAGCGCTCTTTGCAGAAATTCCAGTCCCAGCGCCTGCCCCGATTATCGCCTTTCCACTTTCAACCTGCTCTCTAAGCCTTCTAAGTACCTCGTGTCTATCCATCAATTATCACCCCTCAATTAATTCCACTAGCTTCCTGGCAGCTGACAAGGCAAAATCCTCGTCATTTATGTTGTTGTCCATTTCAATCAACTCGACCCTTGATCTGTCGATATTCTTCCTTAAAACATCAAAGAGCATCTGGTCCTCCGCTGGTCCATAGAACGGCTGACCCTCTGCATCAATCATGGAGACTCCCTTAAGAGGAAGCATCAGTGCCGTTGGACCCTCGGTCATGTTAAGCTTCTCAGATATTATCTCACCCAGCTGCCCGTTCTCCTCAACTGTTGTTCTCATAAGGGTAACGGTTGGGTTGTGCTTATACAGATTCCTGTCCTTAAATTCCCTAGGGACAGTATCAATAGGTCCGTAGTTTACCATGTCAAGTGCACCCACTGAAACCACCTGTGGAACCTTTGCCTTTCCGGCAGCCTCAAGTCTGTTTGGGCCTGCGGCAAGAACTCCTCCAACCAGCTCATCACACCACTCGGTTGTGGTAAGGTCTAGAACACCTACAAAGTATCCTTCCTCTATCAGCCTTTCCATGGTCTTGCCCCCGGTTCCTGTGGCATGGAACACAAGAACCTCATAACCCTTCTCCTCCAAGTACTCCCTGGCCATGTTGACACAAGGGGTGGTCACTCCAAACATGGTAGCGGCAATAAGAGGTTTCTTGGTCAATGACTTCTCCTCGTGCTCCAGATTAACCATCCCTGCAACTGCAAGGGCAGCGTTTGTAAATATCCTTGTGGATATTGAATTAAGGCCTGATACGTCAACTATGGAGGGAACCATCATAATGTCACTTGTCCCAACATACTGGGATACGTTCCCTGAAGCCACTGTTGAAACCATAACCTTTGGAACTCCAACAGGAAGGGCCCTCATACCAGGTGTTACAAGGGAAGTACCTCCTGTACCACCAAGGGAGATTATCCCATCAAACCTTCCCTCGGAATATAGCCTTGGAATGGCCTTTTCCATGGCCCTTGACATGACCTCTGTCCCCAGTGCCCGGTCCTTCTTTCCTGCAATCTCAACAAGGTTCTCACCTATATCAGCGGCAATGTCAATGCTCTTTACATCTGTGTGAATTTCTGGCTTGAACACCCCGCAGTTGATTGTAAGGGTATTTAGTCCAACACCCTCAAGTACCTCCTTCACAAAGGTTAGCTCCTTCGCCTTGCTGTCATATGTACCTGCAATGGCAACGGTTTTCATCAGCACCACTCTCCTTATCACATTATTACAGTAACCTAAAAAATACTCGCCATTACTCATATACCAATAAATGTGTAAAACAAAACCTCTTACCCAAAATATTTTCATTGTTTCAAGATTTAATTGACGGATGTAATGGAACTTTAATAATATTTCCATTCTACTCGGGTAAGTTATCAATAAGAGCGTTATATGGAATTGAAAGGAGAGATAAAAGTGGTTATTAGAGGAAATTTAGCAAGCAAAATTACTCTAGCTATTGTCGTTATAGCCATGACATTTAGTCCGCTAACCGTACTTGCAGATAACCATATTGAAGAATTGGAACTTCAAGATCTACTCCCTCAGTACAACAACTTTGAGTGGACCTACCATGGAAGTGTGGAATATGGACACGATATGCAAATAAGCAGTATGATGATAAATGAAATGTCCACCAACTATGCAATTGAGGGTTCTGTTCATGACATGTCAGGAGGAGAATCGGATATGGACTATAGCCTAAACCTAGATTACTCGGTTCGTTCTGATGTTATCATCCAGACAAAGTCAGAAGAAGTGATGCTGGATTCAGAATACGATGAGATTGAGCTTATAAGGACACCCCTTAAGGAAGGTACATCCTGGTCTCAGGAAGTGGAAAATTCAGAAGGAGCTACAACACTGGAGTCCAGAATCACAGATGTTGAGAATACAGATGAAGGCTGGATCTTTAAAGTAAGGTATGAGGACATTAACAGTGACTACTATGAGGAAAGAAAAATCCAGGAAGGTGTTGGAGCCATCTCCTTTGAAAAGCTAATGTTCTTTGAGGAAGATTCCTATCCCATGGGATATTCACTTTATGAAGCAGCTTCAGGTGTTGAATTGGATATAGACTTTTCTGATGTTTCAGGTGATGAATGGTATGTAGACCATGTAGCCAAGCTGGTCACTCTGGCACTTATCGAAGGTTATCCAGATGGAACATTCAGACCTGATGGCCAGATCACAGTTGCAGAATTCATTAAAGTAGCGGTTGAATCCCTTAGTTACTATCAGGAGGGAACATCAAGTGTATGGTTTGAACCTTATGTTTCCAAGGCCCTTGAACTTGGACTGATTGAAGAAGGCGAGTTTGAGGATTACAACCGTCCGATAACACGACAGGAAATGACAAAAATCATTATCAAGGCAACTGGTGAAGAGCCTCAAAGTGGTCAGCTGAGCTTTGCAGATAGTTCTGAGGTTGAAGCCGAGTTTGCACCATATATCTACACAGCAGTTGAACTCGGCATAATAAAGGGCTATCCATCAGACAACACCTTTAGACCAGATAGGACAAGCACAAGGGCAGAGGCATCCAAGCTGTTTGTAATATTGGTTGAGGAACTGATCAATATGGAACCATTTACAGCAGAAGAAGCCCTTATATTGGAGGTAGAGTTTGAGAATAGACTCTATCATTAAACAGAGGCTGACAGCTGGGTTGTTAGAGATTTTGACACCAAGGAGGACCTGATTGAATATATCTCTGAAATCGCTGACCGTAGCCTTGTGGAAGAATATGTAGACACCTACTATGATTATATGGACGGAGAACTTGTAATCCCACCAAAGGATGGAATCACTCGAATCATCGAAGATCGGGAATACATTCTTGAAATGATCCATCCGAGAAAGCATCAGCTGACCCAGGAGACAACCACCGAGATGGTCGGTCATTACACCCTCACCATAACCTACAGTTATGAGAACCAAAATTGGGTCATTGAAGACCGTCATCTGGAGGTTCATGAAATAGGGTAATTAAAAAAACTTAATCATTCACATTGTAGTTAGGATTGATTGAATATACCTCTCCTGGGTATGCATTGTATAAGTATAGAAAATATTTAAAGGAGGATTTAGATAAACATCCAATATAAAGTAAAGACCGGAAAAAGTTATGAAGAAGTATTGGAAGCATTAAAGAAAAGTCTAAAGGAAAGAAGCTTTGGATTGTTATGGGAAATGGATTTCGAGGAGACATTAAAAAGCAAAGGACTGGATTTCCAGGGAAATTTTAAGGTTCTTGAGGTATGCAACCCCAAGCAGGCCAAGGATATTCTGGAAACCAATATGGAAGCGGGTCTGTTCCTCCCTTGCAAGATGGCGGTATATGAGGATAAGGGAACAGTCTTTCTGGGTCTTCTAAGACCAACTGAACTAATGAAGGCCTTTGATGATGGCAAACTATCTGAGATTGCATCTAATATCGAAAAAGACTTGATGGCAGCCATGGAGGATGCCAAGTAAGGTAGAGTAAAATTAAATGAGATCATTTGTACAGTATATCAAAGGCTACCAGGATCTTTTTCCTGGTAGCCTTTGGTTATGTCTTTTTAAATGACCTCTGTAACTATTGTCTCTCAGACTCTATAGCCCAAATAAATCATTCACATCTTCAGTATCAATTTCCCTTTTGCTCCTTTTGCCCGCATTTTTAAGCATGTTATCTAATTTTCGCTCCATAGACTTTTTCACTAGTTCCTGCCCATCGATGTCCCTTAGCTCAAAGAAAAGCATAGGGTCAGCATCCAGTCTGGATCCTATTCCATAAAGAACTGCTGCCACGTGTTTACACATAACTGCCCAGTCCGGGCAACTGCAGCCAAAACGAATTTCACCAGGTGAAGGAAAGAGTCCATACTTCTTTTCAGTAAAGAGAACCTCAAGTTCCTTGGGAAATTTACCATCGACCAGCTGTTCAAGGGTTTCAATCCTATTGTTGCATATTTCCGTAACCCGGTCCCATTTTTCGCTGCTCAAGGTATCAATCTCGATTCTAACTGAGTACTGCTTTGAGCCGCTTCCTTGCACCAGAGCCAGAACTGAACCTTTCGATATCCTAAGGTCCAGCACAGCATTGTTTCTGACATAGCTTCTTCCTCTTTCAATCCTGTTGCTGTAGTCCGCATAACTTTCCAGGTTTTGGTTCCATGCCTTACCCCACCAGTTTCTGGCAAGAGTCCTTCCCTCAATTATCACAGGCTCGATATCTGGATTCTTCTTTCGCAGCTTCTCCAGTGCCTTCTTAGCTCTAGCCTTCTTCTCAGCTACCGAGGGCTGTTTAGGATAATCGTTCCGACTCATTTCACATCACCACCCAACAAAAATAGCTCCATAAGCTGATCATTGTCAAACTCTGTAATCCACTGTTCTCCACTGGAGCTTAGAATGTCACCTGCAATCCTTTGCTTCTCCGCTATCATTGCATCTATCTTCTCCTCAACTGTTCCCCTTGTTACAAACTTGTGTACCATGACATTCTTATTTTGACCGATGCGGAATGCCCTGTCTGTGGCCTGATTCTCAACAGCCGGATTCCACCATCTGTCAAAATGAATCACATGATTGGCAGCTGTAAGGTTAAGTCCAACTCCTCCTGCTTTAAGTGAAAGAACCATATACGGAACGTAATGTTCTCCATTGAACTTCTCAACCATTTCCTTCCTTTTTTTTACAGGTGTGCCCCCATGCAGCACCAGGCCCTCCCTCTGGAATATTCCCTCAAGAAAGTCTGAAATCGGGTCGGTCATCTCCTTGAACTGGGTGAAGACAATGACCCTCTCCCTTTTTTCGTGGATAGTTTCACATATTTCTCCAAGTAGTTCAAACTTTCCGCTATTCTCAGGCTTGAACTCCTCTCTACCCAGATACTGATCCGGATGATTGCAGATCTGCTTGAATTTCACGATGCTGGACAGTATAAGTCCTTTCCTTTCAATCCCTTCAGAGGATTCAAGAGTTGATGCTATCTTGTCAACCAGCTGCCTGTAAAGAGCCACCTGCTTTTTGGACAGGGCGGAGTACTCGTTTATCTCCAACTTGTCAGGAAGGTCAGAGATGATACTCTTGTCTGTCTTCAATCGTCTAAGGATGAAGGGCTGAATCATCTTCCTCAGTTTTGCATAGCCTCTTCCATCTTCAGCAAGCTCCTTTGCGAATGTTGTAAACTCTTTCGAAGACCCCAGCAGCCCCTGATTAAGAAAATCAAATAGAGACCACAGGTCCCCCAAGCGGTTTTCAATAGGTGTACCTGTCATTGCAATCTTAACACTTGCGGATATCTCCTTTACAGACCTTGTCTGCTTTGTTCTGGGATTCTTTATTGCCTGAGCCTCATCCAGAATCAGGTAATCCCAGTTCCTTTCTCTGATATCATCCATCCTGGATACCATCCCATAGGTTGTTATATACAGAAATGTGCTATCATTTTGGTCCATATCCATTGAAATGGCTCCCGCGCTTTTGTGTAGGATCTTATACTTCAAGTCAGGTGCAAATTTCTCGATTTCATTCTGCCAGTTTCCAATCAGGGAAGCTGGGATTACAAGCAACCCCTTTCCTCCGCGGTTGACTCTGGAGTACTCCAGAAAAGCTATAACCTGTACAGTCTTGCCAAGTCCCATATCATCTGCAAGGCAGGCACCAAATCCGAATTGTGACATCTGGTGCAGCCACTGGTATCCTTTCTGCTGATATTCCCTTAGGGTTGCATGAAACGTAGGTGCAGTATCAATCGATTGTTTGTACATTGGATTGGCCAGAGTATCCTTCATAGCCCTTAACCACTGTCCATTTGTTACTGATACCTCTAGCTCCTCTGAGGAGATGTCCAGGTAGTCACCTATGCTTAGCTCCATTCTAATGGCATCCCCAAGAGACAATACTCCGCCTTCGGAAAGGTCCTTAACCCTATTAAAAGCCTCCAATGCAGCTTCCAGCTTTTCTCTGTCTATTTCAACCCACTTGCCCTTATACTGAACCAATCCTTTTGCCATCTCCAAAAATTCCTTCAGTTCCTTCTCAGTGAGCTCTTCTTCCCCAACCCTTAATGTAGGAGAAAAGTCCATAATTGCATCCAATCCTACCTTAGAAGGTTCTTTCTCTCCTATAGTCACTGAAAGCTGAATTGCATTGCTTTTCTTCCTCCACCAATCAGGCACCCTGCACATTATGCCCACCTCTTCGTAAAATGGGATCTCTTTCAGGAATGTGTAGGCCTCATCTGCAGTGAATTTTAATGGAGAGAAAAGTTCTCCACTTTCCATTAAATCTGATATCAGCTGACTCTTGTCCGATGCCTTGATAACTGTTGCCATCAAAGATAGGAGAAGTTTATCATCACCCTTGTATTCCACAAGGGCATTCTTTAAAGGAGTGTGCAGTGCCTTTTTACTCCTTTCCGGTTTGGTTGAGTAGGTGGCCATAAATGCAAAAGGATAATGGTCATCCTTGTTTTCCACCAGGTGGAAAAACACTCTTCCAGCTACATTTATATTTGAGTTATACTCTGCAAAATACCTGGCAACGGTACCATCATACTCCTTGATTTCATTATGGAAAACAACCATCAATCTATTCCATAGTACTTCCACCCATTTTGAATCAATGTACTCCATGCCAATTACAAAGGGCACACCTTCGATCAACCTGTCAAGCTCATCAGAACTCAGTTCCACCTTAGTAGACTCCCGGCTGAGTTCTATGTCCGATTGTTGAGACAGCTTCTTTATTAGAAGGTCTGAAATGGTATAAAGGTAACCAAGGGCAGGTGAAAACCACTTGGCCTTCTCCAGGAAACCAAGGTGATACAAGGCTTCGTATTTGCTTCTGTCAAACCTCAGTATCCAATTCTTAAGGGGATCTTTCTCATCAAGACCTAATATCCCAATATCTTCTGGCGTTTCCTCTATTATAAATCCTTCCGGAATGAAGAAAGCGTTAAGCTCTATTCCTCCAACTGATTTCTTAAGTGACATGTACAAATCCCCCATTAATAGCTTTCTTTAACCCGGTAGCTATTTCAGATTTTTATTATATTAGCACCTAAAAAGGCAAATCATCATCCTCATCTAGCTCGTCTTCCTTCTCGGGTATCCCAGGTTTGTAATCGTCTCCTTCAAAGCTTCCAAATGGAACACCACTCTCAGTGAAGCCTGCTATGAACTCCATTCCATAAAGACTTTTCAGGTAATCCTCATACTGCTCCTCGGTCCATATTTCAACTTTATCTTCTTTCTTGTTCTTTTTCTTCTTTTTTCCCATAAATAATTTTCGACTCCTCATTAAATGAGTAACACCAAATCTTCTCCTATTCTAGATACTAAAGCAGCAAGAGCAATAACCGTTGCAATTGTAGCCCTCTTTTAACTCCAATAACATAGGAAAAGTAAATACATACATTTGGTCTAGATTATGCTATTCAAGGACCTTATCAACGAATATCTTAACTATCTCAGGGTCGAATTGAGTTCCCGAACACCTTTTCAACTCAGTTATGGCTTCTTCCTTGGTAAACTTGCTTTTCTTATAGGGCCGTGAAGATACCATGGCATCGTAAGCATCTGTAATGCTTATGATTTTGGATTCAAGAGGAATTTCATTCTTCTTTATGCCTTTTGGATAACCGCTTCCATCTATCTTTTCATGATGGTAAAGTACCGTTTTGGCGATATCCTCGTATTCAATGGAAGATTTAAGTATCCTATAACCGATTTCAGGATGTTTCTTAATTTCCGTGTATTCTTCTTCCGTAAGTGCACCTGCCTTTTCAATAATTGAATAATCAATGGCAATTTTACCAATATCATGAAGAAGTCCAGCAGTCTTTAGCAAATTCAACCTATCTTCCTGCAATCCTATTGCTTTACCCAAGCTATATGAAAGATCCCTGACTCTTCTTGAGTGTTCCTCTTCTCTTGGATGCTTTTCATGCAATGTGGAGAGCATGGTAAGGATAACTTCCCTTCTTTTACTCTGCTCAGAGAATATTTTATTCGTATACATTCTGCTTTCCGCTTTTTTCAACACATCTGATAGGACCGTTCTTGAATCTGTCTTGGTATCAAAGCCTATGGCTAAAGATATCGGAATCCCTTCTTCTGATTCCTCTTCAACATTCGCCTTAATCCTTTCCACGATTTCAGCCGTTCTAGTCTTATCACATCTTGGAAGGATTATAGAGAACTCATCCCCTCCAATTCTTGACACCCTATCTTCAGAACTTAGGCTCTTCCTTATTGCCTGTGCAGATTTAATCAAAATTTCGTCCCCTTTATTGTGTCCAAAGGCATCGTTTATAAGTACCAATCCGTTTACATCTATGACTATAACTGAAAGGGGTAAATTTGTTTCCACATCAAGTCTTTCCATTTCATCTTCAAAAAATCTTCTGTTATAGAGACCTGTAAGATGGTCGTGAAGATTCAAGTACTCAATCTCCTTCTGCCTCTCCCTTTTTTCAGTAAAATCCCTAAAAACTATAACCACGCCTGTTACAGTTCCGTTTCTATCTTCTATTAGGGATGCACTATCTTCTATTGGAATTTCCTTGCCTTCTTTTGATATAAGTAGTGTGTGCTCTTTCATCTCAACGGTTTTTCCCAACTCCAACGCTTTTTTTGCAGGATTTTCGCAGTGTTCCCTTGTATGTTCATTAATTATGTTAAGGACCTCTTCCAGTGGTTTGTCAAATGCCTCTTCCTTGGACCAAGCAGTTAGTTTTTCGGCCACATTGTTCATTAAGTTGATTCGACCATTCCTATCAGTGGAAATTATTGCATCTCCGACTGACAGCAGGGTAGTCTTGAATTGCTCTCTTTCTTTGTAAATCTGTGCTTCCATTTCCTTTTGTTGGGTTATCACATCCGTATATATAATAATTCCACCAACTTCTCCATCTTTATTGTACCAGGGCCTTGATTCCCACTTGGTCCAATCAATACTGCCGTCTTCCCTGTAGTAGGGATCCTCTTCTTTACTTACAACCTCTCCCTTTAAGGATCGCTTGTGCACATCTCTCCACTTTTTAGGCAGATCAGGAAAAATTTCATAATGATGCTTACCTACAACATCCTCTCTTTCAATATTATAGCTTTTCAGATATTTTTCACTTACGTATATGTAGTTAAGATCCTTGTCATGAACTGCGACACCACTTGGAGTATGCTCCAAGATATATCTTATCAGGTTGTTGAAGTGAACTGATTCCTGCTCAGCTTTTTTTCTTTCAGTTATATCATTGGCTATGGAACCAAAAAGTACTACCTCATTGTCTTTTTCCTCTATAGGAAAAACTCTGCTTTCATAAACTATTTCCTTATTGTCGACCTTGTAGAATTCTTCCTTGTAAACAGGCTTTTTTGTTTTTCTGATTCTTGAAATTGTGTTCATGAATTCTTCATTTTTTTCAGGAACAACTTCTTTGAAATTCTTCCCGATAAGTTCCTCTCTATCTACTCCTATTAGCCTTGCAGCACTATCCGAAGCATCCACATAATTCCCTTCACCATCAACAATGGTAATTATGCTGACACTGTTTTTCAATAGGGACTGAAATCTATTGATGGAATCCTGACTCCTCTGTTCCATTTTTTTCTTGTCTATGAATAACCCAACCTGTGATGCAAATAGCTCCAGCATATCGTCGCTGGTTTCAATTTGCTCTTTATTGAATATCAAAATGAAGTTACCTATTGTTTTCTCATCCTTTGTTATTATAACTGTAAGGATACTCTCTATTTTAAATATTTTCTCCAATATTGATGTTACTGAACTGGGCAATGCACTGCCCACAAGCTCTTTTAAGGAGTCGACCTTGGTAACTATTGATTTTTCAAACTTCTCGTTTCTACCCTCCTCGTATTTGAATTTCTTGCCAAGGATATTGTATCCGATTATATCCATGGCTTTTTCTATGTTATTTCTGTTCCCTTCAAATCCAACGAGGGTGAAATCCTTGCCGTTCTCATCAAAGATATCGAACATTACATATTCAGCACCAGAAAATTCCTTCATCTGTTGGGAGATCTTTTGATAGTCCACCTCGTTATCCTTGTTTTCAATATATTCCCTAGCATACTTGTTTAGTTTTAGCATTTGATTTTCCTTATAACTTTTGACCATAAAAACCTCCTGATTTGAACTCTGATGATTGTAACTTTACCATACTCATCATCTCGACAAATCCCTCCGCCAGCTCAGAATTGAACCGCTTACCATTAGGCAATCAATATACTTTGAGTATTATATTGTACAACTCTTCCAAGAAACCTTGGTTGAATTTTTCTTCCTCCAGCTGTTGTCTATACTATTTTTTTTACTAATTGTTCAGCTACATGTTTACAGTCAGTATATCATTTGATAAGTCTGTAAACAATATATTGACATATAAGAATGTCTAAAGTAATACCACAACCGAAGAAGAAAACATTTTAACAGTAGAATGCAGTGAGTATAGATCATAAGCAGTAAATCCCACCTCCAATAAGATCTTATTGGAGGTGGGATTAAAATTAATCATCCCTTTTATTCAAAATTGAACCTATCAGAGCATGAACCATTGCAATTGGTACCATCAGACTGCCGACCACAATTACAGCCAACTCATAGCCCAGGCTGCTCCTCTCATCGGGCTTTCCCTTAAACCTGTTTAAAAATGAACCCCAAGGTATTCCAAGGGCATTGCCCATCATAATCGCCCGAATGGCTCCAAGTATACCCTGTGATTTAATTTTACCATAGCTGTGGACAACCCTGTCCCAAGATTCCTTTGAAGGCTTTCCCCTTGAATCGGCATAATGCTGTGCAAACATAACAGCCTGCAGTTCATCCTCTGGTACATCCTCCATGACTCCCGAAAGCATGTTGTGAATTTCTTCGTTGCTCATCCCAGCCTCAAGAGCCATTTTGGTATGGGCATAAGAACAAAGAGGACATCCATTGACCTCAGTTACAGCCAGCATGATCCTCTCCATAAATTCAGAGCTCATCTCGCCCTTGCGCCTCGCTTTTGACATAAGTGGTGCAGTCCTTATACCTTTATATAGTATTGTGTATATTTCTCCCAATGAATATAGCTTTCTTCCAAACTCCATTTTAACCCTTCATTCTGTTTGATTTTATTTATGCTTCTACAATACAGCCAGATCTTCATCCTTGGGATCACATATGAACATGTGTCCTGGTGCATGTGTGATCATAAGCTCCGGCTTGCTTGTCATGGCTATTGATTGCGGAGTTACACCGCATGCCCAAAATACTGGAACCTCGCCATCCTTTATCACGGAAGGATCTCCAAAGTCCGGTTTATTGACATCCTTTATTCCAATCCTTGATGGGTCCCCAATATGGATTGGAGCTCCATGGACAGATGGAAATCTTGATGTGGCCTGTACAGCTCTTGGTACCAGGTTATAGGGAACAGGTCTCATGCTGACTACCATCTTCCCGTGGAAATTTCCAGCGGGTACACAATCCATATCGGTTATGTACATTGGAACATTGTGATTGTCCTCTATGTGCCTGATAGGTATTGATGCATTTATCATTGCTGATTCGAATGAGAAGCTGCATCCCAGCAAGAATCCAACAAGATCGTCTCTCCAATAATCCTTTAGGTTTGAAACCTCGTCAACCAGTTCTCCATGCTTGTAAATCCTATACAGTGGAATATCATACCTTAAATCTGCACCAGGTGCCATCAATTTAGGTTCAGGATCACCCACATCAGTTACGTCCAATATGGGACATGGCTTGGGGTTTCTTTGGGCGAACAGCAAGAAGTCAAATGCCAAATCCTTTGGTACAATAGCCAAGTTAGCCTGGATATGACCTCTGCACATTCCTGAAGTTGGCTTAATCAGTTCTCCAGTTCTAAATAGCTGTCTTACATCCTTAGGTCTTTGATTCGATAGATCCATGTTCAGTTCAATCATGATTTCCCTCCTATTTCCATTTTTATGGCTATAATCCCATTATACACAAAATTCCAAGTTCTATCCACTGAAAGCTTTACTTTTGGATAAGCAAGATCCCTATAAAATAACCTGCAGAGTCTCCAAGCAATAAAGCATAATGGAAACTCCACAGGTAGGTGTTTGATGGTTACTCATACATCAGGGCATCCACCGGTTTTAGTCTTGAAGCCTTGTTGGCAGGATATATTCCAAAGAACATGCCTATAGCCAGAGAGAACAGGAATGAAATGATCAGTATGCTGAATATTATGGTAATTTGAAGGCCCATAATATTGCTGATGAGATAACTTCCGATTATCCCAAAAATTACTCCGATAAGCCCACCAATTCCACTTATGACTGCAGCCTCAATTATGAACTGGCTGAGTATGTCCTTTCTTTTTGCGCCAATTGCCTTCCTTATGCCTATTTCCCTGGTCCTTTCAGTTACTGATACAAGCATTATATTCATTATACCGATTCCACCAACAACAAGGGATATTGCGGCTATTCCTCCTAGCATCATAGTCAGCATTGCCGTAACCTCACCAATTGTCGAGAGCATATCCGTCTGATTAAAGATTCTGTATGCTCCCTGGTCATTGTTGAACATACGAAGAAGAAAGGCCTCCAGTTGAGCCTGCACACCTGCTACTGACTCCGGAGATTCCGCCTGTATGTTGATGCTCTTTATTCCAGGGGACCTGAAAAATCTTTCCGCAGTGGAAACAGGTATTAGTGCCTTATCGTTGCTGCTTCCACCGATTGTACTTTCACTTTCCTCAAGCACACCTATGACCGTAAAGCTGGTTCCATTGACCTTGACCTGTTCCCCCAGGGGACTGGCAAAACCAAAAAGGTCCTGTACAACCTCTGTCCCCAGCAGGATGACCTTGTGTCTGTTTTCAATGTCCAGGAAATGTATAAACCTCCCTGATGAGACGCTCTGTCCTCTTACAGGAGCATAGCCCTCATCCGCTCCCTCTACGGTTATATCAGTGGAGTTCAGTTCATATTTCAGGGTTGCCTGTCCGCTGACAATTGGGGAAATTGAATCAACCCCATCTATATTGGAAATGTCCAGTGTATCTTCATAGTCAAGGGATGTTTGATTCCCAGTACCCATAATGCTTACACTCAAAATATTTGTTCCCATTCCTTCAATGTTTTCAGTTACACTTTCCGTTGTTGCCTGAGCGAGGGTCACCAGGATAATCACCGCAGACGTTCCAATTATTATTCCCAGCATGGTAAGAAAGCTTCTCATCTTGTTTGAAAATATCGAAGCCAGGGCAAGCTTTATGACCATACCGGCTTTCATGCCAGTTTTTTTGCCAAACATCATGCCGACACCTCCTGGCTCAACTCCCCATCTAGAATCCTGATAATCCTCTTGCCGTGGGATGCAACATTCATGTCATGGGTTATCATAACAAGGGTGGTTCCATTTCTGTTAAGTTCCCTCAATATTTCTAATACCTCAGCACCTGACTTGGTATCAAGATTTCCTGTAGGTTCATCCGCCAGGATAAGTTTTGGGTTTCCTGCAAGCGCTCTTGCAATGGCAACCCTTTGCTGCTCCCCACCGGACATTTCTGAAGGTCTGTGATTCATTCTCCCTCCAAGACCCACATCCTCCAAAACCTTGGTTGCTATCTGCCGTCTTGCAGAAGTGGTTTCTCCTCTATAAATCAATGGTAACTCAACATTTTCAATAGCCGTTAGCTTCGGCAAGAGGTTGAACTTCTGAAAAATGAATCCAATCTTTATATTTCGTATCTCTGCAAGCTCGTCTGCGGTATATTTGCTTACCTCCCTGTCCTCAAAATTATAGGTTCCTTCAGTCGGGGTATCCAGACAGCCCAAAATGTTCATAAAGGTAGACTTGCCAGAACCTGAGGGACCGATAATGGATATGAAGTCACCTTCATCAATGTCCAGAGAGACTCCTTTTAGAACCTTCAGTTCAAGCTTTCCAGTCTTATATACTTTTGTTATGTCCTTAAGCTCCAATAGCATCTAATTCCCACCTCCAGAAGGGGCTGTACCCTTTTGTCCACCACCCATTCCTGGGATTCCTCCACCCATGCCTGGTAGCCTTGTCTCCGTTGGCTGTATGGCAGGCTCAGTTTGTGAGGTTGTGAAATACTTTATGATGTCACCTTCTGAAGCCCCTTCCAAAATCTCAACATATGATTCTGAAACCAACCCAATTTTAACAGGTGTGAGCTCACCATCCTGGGCATCGGCCATAATGACAAAGCTGCCTTCACGGTTTGTCTGAACGGCTTCTATTGGAAGCAACAGTGTATCTGTGCTCTTGTCTATGACAATGACTCCCTCCCCCGACATTCCAGGTTTGAGATTTTCAGAACTGCTTAATTTCAAGGTAACATCAAAGGTTGATACTCCGTTTTGCGAGGTTCCCTCCAGTCCTATGTGTGAGACCGTGGCATCGTAAATCTTTCCGGATGCTGCTTCCACACTGACCAGGGCTGGCATACCAATCTGAATCTCATTTATTTGCAGCTCATCAACAGGAATGACTATTTCAAGGTTGTTCAGGTCGGTCACTGTGAAAAGTGTGTTGTTGTTTCCCACCTGTTCTCCTTCGGTTACATTTACAGATGTTACAACCCCAGAAATTGGCGAATATACGGCATAATCATCCATAACATCGTATTTCTCAGAGATTTCCAGGTTTATTTTTTCTATGGAGTTCTGCTGGGAGCTTATCTGCTGGTCGACATTGGAGCTTTCAAGAGTTAGGAGCAAGTCCCCCTTGTTTACAAAGTCCCCATCCTTTATACTGATGGAGGTTACCTTCCCTACAATTCCTGCTACAACATCTCTTTTGTCTGAGTAGCTGAATTCAGATGTTTCATAGCTTCTCAATTCTCCCACCCCTTTTAAAACCGATACTCGTCCCACATCACCAGCTGCCATTGCTCCGGCATTATCCAGACCAACAGCTATCTCATATAGCACTATCCCACCCCCTCTGGTTTGAGGAGTCTCATTCTTGCTTAAAACCGTACCGGAGAATGTTCTCATGTAGGCATCTACCGTTACATTGGCCCTATCCCCTACAGCTATTAGATCATAATCCCCTTTTACATAGTAGCCCTTAACGAGAAGAACGTCACTGTTTGTAATGGTGGCAACTTTAAAACCATTGTTCAGATCATCACCCACATCAGCTGATATATTTTCTATGTATCCTGAAATTGGAGCGTATACATTTAAGCTGGACTTGGTCTCGTATATTCCAGAAAGCTCTGATTGCTTCTGCGCAAGGTCCAGCATCAACTTTTGTATTTCGGAGCTAGTTGAGGAATTTTCATAAAGAAGAAGCAAGTCGCCTTCACGGACCTCCTGCCCTTCTGATACCAATATTTCTTCAATTTTCCCATTGGTTATGGCATTTATTTCCTTCTTTTCACTGGATTGAATAACAGACGAACCACTTGCGGTAAGCTGTATATTTCCTTTTATTACACTTGTCGTAATTGATTGCTCAACTGACTCAGCTGCCTGGGTCCTCATGTCTTGTCTGACAAACCAAAAACCGACCATTATGGCCAGCATTATTAGTACTGCAATCATATATTTGTATCCTCTTTTCACACGATCCACTCCTATAACATATTTTTTCGTTTATTGGTATATACATTGTATATGCAAGAAGTGGACAACATGTGTTTAAATTGTGTTCAATTTGTGAAGATGGTAGATAAATTTGAAATACCAATAAAAACATTCCTTCTGACATTGAATTTTTTTGCATAAAACAAAACGCTGCTTGGGACACTTCGGCCATCTGCAGCGTTTAACTTTACCATTAGCACTGTTCATATACAATGTTTCCCCTTAAGTAACCCAATATTTCCAACTCTTAACTCATTACAGCCCTACCGTCAATGTTTATGGTCTGTCCGGTTATTTCTGAAGCCAGATCACTGCATAGGAACAACACAGTATTTGCAATATCCTGCTCGGTCTGAGGTCTATTTAACGGAATCATACTTTCAATAAATCCATCAAAAACCTCATCTCGGTCAGCTCCCTCTGGAGCCACTCCATCAAGTATCTCTTCCCACATTTTTGTTCTGATAATGCCAGGAGCAATAGCATTTACATTTATATTGTTATGAGCTGCAACCTTGGCAGCAGATTGTGTAAGGCTAATAGCTGCAGCTTTAGTGGCGCAATAATGGGACAATATTTCAAGTCCCTCTCTACCAGCAATTGATGCCACAATAACTATCTTTCCGTCATTGTGGGGTTTCATTTTTTCAATTGCCACCTGGGCAGCATTACTTACGCCAATAACATTTACATCCAGTAATTTCTTGAATTGGTCAACTTTCAGACCCATAAAGGAATCAGTATCAACTATACCAGCAGCATTGACAACTATATCAAGCTTTCCATTACCAAATTCTTCAGCATCATCCAGAAATCTCTTCATATCATCATAATTTGCAACATCCATATTTGTGTACCCTGCTTCATATCCCAGTTACTTCATTTCATTGACAGTCTTTACCGATTGCTCTTCCGTCCTGTTACCTATCCATACCTTGGCTCCAGCCTTTGCCAGGGTCATTGCTATTTCCTTTCCTAAACCTCTTCCTCCACCGGTTATCGCAGCCGTTTTACCAACAAGTGAAATCTCTATTGACATAGTACTCAGCTCCTTTTTATCTTCATACTGGTTACCACATCTTCTCAATACTCACTTCCAATGCAAATCTGTTTAAGATAAACCAGTAATACTAGGAAACATAGGCATTTTACTTTACAGCGCTAATTTGGTATAGCTCGTAGTTTGATTTTAACATCTCCACTATTAAATATCAAATACTCCCATTTCGCAAATTCAATTATCTAAATCCTTCAATCCCTTGAATTAATTGCTCAAAGTAAGAAAGATAATTGTATTTTTGATGGCAAAAAATATTAGAAGAACGTTTTATTTGATATTCCCATAAATTACTATTGGCAAAAACCCACCCATAGTTTAAACTATAAATGGTCTCAAATATAATTTGAATACTTTATCTGAAAGGCGTTGACACTTGTGATAAACATACTCTTAATACTGTTACTGCAACTAATTTATGTACCCATATTAACCCTTAGGACAATATTTCTAGTCAAGAATATGACCATGATAGCAGCGTTTCTTGGTTTTTTGGAAGCCCTTGTCTATGTCTTTGGATTATCCCTTGTCTTTAGCGGTGACCAAGGAACCCTAGCAATGATCGTATATGCAGGCGGATTTGGGGTAGGTATACTTGTGGGTGGATATGTTGAAAACAAACTTGCCATTGGCTATAGTAACTTTGAAGTAAACCTGATGAATAAAAACACCGATTTAATTGCCCGTTTAAGAAACGATGGCTTTGGAGTTACCGTTTATGAGGGAGAAGGTAGAGATAGCAAACGATTTAGGTTAGATATCCTTACCAAGAGAAGCAGGGGAAAGGAGCTAATGGATTTAATAGATGAATATGAACCCCAGTCCTTTGTTATCTCTTACGAACCTAGAAGATTCAGGGGTGGATTCCTTGTAAATAATATGAAAAAGCAAAGAAAGCTTCAACTCAAGAAAGTAAAGACTGATTCTGAACAAGTGGGATAGGCAAGCTTATTATCTCATTTTTTGGAAAAATGATTAAGGCACAAAATCCATATTTTGTGCCTTTAAACTTCACTTTTCAACTTCTTCAACCTTTTTAAGACCTTCAGCAAATCTCCGTTTTCTATTCTTTCAATCAGCGAACCATTAGCAAAATGGTCTTCCCTTAAAATTGCTGTTAATAGTGCCTTTGAAAAAACATAATCTGCATCTCCAAGTTTTTTCATCTCTTCTTCTATGTGTATGGGTGAGGTTGTTAGATTGCTCGCATAATGCCTATCCATTAGATCAGCCCTATATACTGTTTCAAGAAAATCTGATTCGGAATCTATATATTTTTTCCTTAAATCTTTGATGTACCTAAACACCCTATCAGTGCTAGCTTCTTGAATATAACCATCAATATCAAAAGAGTCTAACTTAACATCCTTTTTTAGGTAAAGTGGATGATGAGGATGTCCTTTCTTTGATATAGTTCCTGCACTGAACCATTTGCAATTGTAAGCCTTTGATAGATCAACTATTCTATACAAGCAATTTAACAAATAGTCCTTCCTCGTAATTATTGTCCCCCAGGCTGCCCAAATATCCGGTTGATACTCTTTCATAATTTTTTCTATTTGTTCCAGATTGTTGCAATGGGAATCATAGTCTCTTCTTTCATGTAGATTATTAGGGTCAGTTGCCCTTTGTGGATAAACATTTAACATAATCCATCCATCATAGCCATTGGTCTTTGCGACCCTTTCCACTGACTTCAGTGTATTGTCTAATTTGTCTGGTTCAGCTGTACTAGGGTTTATTCCTATACAAACTAGTGGGTTTTCCCCTTTTACCCCCAGCACATAACGAACTGTATTGTCTTTGTTTTTCTCGTATAACCATCTCAAAGTATCAGCTCCAAGTTCTTGCATCCTAGTCAAAACCATTATTATTGAATAGTTCCCCAACTTTCTTTCTAAAGATTGAATCACTTATATTAAGTAGGTCCTCTTTTCAGGAATAACCCCTCTTACTCCGCCTCTTGGATTCGCAATGTCCCCTACATACCTTGGAATCATATGCATCAATAAGACACAGTTCCTGTCCCTTTATCTCCTGTCCCTTTCATGCCTCATTTTAATCTATTTGAATATTTTTTTCATAATCTTGAAAATATCAAATGATGTCTTCCCATAAACCTTGTTATAGAGGTACTTCCTGGGATTTCTTGCCCATCCATACCCACGAGGCATCTTTAACCCTGCCCTATGGACAAGTTGTCTTTTAATGCTAGTTCTGGATCTAATTCTTTTATTCAAGCTTGGTTTTCTGATCCCAACCTTCAACTACATCCCCTCCAATTTCACACTACTTATTTGCTGTTTTCTATTGCCACACCTACAAGAAAATATGAGGTGATATGTCTATAAAGAACCCAAGTCAAATTTGGCAAAATGTATATCTTCTCTAACATGCGTTATCTCAAAAATATATCAAAAGATAAATTGTTGTGGTCTATAATTATGTCCGCATCCCTGTAGGAATAACTCCTCTTACTCCCCCTCTTGGATTTTCAATGTGTCCTACACAAAGAATAGAAACATGGCTCCTGTCACCTTGTCTTTGTTACCTCCCTTGGAACGAATATACTTGATTTACTTGACTATAAATGAATCCTACACTTCATCCTGATTGAAATAGTCCGTATCAATCTGTTTTATTACATAGGTATCCACCACAGAAACTCCTATATTGTTTTCAATCATAAGTTTTGCAAGATTCTCACCGTCAATTAGAGCTATCTTGTATGCATATTGCATCCCAGCATATTCCTTTGCTTCCTTTGAAAATTTAGCAGTTGTTATGAAGGCCCCTTTCTGAGCTCCATTACCGCTTAACGCACCCACAAACCTTTGAATCTCTGGACGACCCACAGTACTGCTTACATCCCATCTCTTTGCTTGGATATATATCTTCTCAAATCCTAGCTTATCTTCCTTTATAACACCATCAATTCCACCATCACCTGACTTTCCAAGCACCTGACCATTTTTAATTTTTCTGCCACCATATCCCATGCTTACAAGTAAATCTACCACAAGTTTCTCAAAAAAATCCGGTGATTGGTTCATAACCTCATTTAAGACATCATCCATAAGTGCACTAAGAATCGTCTGATATGCATCTTCCAACTGGTCCTGAGGGGACTCCTCATTAGAAGCTATACTTGTAATATCATCCTCATTGTTACTCTTATTTCCACTTCCTTGAAATTCCTGGAACCCTTTGAATTTCTGGAGGTATTTACTGTCTATAATTTCGGGGCCATCCTTCAAAACATCTATTCCCTGAGAAGTTATCTTATACGTGGATCTCTTTGATGATTCCAATAGACCTGCTTTCTTGAGATATGTAATTGCCCATCCTATCCTATTTTTGTATATCAGTTGATTGCCACTTGGAAGCCATTCCTTCATTTCTTCATCTGTCAGTTTGAATCTTTCTGCCATTGAGCTGTAAATCTCTTTTCTAGAATGCTCCTTCTTATCACTCATCATACTTAGAAGTGGCTTCATAAACTCAAAATACTTGGGTATAGACACTATAACACCTCCAGAAATTCCTAATTACAAGTCTCATTTACTTTTCAAACAAACATCCTATTACACTATCTTATACATTCCCTCTTACTAATAAATCCTCTTCTCTGGAATTACTCCTCTTACTCCGCCTCTTGGATTCTCAATGTCCCCTACATACCTTGGGATCAGATGAATATGTAAATGCATCACAGTCTGTCCTGCTGCCTCACCACAGTTAATTCCTACGTTATATCCATCTGGCTTATACTCCTCATCAAGGTATTTCTTGCACTCCTCAACCAGCTTCCAAAGATACTTCTTGTCTTCTTCACGTGCATCAAAATAAGATACAATATGATTCTTTGGAACAATCAACATATGGCCTTCATTTACCGGAAAGATATCAAATATTGCTCTTGCTCCCTCATTCTCAAGTATGATCTTTGAATCATCCAGATTACAGAAAATACAATCCATACACCATTACCTCCTTAATTTAACAGCTACTCAACACCCAATTCTTTCATTTTCTTTTCTAGCCTATTCTTATAAAATTCCTTGGTTCTAAAATTTATTGCATCAATAAAATGGTCCAAGAAGTCCTTATTTCCTGAAAATTCTCCTAGCGCATCATTAAGACACATATTCCCTTCATGGTTGATATAGAAATACTCACTATGAGTTCTAACAAGAAATTTCACTGGATTTCTCTTGGCCAAACTTACATACTTTTCTTTGCCCCATTCTTTGAAATCTTTTGTTGACGAGTCTTTTATCATATCAACAGCATTTGATGATTTGGAATAAAACTTTTTAAAACTCGCAAACAGGTCTTCATCATTTATTTCCATTTTAAGATTCCCATCATTGTAAAAAGCCAATAGAACAGGCATCTTGTATGTCTTTGACATTGAAGTCTTTTCAACCATTTCAACGAAGTCACCAGCAATGGAATCTTTAAGGTCGATTTCTTCAGAACTTAGCTCATCCAAATCATTCAAAAACTCCATGTAACCCTTAAAAGGATTCAAACTTTGGCTTCTCCTGGCTCTAGAGTAAATCTCATCATCCATATGAACAAAAAACTCAGTTCGACTTGGACGATTGTCCACTAGTTCCTTAACCCTATAGTATTCTTGTTCAATCATTCCCCTAATCGAAAGATCTCTTTCTGCAAGCTTTTTAAATATGTCAATTACCTGAAGATCAAAATCTATGTGACAATCTTCAGGATATTCAAACTCCAATACTGGTTTGTTTAATACATCTCCATTACTGTAAGGCTTTCCGCTTAATAAGAACGGTATTAAATTGGCTTTCTTGTAATTTCCTATAAAGTCAATTACTGTTAGCTTATCTTTCTCCCTGCTCTTTCTTAGTCCTCTTCCCAGCTGTTGCAGAAATATTGTTGGGGATTGAGTGGGCCTTAAAAACATTACAAGATCAACACTAGGTACATCTAAGCCTTCGTTAAACATATCCACAGAAAATACTACCCTTAGATCTCCATTTCTTAGATTATTTATGGCTTCGTTCCTATACTGGGTATGTTCACCCTGGTCTCCACTATATACAGCTGCAGAAGGTACTCCTTGTTCATTGAAAAATTTTGCCATATATTCTGCATGAGCTTTTGAAGTGCAAAATCCCAAAGCTTTTTTTGATCTGTACTTCTTATAGTTCTGGAGGATCTTGTCTGCTCTTTTGTGTATTTGCAGAGCTTTTTCAAGGTCCTGATCATTATATCTTCCATTCTTGAACTCAATGGTATCGTAATCAACAGTGTCATCGTGAATTCCATAATAATCAAATGGTACCAGTTCACCTCTGTTTATTGCTTCCTTCAATCGGATCTCATAGGCAACATTGTAATCACAAAGTTCAAATACATCTTTGTTATCCATTCTTTCCGGTGTTGCTGTAAGACCTAGTAGGAATTTAGGCTCAAAATAATCCAAAACTCTTTTGTATGTATCAGCAGCAGCATGATGAAATTCATCAATTACAATATAGTCAAACTGATCTTTTGCAAAGAAATCTTCATTTAGGTAATCCTTCTTGCCAAGGGTATTTACTATTGCAAATACTGCATCCCTGTCGTGCTCCTTGTACTCAGAATAGAACAATCCCGTGCTCTTTTCTGGTGATACATTCTTAAAGCTCGTCAAAGCTTGTTTAATGATTTCCTCTCTATGAGCAACAAACAATACCTTTTCATATTCTCTGGAATCAAATGCAGCAAGGTAAGTCTTCCCTATTCCTGTAGATGCAATAACAAGAGCCTTGTCAAACCCTTCTTCCCTGGTCTTCTTAAGCTCATAAAGAGCCTCTATCTGTGCACCACGGGGTTCAACCATATCTACTACATTTGACTGGTCTCCCTCAAACATATTCTTATATATTTTGGGTCTGATCCAAGATCTTGCATAACTTGCAAGCACCTTGTCATCAACTTCATAAGAATGATTTTCCCAAAGATCCACAAAGCTATCAGCAAACGCTTTGAAATCTTCTTCACTGTTTCTCTTAGCAAGCCTATAGTTCCATTCAATAGAGTTAGTCAGCGCACCCCTAGAAATATTTGAGGATCCAATAAAGACCTCTCCGTCATCCGCATAATGGAAAATATATGACTTTGGATGAAATGATTTATTCTTTTCACTGTAGAACCGAAGGTTAATTCTATCACCCAAAGCATCCCTTAACATATACAATGCTTGAGGTTGTGTAATGCTTAAATAGTTTCCCGTGAGAATCCTAACTTCTGCTCCCCTATCAATCGCCTCCTCAAGATCCTTCACCAACATTTTCACACCTGACTCCATAAGAAAAGAGACAATTATATCAATTCTGCTGGCTCGTTTAATAGACTTCTTAAGCCAATAAGAAAGATAATTGTCTTCATCTCCAGTTATTACATTTAGTGAGTTGTTGTTAATTGGAAGGTTCATAGGATTACCTCCATAGTTTATGCTAATATTAGAGGATGCGCTTTATAAGAAAACTACCATTATATATTAATCTTTTTATACATGTTTGTGATAACCAGACGTATATTAAGATTAACATCTGAATTCGCTTTTTCCAAAAATGTAAAAATTAATATTTAGCTAGGTAGAGTGTTAACTTATTCTATTCTCTTATTTGTCATCCTTTTTTCTTAACAAGTTCAATTATTACCATAATCGGTAATGCAATCAAATAAAGGATTAGTCTCATTTATCTCCACCTCATATTATGTTAAGCCCTACCTAGCTTATGAGCTAATCATTTTTAAATTGAAAGGATGTGTGGGGATTTCTATACTTACTATAAAACTAACCTCCCACTAAACATTTCTTACTCAAGTATTTTTCTAAGGCCATCTATTGCGAACCCTCTTTGCATCTTTTCATGACAGTACTGATTATGATAGTTTCTCAAGCAACTATAACAACTAGTATCTCTATTTTCTCCTCCGCAATCACAATTCTCAACTATATCCAGTGCTCTTCTTAGGGCTGTCTTAAACTGCACTTCATCCAGAAGTCTTTTCACATGACCAGCTCCTCCCGGAACCGTATCAAATAGTATTAATGATTTGTTGCCACCACTCTTCACATAGAGGGTCCCGTCTATGTCGCTCCTATCGATTTCAAGCGCAAGAGAAACCCCTTCGATAATTGCATACATTAGGGACTCCCAAAAACCTTCATCGATTTTCAAACTCTGGAATGTATTAGAGAAGTTAATTTCAACAATATCCGTCTCAAAATCATAACCTAAGGTCAGTCTTTCAAAAGTCCCATTGCACTGTCGATTATCTGGTTTGACATGGCTCTTTGGAAAGTTTTCTATTGTCCCGTATCCGCAGGTCTTACAAATGAAGAAGCCTCTCCCCTTTCCATTATTTAATACACTTAGTTGACCATGATTCATAGATTTCAATTCAATTATATTTTTCCCTACCTGAATTTCTTTGTTCTCCAAAATTCTACCCATTCCTGAGAAATGTTTCCTGCTGCTGTAGGTCTTTTTTGGTCTTGTAGGCCCTGGATTATCAACCCTTTTCTCAGTAATAAATCCAAATTCTGGCATCATGTATACACCTGTGTTGAATCTTCTATTTCCACATACAGGGCAGGACTCGTTTACTTCAATAGATCCTGTAATCAGTTGCTTCTTGAAATAACCACATTTGCAACTCTCATAGCTATACTTTAGCAACTCCCTATTCCTTACTTTTTTAACATATCTTCCAGTCCACAACTTACCATTTGCAACAACTTGGCTCTCTGGAGCATACTCTGATATTGCAATCTGAAGATCTCTACTTAGCTCTATATTTCTTCCCTCATCTACATGAGAATTGATTTCCATACTAACCACATCAACTGGGAATCCATATTTGGGTAGAGCATTCTTTTGCGAAAGAAAGCCTATCAGATTCTTACTCTCTATAGTGTTTATTATCCTTTTGTATTCAGCTGCTTCTCTAAAACCTTGTTTTTTTATAGCACTTTCTATGGATGTATTCAATGATTCAATATCTGATTTAAGCTCTGAAACAATTTTAGTCATAGTCCCATCATCACTATACAGCTCAGCAGCCCAGCTCCAATTTTCAACCCCTACTTCTTCATAAAGTGATTCTGGCACTACGTCCTTGATCATCTCTCCCAAAGACTTGGGTCTTGAATCAAGATAGTCTTTCATTAGTTCTGGACCTTTAATTTCCTTGTCGATAAAAAAATCATTTACTGTCTTAAAATAATCGCTGTGTTCCCTCCAAAATTTTGAAAATGCACACGCATATATATGTCTTTTGGCTATTTTCTCATTTGCAATCTCAAAATAAGGTGGTTTAACAACACCGCTTATCATCTTAAATGGATCCAGATAGCTGCTGAAATCATGAGATGACAGTCTTGCAAATGTAAGTGCATAAGCTGTAGAATCAGTTCTTCTACCAGCACGCCCTGCTCTTTGAGCGTAGTTTGCAGGTGTTGGTGGCACATTCTTCATAAATACCGTTTCAAGCTCACCAACGTCCACTCCAAGTTCAAATGTTGTTGAACAGCTAAGGACATTTATCTCTCCATTAATGAACTTGTTCTGTACTTCAGCTGCATATTCAGTCTTTAGTTGGGCAGTATGTTCACTTACGTCCATTTTTTCAAGTTTTAACTGTGAGTAAAGATCTCTATAATGGTTACTTCTAAGCCTTTCCTCCATGTCTATCTTGTTTAACTTCCCTGAACACCTATAAGTCGGACATACATCGCTAATGTTGATGGTAGTTATATTATGGCACTTATCGCATCTATAATACTCCACTTCATCATTCCCTAATCCTGGTACTACCTTAAACAGTCTAGTATCCAACTTATTGATTACGCCATATGCTTCATTATTCTCATTTAGTACATATTCGTACAGTGGGCTTTCAGGACTTGTGAACAACTCATAAAGTGTATCGAGAACCTCAACTAACTCCTCTTTTGAATAATCCTTGTTATTTGCTTCTACCAGCTTCATCAAATAATCCAGTCTACCATTTAAATGATTTGCTGATGGCTTCCATGACTTAATCGTATATCCTCTCGAATATTTATTCTTTGAGGGTGGATTTACTCTGCAAAATCCTCCTTGAGTATTCTGAGGTGAAAAGTAATCGTCCTTAGGATCCACTATCTCGGGATATTTAAATGCCCTACTGTATCGGAAGTCATCAATAAAGTAGGTTATTAGTCGTTTGGCATTATCTACATCAAGTCCTAAATCCTTAAATTGATCAAGTTCAAACACTATATCCATATCGTCGATAGCATCATAATCTGGTAAGAACTTAATGTACCCGGTTGATTCCAGTGAATTGTTCCCCTTGTCAAAAAACTCTCTGGTCAGCCATCTCCAGGTCTCCAGTTCAATGGTTTCTCTTGAGCCTTTAATTATTCGTCTATCCGTTACAAAAGTCTTTACCCTCCTTTGAAAGTCTTCCAGGCTCCAACTGTTATTCTCAAACGCCTCCCTATTCTCACTTATTACCTTTACCAATATATTTCTTGTTAAAAGATCTCCGTAACTATTCTTTAAATATGAGGCAAAATATGCAGCATTCTGTCTACTGTCTGAAAAAACTAGAAGTTGTTTAGTTATATCCTGTTCTCTTCTTCTCTTTGCTGCTGCAAATAATCCGCGAGTCTCCTTATCCTCTGAAGTTTCCTTAACTTTGTTAGGTATCTGGTCATATAGGGCTGTTGCCAATACACTGGATACTACATCTTCTGAGAGGAAGAATCTCCTAACCACACTGCCCCTTGTACTCCGTGCACCGCATATACTGCATTTATGTACACTGCCATTATCTCCTTTTGTCTTAACAACCCTAATTTGCTTGCTATTGTCGCAACTGCAGCTTTTGGTGTCTCCTTCTCTCCTAATGTTTCCACAAATAGGGCATAATAGGAATGTCTCTTGATTTATTAAGACCGTTCCTTCTTCGCTAAGATCATCCTCATTTTCGATGTAGCTATAATCACTAGGTATAATTGCATAGAACTCCAGCTCTTTGCTTTCTTCTGAATATCTGTTCTGATTCTCGACAAGATAACTTAATCCATTTGAATTATCTTCCTCTATCTCCCCTACAAGGTACATTGAATTACATTTTGAACATGTTCCAACTTCAAAAGCCTTAACTTCATTGTCGTTTATTATTGCTGTCTTCATTCGATTTAAGTATAACTTGTTAGTTTCTGAAAATGCCACATATGCCCCTTCTAGAGCTTTAACTAAAAAATGGTATCTTGCTGGAATTAAGGGGTTTTCTTCCTTTGACCTCCTCACAATATTGCAAAGGTCGATAAGAGTTGTCATCTTAAAATCTGCATCCGCATCATCTGTGAATATTTCATTGGCAAGTGTGTAGAAGTCCATTGGTCCATCAGATAGAACTTTTATTGTCCTATTTACACGTTCATCACCTAACAATGAATCATAGACCACCCTTCTGTCGTAGTGATTTCCTTCCTCCAGTGACTTGTTAATGATATCCTCTGGAACTCCATAATGCTCCAGTATTTCTCGAACATCCCCATCTGGAGAATTAGTTAGGATCTCAACCAATTTCTTATACATTATTGGATCTACTGTTCCCCATACTTTTCCAGTTCTTAAGTTATCCTTCACTGCTTCTATTACATCCTTTGGATGAAATTCCTCCTGGAATAGTTTTTGGCCAAAATTAGCTACCTTTGGTAGGTCTTCTTTTCCACTACCCAAGGATGCACTTGTCAAAATACATCTTAGACTTCCCTTAGGAATTCCTATAGTACTCTTAAGCCTTGCCAAAAGCATAGACATTTCTATTCCCTTAGCACCAGTATATGTATGGGCTTCATCTATTACAATAAATTTCCAGCTATTGGAATGCTCTCCCTCAAAAAATACACTATCTTCCGGCCTAAGCATCAAGTACTCAAGCATAGCATAATTTGTCAGCAATATATGAGGAGGTGATTCCTTCATCTTATCTCTTGAAATCAGTTCGTTTTGGATGGGTTTCTTACCATGCATCCTTATGTATTTATCAAATGCTTTATCTTCATAGTTTTCAGTTTCACCAGTGTATATCCCAAATGTTATTTCAGGTTCGTTTTCAAGGAGCGATCTTAGTCTTTTCATCTGGTCATTAGCAAGTGCATTCATCGGATACAACAATAGTGCTCTTACACCTGGCGTTAATTCACCGTTTTCCCTTTCCTTTATAAGTTCATTGAGGATTGGGATCATAAATGACTCTGTCTTACCACTTCCAGTACCTGTTGCCACTATAATATTCCTGTTTTCTTTACAGACTTTTCGAATTGCCTTTTCTTGATGAATATAAAGGCTTCTATCAAGAGGCAATGCCGATGAATTAAACTTGCTGAAATCAGATGCAAGAACACCTTCTTCAATTAGGTCTTCTATTGTACGGCCCTTCTTGTATGGAGGAGTTGCCTCAATTATGGGGCCCTTGGAAAATTTATCAGTCTCTTCCAATAATTCCTTAAGTTGGTTATTAAGGTCTTCATCATTAAACTTCAGGCTGGTTGAAATATATCTTTTGTATCTATCAAATATAAGTTTTGAAGTTTCTAAGGGGTTTAATCCCATGCTTATTCCTCCCTTATTTCGTAGTCAAAATCATCAATCGGTGCTATTACATTCTTAGACTCTCTCAAATCCCAAAAGACCTCTCCCGTATCCAAGTCATACTGGGCACCATCTCTATACGTATCAAGCAGCAAAGGTATTTGTCTGTTTTCTATGTCTAGATAGAACAAAACTTCAGATACACTTAAAGAGGATCTTACTATCCCTTTGTAGACTGGCTCTTCTGAATAATTAAAAGACCTGCTTTTCTCTATTCCCTCAAGGAATAAAGGGTCTTCCAACATGTATAATTCTCCTTCATAACTAAAAGATTTTAGTTTGAGACCATGCTTTTGGAGTTTCATTATCTCTTCTAGTTTGGATATTAGTTTAATGTCCTTATAACCGGCTAGTACCTCTTTGGGGCTTGATTTGCCAAACAATCCCGACCTAACAACACTTTCATTCACTCTATATATCTCGATTCTTATCTTCTTACTTTCGATGCTATCTCTTTTTATATAGTAGTATGGATTATCTTCCTTAATCTCTTTCACAAAGACTATATTACCTTCATTAAGGAATTTGATGTACTTGCTTCCAGAATATCGATAGTTTTCTTTGTAGTTTACCTCCAGTATATACTCTTCTTCCACCTCTTCCTGGTAGATTTCAATGTCTTGAATTATCCATTCTTTGAAGACCTTGAGAATATCAATGCTATTGCCATGACTGTTTAGTCCAACCCATCTTACACTAAGAATGTCTTGATCATCAGTGCACAGAAAATCAATAATCGTATCCATATCAATTCTGATTGAACCTTTTTTCAATGGTATGGATATATCAAGAGTCTCATCACTATTAGATATCTTTATGTATCTCGTTATTTTACTTGTTGACTCAACAATCAATTGGTATTTTTTCAAACTATTGAGTTCTTCTTTTAGGAATTCCATTCCCAACTCGATATTATTACCCTCCGTGTCGACGATTCTTAAGCTTAAGTGAGGCACCTCTACCCTAAATACCTTGATACCGTATCTGTCATAGTAAACTTCAATCTCCTCATAAGGACAGTTCTCCATGGGTATGTATGCTTTGTAATTGCTTATGCTCACATTTGGATGCTTAATCCTTGCTCCTTCTGGATACTTAATCACTACGTTGTTGCCACTGTATTTTAGGGTAGTATTTGTTAGCCAACTATATTGAAGGTGCAACACCTTGGTGTTTCTTTTATCGATTATTGATATATCAACATTTACGGGGTAATAATATTTGCTTCTAATAAGACTATTTAAATCTACAAGAAATACATTCTCACGCATTTCATCCTGTTCGCAACAAGTTGCTAGTGACTTGCTCAGTATTGTTGTGCCATCCACTTTTACTTTCAGTTTTAAATTGTCATGATCAACAATAATATAATTATATGCCAGTGTAGGTAATTTCCCATTAATAACTTCCAAACCATCTAAACTAACTCCTTCAACTATGTTCAAATCCAAGACAGCTATGTTGTTGTATTTACTTCCACGTACAACAAAATCCTCCTTTGTTATCCTGTTTTGAAACTCAAGGGAAGTTTCGTTTAGCGCAGCTTCAATAATCCTGTAGCCCTCAATGCTAGCGTTATACTTATTAATTATTTCACCATTAGTTATATCCCAACAGTCACTTATTAATATGTAATAAAGGCCATTTTCTAAAAGACCATTTTCTTTCTTGTTGCCATCTTGATCAAAGATTAAAACACTATCAAATTGGTATTCAAAATGATTTCTAATGTTTATCCAGCTAAATTCGAGATTATCAATAGCTTTTATTACATTAACTCTCTGTTCATAAATTATGGTGTCTTCGCCTCTGTAGTGATCTTGTAATGTAATTCGATCTTTGGTTCCATCCAGGTACTTGATGTCAATTAACGGTTCAATATCAATCTTGTAGCCAATGTTAAAAGTCTGTTCTGGGACTAAAATTGATATGGACCTCTTGTCAGGCTCCAATTGTAGATAGGGTTCACTTAATTTGTCCATACGCTTTATTTTATGAGTCCTTATTTTGGAGGATTTCTTATTTGCCTTATTATCTCGTTTTTCTGTAACTGCTGCTAATCTATTTGCCCCTCCATTTTGGTTCTCATTTTTTATACTTGGTGATTTATACCATTTCAGAAACTGTTCAGCTAGTTTATTTTCCATGTCTATAGTCTTATACCTAAAGTACCTATCCATCATCTCCAAATTTTCTATGATAAAGGTTTTGAATATCACAGGAGCAGATTCTCTCAAGTGAAATAGAGATGCAGTATAAATTTGGGAAAAACTAGTCTGTCCATTGTTACTATCCAACTCCAGTGACTTAGATATCTTTTTAAGTTCAACTTGCTTTTTGTCTAATAAATCAACCAGTTTTTTATAGTCGTCTAGTGCATACCACCCATTTTCTAGTGTTCCTCCTCCAAGGATAGTAACTTTTGTCTTGTTTTCAACAAGTTTACCATTCTTAATTTGAAGTTGATTATTAGACTTAAGAATCTTATCTTTGATTTTCTGCAACTCAGCTTCCTTTTCTGGAATTGATTCTTCTAAGGTTGAGAAAAGAGAATCAAAGGATTCATTTATGTATTTGTTAGTATCAATTGCAGTAGGATCAGTGATGTAAGTCCCCATTTTATCTGATCTAAGTAGAATGTCATCAGTAAGAGCATATATACTATATAGGTCTTCTAATTCATTCTTGGTGTTTCTGCTGTCTATTTCCAATTGCCTAATATTCTCTTTAATATCGTCCACTTCTGCCTGAAGCAACTCCATATCAGATCTTGTGAAATCCAAATTATATCCTTTAGAATTTAGCTCCTTTAGCTGTCTCTTGATATCTTCAATTTCAAGGTTCAATGTTGATTCAATCTGCTTGCTGGTGGATAAATTGGTTTCGTCTGGAAACATTGTATCCCACAATTCATCAATTTTTCCCAGATCAACTTCTCTATCAAGAATTATTTCATATATCCTATTAAGCCTATCAAACAATTTTACTGAATATGTATTACTAATATATCCATGCATAAGTATGGGACTGAGGTACTTTTTCCCTCCATGATCCCTTACACTTAGCAGTTGGTATTTTTCAATTGCATCCAGAAAGATATCCCCGAAAATTCTAGACTTAGCTGGATTGTATTTAATGTTTAACTCTTTAAAAAAAGGCTTCCACATCTCACCATCACTGTAATGCTTAATTACAGACCATACGATAAAAATTGACAAAGTTAGGGGGAATTTCTCCTTAAGAACTTTCATCCTTCTCGTCTTAATAAAGCTTCTTAACAGTGATCTCAATTTATTGTAGTCTTCTTCATTAAAAGTAATGTCACGTAATATGGTGATATCATTATCTTCAATTTCTTGAATATACCTATCCTCATATTTCTTAAGTTTTTCCATTAACTCAAAATCAAGAGCCATACTCTCACATCCCGTTAGATTATTTTAAGAGTTTATTATAATTGACTATGCTTTAAAACGTTTCATTTAAAACGTTTCAATATATTATCAACCATTCCTTTTATGGATGAAAAGTCCTCTATAGTCCGTTTTAGGTTGTCTATTTCATCCTTTTGAGATTTTACTTCAAGATCATAATCCCTCTTGTGCTCCTCCAATTCAACTGTAATCGATTTTATCTTTTCTCTTAGGTCCGTTATTAACAGGTCTTTTTCATGTATGATATCTCTTAAAGTATCTATCTCAGATAAATATTCTTCTGTTTTTATCCTATATTCTTCATGACTTTCAGAAATCTCTTCACTTAAGTCAGAATTCAAACTCTTCAATTTCTCAACTTCAGATATTGACTGACTGTATGAATCCAGTATGTAGGATGACATTTTATCAATAATATCTCTGAACTCTCCATATGATTTTAGCGCCTCATCACTGTTTGGGGGAAGAACTAGCTCATGTTCTTCTGTTATACCTTCAGCTAAATTACTATTTTTATCTACCAAGACTTCTTCATCGTGATCTTTTTTAATCTCATCAGATTCTGTTTCTTCATGGTCTAAATCATAATTCATAGTTTCTAGCTCATTTTCGATGCTTTCCTCGTCGTTTGTTTCTATTTCCATAATTTCAAAAGCTACAATTTTTCTACTGATCTCATCCTGTTCTTCTTTGCTTCTATTTTCAAAATCTAGAGGATTCTCTCCTGTGAAAAGTATATATAAGAGCGGTAAGAATTTCTTCATTCCAACATTAGTTGCAAACATCAACTCTACTAAACTTTCCTCCGTAATCTCCCCAACTTTGTATATGTCTTTACCATGGAAAAAATCCACTACTGTAACAAATATATAATCTGTCAATAATCTATTAATTTCTTTATCCTTATCAATGACAACTTGTGATCCCCACAGCATAAAATGGTCACTAACTGAATCTTCACTTATGAAAATCTGTGTCCTGGTTTCATATAAATCGTTTATGTATTTTATATATCTCTCAGGATTATAGGTTCCATTATCAAACTTAATTAATATATCCATTATGGTTGTGGAATTGCTATAAGTTACATCAGTCATCAACTTCTCCTCCTTATTCCAAATGCGTTTACATGACGATTTCTAGACTATAACGTTGTTCTTTTATGAGCTCAGACATTTATAGTATTAAATAAGTAGATAAATATATTTTTGTATTTGATTTGTTAGTAATCATCCATTTCTACTATTAAGTCAATTCAACCCTCCTCAATACTCCACTCCCTCTTCCTCTGCTACCAGCTCATGACTATATGCCACTTCCTCGTAGACATTGCCTGCCATCTTCTCTGCCTGTCTCATTACTATCCTCATGGCGTTGACTGCCTGCTCAGGTGGGTATCCATACTTCTTAAGCAGTCTCTTTATAATCCTTCTCATATTTGCCCTTGCACTCTTACGGATGTTCCAATCTATGGTTGTGTTTCTCCTTATGGCTTCTGTCAACTCATGGGCAATCTTTTTAAGGATCTCATCTTCCATCAGTTCCTTTACTATCTCATCTGATGTAAGGGCGTAGTAGAAGGCCACCTCATCTGCTGATAGTCCAAGTTTGTTTTCTTCATCCTGGGACATCTTTATCTCATGGGCCATTCGTATCAGTTCTTCAAGGACCTCTGTGTTTGTCAGGGCTTGGTTCCTGTACTTGTTTAGAGCCTTTGTAAGCTTCTCTGAGAACTTCTCCGACTTAACAAGGTTTGTCCTCTCAATTATCTTTATCTTTCCTTCAAGGAGCTTTCTTAGCATCTCTACTGCAAGGTTCTTCTGTTCCATATTTCTGATTTCATTAAGGAAGTCCTCAGAAAGGATTGATATATCCGGTCTTTCCATATTCAATGCCTGGAACACATCTATTACTTCCTCTGAAAGTATGCTTCTTTGGAGCATCTGGTTTATCCTTGCTTCTATCTCTGCAGTGGATAAGACACCTGATCCTCTTTTCTCCAATTTTACAAGACTTGCCTTAACTGCCTTAAAGTAGCTTACTTCAAGGTTCTTCTTGGCACCTTCCTCTGTTGCTGCACAAAGGGCATGGGCTTTGGCAAGTTCCAAGGTGATGTTCTTAAACTCTTTCTGGTCTTCCTCTGATTTTCCAAGGATATGGTCCATTCCACCTGTTATGGCCCTTGCCCGCTGGAGCTGGGAATCTCCCATAAAGTCTGAGTAGTCGTATCCATGCATCATGTTGTTTAGGATCTCCAGTTTTTCAAGCATGATCCCAACTGCCACACTTGTATCTATACCTGTGTTTCCCCTATCCTTGGTGGTGTATTGGTTAAGGGCTTCCTTAAGGCTTTCAAGGATTCCGATGTAGTCTACTACCACTCCTCCTGATTTTTCCTTAAAGACTCTGTTAACCCTTGCTATGGCCTGCATAAGGTTATGTCCTCTCATGGGCTTGTCCACATACATGGTATGCATGGATGGAACATCAAAGCCTGTTAGCCACATGTCCCTTACTATTACAAGCTTAAGTTCGTCGTTGTTGTCCTTCATCCTCTTTGCAAGAAGGTCTCTTCTCTGCTTGCCTCCAACATGCTGCTGGATCTTCTCTGGATCTGCTGCGCTTCCTGTCATAACTACCTTGATCTTTCCCTTGTCCAGATCATCATTGTGCCAGTCTGGTCTTAGGGATGTGATCTCTTCATAGAGCTCTGCACAGATCCTTCTGCTCATGCAGACTATCATTGCCTTTCCTTCTATTGCCTTTGATTTCTCTTCGTAGTGGTGGACTATGTCTTCTGCAAGCTTTTTTATCCTGTTGGGAGATCCAACAACTGCTTCAAGGCGCGACCATTTGGACCTGGTCTTATCCCTTATGGAATCTTCCTGGCCTTCTGTTACTTCTTCAAATTCTACATCTATCTTCTGGATTTCTTCATCTACTGTATCCAGCTTTATGATCCTGTTTTCGTAGTAGATCCTTACTGTTGCCTCGTCTTCTACTGCCTGGGTCATATCGTATGTATCTATAGTATGTCCAAACACTGCTGTGGTGGACTTGTCTTCAAGGTCAATTGGTGTTCCTGTAAAGCCAATAAAGGATGCATTTGGTAGGGCATCCCTGATGTATTTGGCATAACCATATGAAACTTCTCCTGTCTTTATATCTGTCTTTGCCTTTAAGCCGTACTGGCTCCTATGGGCTTCATCTGCTATTACTATTACATTTCTTCTGTCTGTAAGGGCTGGCATATCCCCTTCGTCTGGACTGAACTTCTGGATTGTGGTAAATATTATTCCTCCTGATTCCCTTTCGTTTAGAAGGTCGTAGAGGCCGTTTATGTCCGCCGAGTTGTTGTTCGCCTTTGCTTTTTTCTGGGCATCAGTAAGTTTCCTTACATCTGCCTGCAGGGGAGTCTGCCTTAATATATCCTTTGATTTACTAAAGGTTGAGTACAATTGATCATCCAGGTCATTTCTGTCTGTTATTACTACCAGTGTAGGGTTGTTAAGTTCCTTTATCAGGCTTGCTGCATAAAATACCATGGATAGGCTTTTACCTGATCCTTGGGTATGCCATACTACGCCTATCTTTCTGTCTCCCTCTTCGCTTATGGCCTCTTTCGTCTTTTCCACTGCCTTTTTAACTGCAAAGTATTGGTGGTAGCCTGATAGGATCTTTATTATGGATTTCTTATCTCCAAGCTTCTTGCCATCTATATCAAAATCTGATTCCTTTGATTCCTGAAAGAGGATAAAGTTCTGGACTATATCAAGGAGTCTGTCTTTTCTAAGCATTCCTTGGATTAGGGTCTCAAACTGTGGCATTGACTTTGGGGTTATATCGATTCCATCTATGGATTTCCAGAACTGGAACCACTCCATTGTGGATGTTATCGTCCCTGCCTTTGCATTTGTGCCATCTGTCAGTATTGAAAAGCCGTTGTAGTTAAAGAGGGATGGTATGTCCTTCTTGTATGTCTGGATCTGGTTGTATGCGCTTTCTATTCCTACGTTTTCATCAACTATTGATTTTAGTTCCATTAAAACAAGTGGTATACCGTTTACATATACCACCACATCTGGTCTTCTTGTTTCATTTTCCACTACTGTCAGCTGATTCACTGCCAGAAAGTCGTTGTTTTCTGGATTGTCAAAATCCATTAAATATGCTCTCTTTGTCCTGATATGTCCCTTTTCAGAAAAGGATACTTCAATTCCTTCCACCATAAGCTGATGGAAGTATCTGTTGTTTTCTTCAAGCATGGGGCTGTTAAAGGTTATTACCTGTCTATATGCTTCTTCCAATGCTTCTTCTGGAAGCTTCTTGTTTATCCTTCGTAGTGCATCTTTTGCTCTACCAGCTAAGATCACTTCCTTATGGTCCTTTCTCTCTGGGTCTTTTCCTCCTGGAGAGATGTCTGGACCATAGGCATAGTCGTAGCCCATGGATAAAAGCAGTTCTATTACAGATACTTCAAGACTATCTTCATTGAATGCATGCATATCTTAACAGCCTCCTTATTAAAGGATCTTATTCATCTTCTTCAAGGGGTACTCTTATTTCGCCTGACATTAATTTTGGTAGTAAGGTGTCGCGGAAATTGGTAAGTACATCTATTTCTTGCTCATTTGCTTTGATTCTATCTGAAAATGGACCAACTACTGAACTAAACTTATTCACAAGTTGTTCACTTGGTATTACGGTCTCGATTGATTTTAATCCAGAACCTGATATTTCCTTAAATGTTGAACCTGAAGCTCTGCTGCTAATTAACGCGGTCTTATTCTTTAATTCTTGATATACATACTCACTTCCATATGTTTCCTTTGGAACAATTGATTTAAATCCTTGATTTGTTGTTACATCTACTGCCGCAATTGCAATATATCCTATAGGAGCTCTTGAGCTAAATAGTACTGTTCCTTGAGGAACAATTTTAGCGCTGCTATTTTTTAGACCAAGCTCAGATATGTCATTTTCACCTTCATATATATACTTATTCTTATTATTCGATAAGTCCTTTGGTGTTATCCAAGGTATTCCTTTTGGTACAAAGTATTCTTCCTTTTTCCTTGAAGGCGTCCCTCCTCCAACAATATCTCCCAAATCTGATATATTTCCTACTTCCCACCCCTTCGGGATAGGTCCAAGCTCACTATGGACCATCTCACCTCCAGAGGACTTATAAGGTTCTCCATCTTCATTGGGGAATTCAAAGTCCACAAACCAATGCTTGAATATTGCCTGAGCCATTTCTTCCAGAGTCTTGTTGATCTTGTTGTTTATCTCGATCTTTTCATCCAGGGTTGATAGAATATGGGCTATAGCTTTTTGTTCTTGAAGAGGTGGATATTCAATTTTGCATTTCAATAATTGCGGTTGTCTTAAACCTCTAACTGTCGTTCCTGTAGCCCTTGCATCCAGTTCTTTTTGAAACCTATTTGTTGTCATGTAATAATACAGGTACTTTGAATAAACTTTATAATTAGTTCTAAGGCAAAACAACCTCTGGCTAAGAACAATTTTTTCATCACTGTCCCAAAGTAATAATTCCCCAAAAGGAGCTTCTGATGTCATTAAAATATCTCCTCTGTTAACCTCTTCCTTCATCCACTTTTTGTACAAATTGGTATCTAAATATCTAATTGTATCTTCTTGGACAATTACTCCAGTTTTTATATTCTTTGCTGATAGTGCTTTATATCCTTTCCTTGACCAGTCACCACCAAGTTTTTTCGGAGTTTTCCCTCTATAATCAATGACTAGCTCTATTACTTCTTCCAATTCTACTTCTTTCCACTCACTAAAACTCATATCCAATACCCCCAAGATTCTTGCGTATCTCCTCCTCAAGGTGCCTGGATTTGGCAAATAGCTCTGCAAGCTCTGCCGTCATATTGACCATCTTTTCATCAAAGGGTATTCCATCATCTTCAACTTCCTCAATACCTACATACCTTCCTGGTGTAAGGACATACTCATGACCTCGTATTTCATCAAGGGTAGCTGACTTACAAAAGCCTTGGATGTCTTCATAGTCTCCATCCTTGTTTCTCCAGCTGTGGTAAGTTTCTGAGATCTGTTGGATATCTTCTTCATTAAGCTCTCTGTGGCGTCTATCTATCATATCTCCAAGCTTTCTGGCATCAATAAAGAGAACCTCATTCTCTCTTGACCTGAAGCCTGGGTTGGTTGATTTATTTCTGTTTAGTATCCATAGTGATACCGGGATTCCTGTTGAATAGAATAGCTTATCTGGCAATGCCACTATTGCATCTACAAGGTCTGATTCAAGTAAGTTCTTCCTTATTTCACCCTCATTGGATGTATTGGAGCTTAAGGATCCATTGGCTAAGACTACTCCTGCTGTTCCATTTGGAGCAAGATGATAGACCATGTGCTGCAGCCATGCGTAGTTTGCATTTCCCGATGGTGGTATTCCATACTTCCACCTCACATCATCTACTAGTCTGTTTCCTCCCCAGTCGCTGATGTTAAAGGGCGGATTAGCAAGTATATAGTCTGCCTTAAGTGTCTTGTGAAGGTCATTGTGGAAGGTATCTTCATGGTGTGGTCCTATGTTAGCATCAAGTCCTCTTATGGCAAGGTTCATCTTGCAGAGCTTCCATGTTGTGGAGTTAAGCTCCTGTCCGTATATGGATAGGTTCTCTACCTTACCCTGGTGATCTTCAACAAACTTCTCGCTTTGTACAAACATTCCTCCTGATCCCGCTGGTGTCAAGGTGATGACACAAAAAAAGTTTTATTATAATTTAATAACAAAAGAGCAGATCTCTTACCTTCTACTTAAGAAATCTGCTCCT
Source organism: Gudongella ferriphila (assembly GCF_046224405.1). Taxonomy (NCBI): domain Bacteria; kingdom Bacillati; phylum Bacillota; class Tissierellia; order Tissierellales; family Tissierellaceae; genus Gudongella; species Gudongella ferriphila. The sequence goes on along the minus strand of NZ_JBJXRK010000015.1, from coordinate 309 downwards.
ATATATGACTGTATATTGTTTTAATTAAATTTCAGGTACTTGAGCAGATGTTTTAAATTTAATCTCAATTTCATTATTGTCGCCGAGAATTATCTCTTCTATTGTATCATTTATTATTTCATCTGTAAGCCTGTTTATACCAATATATTTTTCGTGAATGAACATCCCCTTTCGAATAGCATTTTGTGAATTTAATAATTCTATATCTTCATCTTTAATATCCTTAATTTTTATATACAGTTCTTCTAGTTGCTTATCTAATAGTTTCTTTCTCTTAAAATATTCTTCTTTTGAGAGCTTTTTAAATTT
>NZ_JBJXRK010000014.1:0-52642 GCF_046224405.1 Gudongella ferriphila | reverse complement strand
TCCCAGTCCATTTAGTCCCAACTGATCTATTTGGAGGTAGAATATGTTGATCAAACTTGGTCAACAGTTGGTCAACATATCAAAAATGACACAAAAAAATCAACACCCTATAAGTGTTGATATTGGCGGAGAAGGAGGGATTTGAACCCTCGCGCCGGTTGTGCCGACCTACCGCTTTTCGAGAGCGGACCCTTCAGCCACTTGGGTACTTCTCCTATTCAGTTGACAAGTAATATTATACAGCCGATTTCATAAGTTTGCAAACAACTTTAGTGGAGCGTTTTAAGCTGCTTATGATTCCTTTTCAATTCTGCATACGATCTCATAGTAGGCTGCGTGCATCCCCATCCTTGAATATCGTTCAGGAATGATCCTATTTATTCCTCCACCCTTTCTGGCCCAACCTCCCTGGTATATCTTAACCCTGTCAGGCAGGATATCTCCATCCAGCTTTATGATGGCCTCTAAGGAGCCCTTCTCTGTGTATACCCTTACTGTTTCACCCTCATCAAGGCCCAACTCATTTGCCTTTGTGGTGTTTATATGGACTGTTGGGACATGGTCTCCTTCTTCAAGGGCGAAATGCTGTGAATGCAGTGAACCCCTTAGCTTTGGTGTTATCAGGTAAAAGGGATGGTCCTTGGAAATTTCAGTCTCAAGACTCCTGTATCCAGCTGTTGGAGAAAAACCCTCCTCCTCTGCTGTTTCCGAATAAAACTCAAATTTACCTGAAGGGGTCAAAAACCTACCATCTCTCCATGGTATATCCAGGACTTCAGGAACCTTGATGGGTTCCTCTTTCAGTTTCTCAAAATCAATCTTTTCCCTCATGGGCTCTGTGATTTTTTCAATCCACTCTTCCTGGGACATGATGGGAAAATCTTTTAGCTCCAATCTCATGGCTAGCTCATTTAGGATCTCAAGCTCGGAAAGAACCCCTTCAGGAGCCTCAACCACCCTATTGCAGTAGTTTATATAGCTGTGGTTTGCAGGTGGCATGACGATGTTATCCTCCTCAAGAGGATGCTTTACTGGAAGTACAACATCCGAGGCAGCTGCTGTATCAGTAAGGTACATATCCAGGGCAACCTTAAAATCCACTGAGTGGAATGCCTTAAGTATCTTCTCTGTGTCCATGCCCTGGTTTACAGGGTTTGCCCTTGCTGTATATATAAACCGTACTGGAGGATTCTTCTCTGTCAAGATAAAGTCTCCGAGAAGAGGCCTTTCGTAGGTCCTCTTTTCTTTTGCAAGCCCCGTTCCCTTCAGAAAGTCCTCATCTATAAGCCCCTCTGATACGCTGTTATTATAGCTTACCCCTCCTCCGGACTGTCCAATGTTTCCTGTTACGGCTCCCAGAGCATCAACTGCACGTACAGTATCTCCCCCGTTGGAGTATCTTTGGATTCCAAAGCCAAGTACTATGGCAGCGGGCTTAGTACTTCCATACTCCAGGGCAAGGCCTTCAATCTCTTTATGGTGAATTCCTGTTGTTTCTGAGACCTGATCCTTGTCCAGATCCATCACAGCCACTTTAAGACTTTCATAGCCAATTGTGTTCTTCTCTATGTAATCCTTATCCACAAGATTGTTCTCAATCAGGACCTTTATCATATACATTGCCATAAGTCCGTCAGATCCAGGCTTTGGTGCCAGGTGAAGATCTGACATGGCAGCTGTTTCAGATGGGAGTGGGTCTATTGTTACAAGCTTGGCGCCTTTCTCTTTGGCCATTTTGATAAAGGGTATCACATGGGGTCCTGTGGTCACAGGATTTCTTCCCCATATTATTATCATCATGCTGTTGAGATAATCCGTTGGCTCATGGGCAAGACACTTTCCGAAATCATACCTCTGTGCCTCCACTCCTGCCCCTGCACACAGGCTGCCCTTTGGCATGGTCACACCACCATAGGCATTGAAAAACCTCAGGTCTGCCTTTTTCAGGACCCCTGAATTCCCAAATTCACTTATGTATAGAAGGGCTGTTGTGGGATAATCCTTCCTCAGATGTTTCATCTTTTCTGCAACAAGGTCCAGAGCCTCCTGCCAGGTTGCTTCCCTAAGGACTCCAGCTTCCCGTATAAGAGGTTTTAACAGTCTTTCCTTGCCCTTCCTCATCTTGATGTGTTTATAGCCCTTCTCGCACAGAAAACGCCCTGTCACAGGATTATTGGGATTCCCCACAAGCTTTTTGACCTGTCCATCTTCAACTAGGGCCTTTATTGAGCACGAATCCCAGCAATCCAATGTGCAGGCAGTACTGATCCATTTCTTGTCCATTGTGGCCTCCTCTACTTTCTCCTTCTAAGCTCTCTGAAAAAATCCTTTAAGAGCTGTGCACAATCTTTTTCCAGAACCCCTGTCTTCATCTCCACCCTGTGATTAAGCCTTGGATGCCTAACAAGGTCCTCCACAGAGCCACAGCAGCCGTGTCTTGGGTCCATGGCGCCGATTACAAGCCTTGGTATCCTTGCGTTGACAATGGCACCTGCACACATGGCACAGGGCTCCAGGGTCACATAGAGGGTACAGTCCACAAGCCTCCATCCACCAAGATACCTGCTGGCTTCCTGTATGGCCATTATCTCAGCGTGGGCTGTGGGGTCATTTTTTGTCTCCCTTTTGTTGTAGCCTTTTCCTATGACCTTGTCATTGTATACAACAACAGCACCCACTGGTACTTCGTAGGTGCTGGTCTTAGCGATATCTAATGCAATTTTCATGTATTTTTCGTCCATATTAGATCACCTTTACATAAATGGTGCACCCGAGAGGAATCGAACCCCTGCTCATGCCTTAGGAGGGCACCGCTCTATCCTTCTGAGCTACGGGTGCAAGTCACAAAGATATTTTACAACTATTTTTGTCCTTTGTCAAACATTACAAACAATTTTTAAAACCGGATTGTGTATTTGCACAACCCGGTTCATTGTTTCCTATGCTGCCATCTCTTTCTTGTTCTGCATTCTCTGGATTAAATATGTTCCTACAAGTACCACAAGTCCGAATGCATCAGTCATAAGTCCTGGGTTCAACAGCATCAAGGCTGCGGCCGCCAGCAGAACTCTTTCTATTATGTTGGTCCTTCTGATCAGGTAGGCCTCGACGGCCGCTGCCAGACAGAGTATTCCTATTACCGCCGAAAGTATTACAGGAAGTGCCTTAATAAACGGCATAAACACAACTGTTGTGCCAACAATCTCCTCAACCATTATAAGCTCTGGGTTGATTGCGAAAATATAGGGTACTATGAAGGCGGCCAAGGCTATCTTCAAAGCCTGAAAACCTGTCTTCATGGAGTTGGACCCTGCTATTCCCGCACCGGCATATGCTGCCAATGCAACCGGTGGAGTTATGTCTGCAACCACGCCAAAGTAAAGAATGAAAAGGTGAGCTGCCAAAAGGTTCACTTCAAGCTTGATTAGTGCAGGCACTGCCATTGTAGCAAGTACGATGTACTTGGCAGTTGTGGGCAGTCCCATTCCAAGTATGATTGAAGCTACCATTGTAAAGAACAATGTAAGCAATAGATTTCCTTGAGCTACCGTTACAATTATCTCTGCGATTCTAAGTCCAAGCCCTGTAAGTGTTACAACCCCAACTATCATACCTGCAGTGGCGCAGGCACAGGCAACTCCAACTGAACCCTTGGCTCCTGCTTCTAGTGCTCCTAGAAAATCCTTGAAGGTAAAGGAACCGTCTCTTCTTATTAATGTTGCTATAACCGCTACGACCATACTGATTATTATTGCCTTGAAGGCGGCTAGAGTAGGTGTGTTTCCTGCTATGAGGAAGTACACAACACTCACAAGTGGAATCAGAAGGAAGCCTCTACTAAGGAGTAGCTTGCTTACCTTGGGAAGCTTTTCCCTTGGTATTCCCTTAAGTCCCAGCTTGGATGCCTCAAGGTGAACCATTGTTCCAACTGCGAAGTAGTACAATACTGCAGGTATTGCTGCTGCTATTATTATCTGAAGATAGGATATTCCTGTAAACTCAGCCATTATAAATGCTGCAGCTCCCATTACAGGAGGCATTATCTGACCGCCAGTTGAAGCTGCTGCCTCGACTGCGCCGGCGAAGTAAGGCTTGTATCCTGTCTTTTTCATCAAAGGTATTGTAAATGCACCTGTTGTTACAGTGTTTGCAACTGAACTACCAGAAATTGATCCCATGAACCCACTGGCTACTACAGCTGTCATTGCAGGACCACTCTTAAGGTGTCCGGTCATTCCAAACGCCATGTCAATAAAGAATTTTCCAACGCCAGTCTTGTCCAGGAAGGCACCAAACAATATAAACAGGAATACAAAGGTCGCTGATACACCGGTAGGTATACCCATGATACCCTCAAGACCCATGTACATGTGTGAAACTATCCTGGTTAGTGAGAATCCTCTATGAGCAAGAATCCCAGGCATTTGCGGTCCGAAGTATGCATAGCTAAGGAACACAATTGCAACGATTGGGAGCTCTGGACCCACTACCCTTCTTGTTACCTCCAGGGTAAGAAGAATTGCAGCTATACCAAACACAAGGTCCAATGTGGTAGCGTTTCCACCCTTGAGAGCCATCTGCTCTGGGAATAGGAATATGTAGCCGAACACCACAATTGCGACCCCCATCAATAGAAAGTCCAATATTGCAGGTTTCTCCCTGCTTGACTTCTTTCCTGCGGGATAAAGGAATAATCCAATTATAAATGCAAAAATAATATGTAGCGATCTCTGTCTATAGGATAGCAATGTTCCAAAGCCTGCTGTATAAAGGTGGAATGTTGACATTGCTATTGCAATTACAGTGACAACCGTTGAAAGCGCACCCTTCATTTTTCTTAGCTTTGACGCTTCCTTATCGTAGGATTCCATCAACAGGTCTACATCAAGGTTTTCATCTTCATCAATAATATCTTCAATTCCCTCTGCTTCTTTTTCTGCAGTTGTCTGTTCATCCACAGATTCTTCATTCTTTGTTTCTTCTTCCAGATTTTCATTGTCTAGTTTTTTGTCGTCATTCATTTAAACCCCTCCTTTGCCAAATAAACTATGATTGGAGTCCTTTGGGTTTCAAATTTTACTCCTTCGGTAGGCTCCGAGAATTCAACGAAAAGGTATGTTCTTTCCCCTACCATAAGCTCGTGATTTGCCCTTACTGCTCCAGTTCTGTAAACGAGGTTTGTCATTTTTTGGTCAATGTTGTACAGTCTAAACCCATCCTCAACAATATCAAAGTCATAGGGACTAGTTGCTGGAAGTCCAGCACCGTAGGACTGAAAAACGGTTTCCTTAAGTACAATCTCTCCCTCTTCAATCTTATACATCTCCCATACAGGTGTCCGTTCAACGGAATGTATATACTTGATTGTGAAGGACTTGTCCTCCCTCGGCCACCATGAACTCAGATACTCTCCGCTTCTTGCATCAGACGCCCTTAGAACCTCAATGGGATAAAGCATCATGCCAATCGCCATTAGAGACACGACCACTGCCAAAATCCTCTTTAATAAGGGAAAGGTACTGATACTATCAGTACCTTTTCCATTGAATTCTTTCCTACTGGATGCCCTGCTCATCGTAGTACTTCTGAGCACCTGCATGAAGGTCTATTGGCATACCTGCCAATGCAGTTTCAAGCTTAATGTCATTTCCTCTTGCATGTGTATCGATGATAACCTGTCTTTGCTCGAACATGCTCTTAGTCATGTTGTAAACCAAGTCCTCGCTAAGATCCTCTGGTACTATAAGCATTGCCATTACTGCTGCCGATGTAACATCTCCGGTCATACCCTTGTAGCTGTCTCCAGGAATTGATACTTCGGTGTAGAATGGATATTTCTCTGCCAATGAAGCTATTTTTGCAGAGTCCATTGCAACTACTACGATATCCGCAGTTTGAGTTACCTCAGTTACAGCTGATGTTGGAAGTGCACCTGTTACGAATGCAGCGTCTACCTGCTTGTTCTTAAGCTGGTCAGCAGCTTCATTGAATGAAAGGTAGTCAGCTTTTCCAAGATCACTATAAGTCATTCCGTATTCTGCAAGAATCTGTCTAGCATTTACCTCAGTTCCTGATCCAGGAGCTCCAACTGCAACCTTCATTCCTGCAAGGTCCTCGATGCTTGTGATGCCTGAGTCAGCTGTAGCAATAACCTGAATAACCTCAGGGTAAAGCATTGCCATTCCTCTGATGTTTGTTATTGGCTCCTGACCATCAAAGGTCTCTGTTCCCGTGAATGCATAATAAGTAACATCATTCTGTACAAAAGCAAGTTCCGCTTCGCCTTGAGCAACAAGGTTAACGTTCTCAGCTGATGCTCCAGTTGACTGTGCATTTGCATTTACTCCAGGAATATTCTCGTTGAAGATTTTAGCAATTGCTCCACCAAGTGGATAGTAAGTACCGCCTGTTCCTCCAGTAGCTACAGATATAAACACGTTCTCTGCTGGAGCTTCTCCACCAGGCTCTTCTCCGGCTGGTTCCTCTGCTGCTGGTGAGCAACCTACCATAAGTGATAGAGTCAGTATAAATACCAACCATAATGATAATGTCTTTTTGTTCATACTCATCCCCCTTTTTGATTTTCATCTTTTCCAATTGTCCGATTCTGACTATTTGGACAACTTGTAAATACATTATAACTCAATTTCAAGTGATAATCCACTAAAATTTTGTCTAATCGTTCTTGAATCTGATGTTTATAACATTTACAGATTCAAAAAGTGGAATAGTCCGAAGATTTCATCTTCGGACCATATCATTCTATTTCTCAAGTTTTTCCATCCCGCCCATGTATTTTCTAAGGACTTCAGGAATGATTACAGATCCGTCTCCCTGCTGGAAGTTCTCCAGTATGGCTGCAAAGGTTCTTCCCACTGCAAGACCTGAACCGTTTAGTGTATGAAGATATTCAACCTTTCCGCTGTCCTCTCTTCTAAATCGAAGATTGGCTCTTCTGGACTGGAAGTCCTCGAAGTTGCTGCAGCTTGAAATTTCAACATACCTGTTGTAGCTAGGCATCCATACCTCCACATCATATGTCTTTGCTGAAGAGAATCCAAGGTCTCCTGTACTAAGCATTACAACCCTGTATGGGATTCCCAGCCTCTTAAGGACCTCTTCGGCATTGTTGGTTAGTGTCTCAAGCTCGTCATAGGACTTGTCCGGATGGGCAAACTTTACCATCTCCACCTTGTCAAACTGGTGGTTCCTGATGAGTCCCCTGGTGTCCCTCCCTGCTGAACCGGCCTCCTGCCTGAAGCATGGTGTGTAGGCTGTGTAGTATACAGGCAGCTGATCCTCAGTGAGTATTTCATCTCTCAGGAGATTTGTCAGGGGAACCTCAGCTGTTGGCACAAGGAAGAAGTCCTTGCTTGGCACGTGGAACATGTCCTCTTCAAACTTTGGCAGCTGGCCCGTTCCTATCATGCTGTCCCTGTTCACCATAAAGGGTGTGGACATTTCAGTGTAGCCGTGTTCACCTGTATGAAGGTCCAGCATAAAACTGATTATAGCCCTTTCAAGTCTAGCACCTGCACCCTTGAAAACGCTGAATCTTGCTCCCGATATCTTCGAGGCCCTTTCAAAGTCCAGAACATCTAGCTCTGTTCCAATGTCCCAGTGAGCCTTTGGCTCAAAATCAAACTCCCTTGGAGTTCCATCCTTTCTCACTTCAACATTGTCCTCATCGGATTCACCCTCAACCACACTGTGATGTGGGGTGTTTGGAATCTGAAGAAGCAGTGTCTTTAGCTCTTCATCGACATCCTTTACCTGACCGTCGAATTCCTTGACCTTCTCTGAAAGCTCCTTCATCTGGGCAAATATGGGCTCTACATCCTTGCCTTCCTTTTTAAGCTTTGGTATCTCCTTTGACACCTTGTTCTGCTCAGCCTTCATTTCCTCAACATGAACAAGGATCTCCCGTCTCTTCTCATCCAGCTCAAGCACCCTGTCGATTGGGAAATCTCCATGCCTTTTTGCCAGTGCTTCCTTGACCTCCTGTGCATCCATTCGTATTCTCTTAATATCCAACATACTATTCCTCCTCCTGTTCGTAATAAAAAAACCCCCGTCCCCATAATAGTAGGGACGAGAGTATACCCGCGTTGCCACCCTAGTTAACCGCATCAGCGGTTCACTCGAATTTTCTAGGCTCAGGGTCGGATTCTGCAATTCCATCTGACGGTTTTCACCAGCCACCGACTCTCTAAAAGACTTTCCTGCATACTATTTCCCTTCACTGCCCTATTTAATTAAAATCCATTATAGCATATCTGAGTTCAATGTCAATACTTTACTCAAGGTATGGTGGGATTTCCACCGTTTTTATCTCTCCAACATCTCTCATTTCAAGCTTGTTGAGGACCATTTGATAAATTTCAGGTGATCCGGATGTGAGCACCTGGAGAGATCCTTTCCCTTCCTTTTTAAGGATACCCTTCTCGTGAAGGATCATCCTCATTGCCTTGGCTTGCTGGAAGCCTGGATTTATGTAGTTTAGTGTTGGATCCAGCTCAAGGAATATATCCTCCACTATTGGGTAGTGGGTGCATGCCAGGACAATATTATAGAAATTGCCCATCTGGGATATGCTTTCCAGATGTCCTCCTATGGTGTCATATATCTCCCTGGATTTGTAATCCCCTCTATCCACAAGCTCAGCAAGCCTTGGACTTCTTTCAGAGGATATCTCATAGTCCTTTCTTCTTTCTCTTAATAGTTTTTCATAGGCCTTTGTCCTGATTGTAAAGTCAGTCCCAAGTATGACCATTTTGTCTATGCCCATATTCTCTATATGGTTCACCGTTGGGGTGATTATATCTACTATGGGAAAATCGAACTTATCCCTGAATCTATCTGCTATTGTTGAAATGGTATTGCAGGCTATGGCCACCATTTTCACATTTCTCTTCTCAAAATACTTTAACATTGCCATTGTAAGTGTAAAAATCTCATCCTCTTCACGATTTCCGTAGGGAACATTCTTGCTGTCTCCAAAATATATGATGTCCTCGTGAGGCAGGATCTTTTGGATCGATTTTACAACTGTAAGACCTCCTACACCTGAATCCAGTACTCCAATAGGTTTCTCCATTTAATTCCTCCTAAATTATAGTGACATGTCCCCTCTTTTTATGTACCCTCTTTTTCTCATCCATTCGGATACGGAAAAGGATATGAGTCCGGGGAATACAAAGTGCATCATCAAAATCATCAAGAAAACATATACACTTGCACCCATGGTCTCAATCATTGCAAACTGCCCGACAAGGCCGCTTGTACCCATACCGGCTCCAAGGGAATTGCTTCTCATTTCAAGCAGGTAGGTGGATACAGGTCCAAGTATCGCCGAAGCAACAATTGATGGTATCCAGATCAGGGGATTCCTTACGATATTTGGAATTTGGAGCATGGAGGTTCCAAGTCCCTGAGCTACCAGTCCACCCATCCCATTCTCCCTGTAGGATGCTATTGCAAAGCCAACCATGTTGGCTGCACAGCCTACTGTTGCTGCTCCCGCTGCAAGTCCTGAAAGATTTAGGGATATTGCAAGGGCTGCGGAACTGATGGGAAGGGTTAGTGTTATTCCCATGATCACTGACACTATTATTCCCATAGGTATTCTGTGCATTTCAGTAGCCTGATTGATAATAGCACCAATTCCATTCATAAATGCTGCTATGTATGGTGAAATGTAGCTTCCTACCAAGCCTCCCACTAGGATTGTTATCATCGGAACCAGAATGATGTCAAACTTGGTCCTTCCCGCCACAACCTTGGACAACTCGGCACCTGCAAGGGCAGCGACAAAGGCACCAACCGGCTCACCAATCGCAATCACTGCTGTCGCTCCATCGAAGGAAACGCTTCCTGCGCCTATGGCTCCAGCCACCGCTGATGCAAATATCCCCAGGGGAGGAGCTCCCACGCTGTATGCCACTCCCACTCCAATTGCCGGCCCCATCATCCTCTGGGCCACATTACCGAAATATACAAGGGATGGGATGTCCCCATATAATCCAATCTGCCTGATGATAAGTCCTATCAGCAGAGATGAAAACAGCCCTAAAGCCATCCCGTTAAGTGTCTTTACAATGTAGTCCTGTATACCTGTTGCTTTTCTTGCCATTATTCGACTCCTTTTAAATTTATTCCCATCTAAGATCCTTTCCGAAGAATCTTAAGGGTATGAATTTATCAAATATCCTTGAGAATACCCTGTCGGTATATATCTCGGATATTTCATTAGGTGTAAGGTTTGTTGATATTATGGTCTTTTTACCTGCAAGTAGCCTTGTGTTGACTATGTTGAATATCTCAGCATTTGTAAATGTATTTGAAATTTCCGTTCCAAGATCATCTATTATCAGAAGGTCCGCCTGGAAAAGCAGGTCGTACTCATAGTCTGATATCTCACGGCTTCCCTTCCCAAATCTTCTTTTCTCCAAAATATCCAGGATTGTGAAGGCAGTCTGGTAGATCACTATCTTGTTCTTGTCCAGCAGGGCTTTTGCAATGCAGCTGCACAGGAAGGTCTTTCCCAGTCCTGTTGTTCCGTAGAAAAGAAGGTTCTCGCCGTTGTTCTCTTCAAAGTTTCCTATAAAGCCTTCCGCATAGCTTAATATGTCCAGCATATTCTCCCTGGGGGTAAGCTCTTCCCCATCAAAGGTCTCCTGGCTGAACAGGTCTATGTTGAAGTTCTGGAAATTTTCCTTGTGCAGAATGTTTTCCAGGTTTGACATCTTGTAGGATCTGTTGATAAGAAGCTGCTTCATGCAATTACACCTTTTGGAATCATCAACATACCCTGTGTCCTTACAGATGTTGCATGTATACCTTGGCTCAAGATAGTCTGCAGAGATATTCCCCTCTGTCAGGACAAATGCCTTCTCCATCTTAAGGGCTTCGATCTTTTCCCTAGCCTCCCTGGCTGCCTTTTCCGAATCATCTGGCTTTAGAAGTACCTTCTTGGCCATTTTAAGCCCGGTGCTTCTGATCTCGTCATCCAGTTCCCTGACCCTTGGCAGCTTTCTGTAGACCTCCTGCTGCCTCATTCTCAAATCCTTCTCGGCATTGTCCCTTCTCTTTTCGTATATTAGTTGTATCTCCTTCAATACAGGATTATTCATCAGAACCACCGTTTCCCTTCATTCTGTGGGCTTCACGTTTTCTCTTCGCCATTTTCTCAAGATCCTCAGGTGAGTATTTTGCGCTTCGCTGCTCAAAATTGTGGAATCTTGTCTTGTGAGGTGTGGCTTTCTTTCCTGAAGTCTTGTAGGACTTTCTTTCGGGCTTATCCTCTGGCTTGTCAAGAACCTGAATATCCTCAACCTTCCTTACTCCCTTTCTATACCAGTCGCTTATCACTCCGTCAATGTAGTTGACCGTTGGATACTGGACCTTGTTAGCGGCCTCACAACCCTTAAGCACAAGCTCCATTGAATAACCATACTGGTCAAACCACTTATTTATAAGGTTCAGGTCTCCGTCAGTTACGCCCTTGTGCTCCAGGCCGATTGACTTCATAACCTTCTGGTACCTGAAATACTTCTGGTCAACCTTGTTGAAGTATTCCATAACCGCATCCATATTCGTCAGACCTTGATCGTACCAGTTTCTAATTATACCCTCAATATACTTAATGCTCCTTTTATTTTTCATCTCAGCCCCATAGCTGAAGGCTTTCTCTATCACATCCGGATTCATATTGTAATCCTGAACCCATGACAGAATCTGCTTTTTCTCCATTGGAGCTGTCTGTCTCCTCATCATGAAATCTATGTTGTTGAACATCTTGTTTATAATGGGAATCTGATTTGCCTCTATCAGGTCCTTCTGACTTGAGGCGCGAGGCTTATCTGCCTTTGGTGCATTTCCCTGACTCATAAGGTTGTTCTTTATGAAAAGCTGCTTCAGATTTAGAAATACTACCTTGTAATCTACCTCATCCGCTCCTTCTTTTCTGATTATCCCCTTGTTCTCCCAAAAGTCCCATGCTCTGAGAACATCCTCCATGGGAATATCCAAATGCTTTGAAATGGTCTTGTTTGTAACCTCGATTCTATTGTCCCTGTCATGGGCATATTTATAGCCCAGCAAATAGACCTTGACATAGGTTCCATTGGCCATGGGCATGTAGTCGTTCAGAAATATATTCTCTATGGGAGTATCCCCTAGATCCATATCCGTAGTTTCAATTATAAAACTCATCCGTCAATCATCCCCTCAAGCCCATTTAATCTCTCTTCATACCTCTTCCTGGTAAGCTTCATTTTGTAGATATAATTATATATCTTTTCATCTTTAAATACAAAACAAGATTTTGATGCCATTATATCAGGGTGTTCCTTGGAAACCCCCTCAACAGGGAACAGGTCCGTGTAGTATTGGGTCTGAATGAATCCCAGCTTTTCATAAACCCTGATGGCTCTCCTATTGAACTCAGCCACCTCAAGATAAAGGGTCCTCATTCTCATATCCTTGAAGTAGTGAGGCAGGAATGCCTGGAGGCTTTCAGTTCCATAGCCCATGTCAAGGTAATCCGGATCAAATACTATTCCCAGATATGCACTTCTCTTGATGAATCTCTTGTTTTTTATTCCCAGGTATCCCACAAGCCTTCCTTCCTGGTTGTGAACACCGTAATACTTGTTCCAGATGGTAAATGTCTTGTATCTGAACCATTTTTTTATTTCAGAATCATTTTCATATGGAAAGTTGTAATCATCCAAGAGCACCGTTTCATGCACTCCCCAGCTTCTCATGGATTTTGCATCCTCCAGGGTCAGGGGGGATAGGGTAACCCTTTTTCCTTTTATTATCATTATTCTCACATCTCCAAAAAAATAACCTCGAGGTCTCCCCTCGAAGTTATTTTACACCATAATCCTAAGTTTATCAAAGACTAGTTTATTTATACACGCAGCGTCAAAATGTGTCAATTTAGGGTTTGATCTGGCTCTCTTTAGACTCCTAGCCATTTCCTGGCTCCATGTATCTCTCCATATTGAGAAACTTTGTGTACTCATGCTTGAAGACAAGGTCAACCTGCCCAGTTGGACCATTTCTATGCTTTGCGATTATTACCTCGCCGATGTTCTTCTTTTCTGATTCCTGGTCGTAATAATCGTCCCTGTACAGGAACATTACCACGTCTGCATCCTGCTCAATTGCACCGGACTCCCTAAGGTCAGAAAGGATAGGTCTGTGGTCTGAACGCAGCTCCGGAGCACGAGAAAGCTGGGATAGAGCAAGTACGGGACACTCCATCTCCTTGGCTATAGCTTTCAATCCCCTTGATATGGCTGAAATCTCCTGCTGTCTGTTCTCAACTCGTCCATCAGCCTGCATTAGCTGAAGATAGTCTATGACTATAAGGTCCAGCCCCTTCTCCACCTTCAATCTACGGCACTTTGCCTTCATTTCCATAAGTGAGATCCCAGCGGTATCGTCGATGTAGATATCCATCTTGGACAAGGGGGCCATTGCATTGACAACCTTTATCCACTCATCATCCGACAGGTTCCCGCTTATTATCTTCTGAAGGTCCACATGGGCCGTTGCACTGATTATCCTCTGGACAAGCTGCTCCTTGGACATCTCCAGTGAAAATACTGCAACCTTGCCGTTTCCCTTTAGGGATGCATTTGTAGCTATGTTTATTCCAAGGGCAGTCTTTCCCATGGACGGTCTTGCAGCAAGTAGGACAAGGTCTGATTTCTGGAGGCCTGACAGCTTATGGTCAAGGTCTGAAAACCCGGTGGTGAGCCCTGTTAGCTCTCCCTTGTTGGCAGCCCTCTCCTCAATTTGGGCAAAGCTTGAAAGGAGGACCTCGCTTATTGGATGGAAGCCCTGCTTGTGGGCTCCCTGGGTAATGTCGAATATGTTCTTTTCAGCTCTTTCTATTATTGCATTTACGCTGTCCGAGTTGTCATAGGCAAGCCCCATGATTTCATTGCTGGAGCCAATCAATCTTCTGAGTATTGACTTCTCCTGTACAATATCGCAGTAATACTTTGTATTAGCTGTAGTTGCAACGCTTCCAGAGAGGTTAGCAAGGTAGGTCACCCCACCGATTCCCTCAAGGGAGCCACGTCTTTTAAGCTCCTCGGAAAGGGTTACAAGGTCAACGGGCTCGTTCCTGTTGTTCAGAACAAGAACCGCCTCATATATCTCCTTGTTTGCATCCTTGTAGAAGTCATCTGCCCTAAGATGCTCTATTGCGGTATTTATTGCCTCCTTGTCAAGAAGCATGGCTCCTATTACCGACTGTTCAGCCTCCATGCTGTGTGGAGGTATTCTTCCAATACCTGTTTCCATGTGATTCACCTCTTATTCTGCAGCCACATCCACCTTTAAGGTAGCGGATACATCTGGATATACCTTCACTTCAACCTCAGTGACACCGGTTGTCTTTATGTTGTCCTTCAATTCTATCTTTCTCTTGTCGATGTCAATCTTATGCTGCTTCATCAGGTTGGTTGAAATATCCTGTGAAGTTACTGAACCAAAAAGTCTTCCTTCAGTTCCACCCTTTGCCTTAATGCTTACTGTCAGGCTTTCGATTTTTTCCTTAAGCTCCAAGGCCTCCTTCATTTCCTGCTCCTTCTGGGCAGCTTCCTTGGCCTTTGACTCCTCCCATTTCCGCAGGTTGTCAGAAGTTGCTTCAATCGCAATATTTCTTGGGATAAGGTAGTTTCTTGAATAACCGTCCTTGGCAGTAACAAGGTCACCTGCCTTTCCCATTCCCTTAACATCCTTCAAAAGTATGACTTTCATCGTTTTTCACCTTCCTTTAAATATTTATCTATGATATCTATAAGGAGCTTTTCAGCCTCCTCCATTGATAGCTTTTCTATCTGGGCACCTGCACTGGTCAAGTGTCCTCCTCCTCCCAGCTTTTCAAGGATCAGTTGAACACTTATGTTTCCCAGGGATCGTCCTGATATGTGAATCTTGTTCTCCAGCTGACTCAATACAAATGACGCCTCCACGTCGTTGATGTTAAGGAGCTCGTTTGCAGCCTGTGCAGCTATGAGTATGGAGTCATCCATCTTCTTCTGAAGCCTTCCGATAGCAATTCTGTCGAATAGGATCCTAGAGGATTTTATAACCTCAGCCTTGTTTACAAAGGTGCTGAAGTCGTCCCTGAAGAGCTGCTTGACCACCGTGGTATCAGCCCCTGCCCTTTTCAGTACAGATGCTGCTTCAAATGTCCTGACCCCTGTCTGGAAGCTGAAGTTCTTAGTATCTACAGTTATTCCTGCAAGAAGTGCCTCCGCCTCAAATTTTGTGAGGTTGGTCTCCTCACCCATGTATGTCAGTACCTCAGTAACAAGCTCTGATGTGGAGGATGCATACGGCTCCAGGTAAGTCAGAACAGGATTGTTAATAAACTCAGCACCTCTTCTGTGATGGTCGATAACAACTACCTTTTCTGTGAGTTCCAGCAGCTCAGGAGCTTCTGTAAGGCTTGGCTTGTGGTTGTCCACAACAATTAAAAGAGATTTTTCATCCATGAGACCTGCGGCATCTTCTCCAGCGATAACCCTCTTAAACATTTCAGGACTATCATTTCTCATCCTTTCCATAAGGTTTCTTATTGATGGGTTCTCTCCATTAAGTACAAGATAGGCTTCCTTGTTCCGATTTTTTATGGCTCTCATAATTCCCACACTGGAACCAATGGAATCCATGTCGGGATTCTTGTGTCCCATTACAAATACTCGTTCGTTCTGGTCAATAAGCTGCCTCAAGGCATCTCCAATGACCCTTGCCTTTACCTTGTTCCTCTTTTCCATGGCCTTGGACTTGCCACCGTAGTAATCAAATGTGTTGCCTACGTTTATAACCGCCTGGTCCCCCCCTCTACCCAGGGCAATGTCTATTGCTGCGCTGGCGTTCTCGTAGGATTCAAGCAGGGTTTTCCCGGCTTGGCAGACCCCAATACTAAGGGTAATTGGAATTGTATTTCCCATATCCATATCCCTGATCTGGTCCAGAAGGTCAAACTTCTTACCCTTTAAGGACTCAAGGGCACCATGGTTAAGTACAACCATATACTTGTCGTTCTCATACTTTCTGACAATTCCTCCATACTGGCCAAAATAGCTGTTGATAAGCTGGTCGATCTCAGCAAGTACAATCGGTCTGTGAATATCTGGAGTCGAGTTCTTAACATCGTCATAGTTGTCAACATCAACAAGGGCTACAACCGTCTTTTCCCTCTTATGCTCCTTCTCAAGCACCACATGGTCTGTATCATCAACCCAATAGAGGACCGTTATGCTTCCTTTTCCAGAGGTCTTCCTATCCTCCAAAAAGTTCGGGTATACCTCAAAATACCTGTCCATATAGCTTATTGACATTGGTTCGTTTTCCTTCTTCTTCATCAGCTCCGAAAGATTGAAATCCGGTACAAGCTCACTGATGGACTTGTTCACTATTTCCTCTTCTCCCAAGAGGGTCAGAAATGGCGTATTGTACCAGGTGATCTTGCCATTGTCGTCAATGAATACCATGGGAAATGGCATGTTGAATAGTGCATGTTTTGCGGCTGAGTCAAAATCATGGGAAAGTCCCTCGATATATTTTGCGATTTCCTTGTTCTTTTCATCAATCTTCCTGTGATTGTAGTACACAAGATAAGCCAGGACCAACCCCATTACAAATGCAACTATTGGTTGAAACAGAGCCATTATTAGTACACTAAGGGCTATTACCAGCAGATACAGCTTAGTATCAGACCATGTAAATATTTTATATTTCATATTCTTCCTCCTACTGGGGTTTTCTTCTTAGCTTCCTGAAATCCAAGACTATATCCAAGCCGCCAACAAGAGAAACGGCGGTCAATACGGGAGAAAATGCTATGGCCATGAAAATTACCAAGCCTCTGGCGAAAGCATTCATTTTCCACTTTATCAGATAGAAGCTTGTTACTGCAAGTCCCTGAAGTATGAAAACAACTCCTACGAGGACAAGCAGATTCAGAAATATTGTGTCATAATATGTCCCATCCAAGCTTCTGCCAATGAAAACTCCTATAAACATTACAATTACTCCCAGTGCAAAATTATTGGGCACTGTAAACCTGTGAAGCCATGGCATCTGAAGTATTCCAATGCTAAGCTTCCTTAGTATCCACACAGTTAGAACATAGTTTGCATAGCTTACAAAAAGAGCCAGAAACATAAGAATGGAAGGTAGGATCAAAATGATATACCTGTAGGCATCCTCAAGCATCCTCCTTGCGCTGTCTATCTCATAGTTGCTAAGGCCCATGCCCTTGAGCATATCAACTTGGATGAACAGGGTCTCCCTAAAGGTGTTCTCCAATTGATTTATAATGCTCAATCCCGTCAGTGAATCAGCCAGGTAGAATACCATAAGGGTGCTTGTGAAAAAAACCAGTGATCCGGTCACAAGAACCTGCAAAGGTCTTCTTCTCCTTTTCATTCCGTATGCAAGAGCTATGGTCAACGGTCCAAACAGTATCAACAGGATAATTCCATTTATGAAATCTCCAGTTCCCAAACCTATTATCAAGGATGCAATGGTCATTACAACTGCTGCTGGGTTGACACCATTCTTGATTCCATATACCACCGCACCTACTGGGTACAATGCAAGTACCAGAGGTGTAAAATATATTGACAGCAGTCCAACCAATACAACAACTGCAGCTGCTCCTGCTCCCTCTATTACCGGTTGAACCCATTTATTGTCTTCTTTCAAAAGTCTCACCTCGTGTCTGCTCCTAGTGTCATTACATGTCATTTCCAAAGTATGCTTACCCTTGATTATATATTAATTTCAAAACAAATAAAAGCCTGGTTATGGTGTTTGTGTCTCAGTAAAGAAAAAAGAGAGGTTTCCCTCTCTCTTAGTCAGCGCTATATGGCAATAGTGCAACTTGTCTTGCTCTCTTAACTGCAATTGTAAGTTGTCTTTGATGCTTTGAGCAGTTTCCGGAAATTCTTCTTGGAAGAATCTTTCCTCTTTCAGTTATATACTTCTTAAGCTTGCTCACATCTTTATAGTCGATATGTGTTGATTTGTCTGCACAAAAGCTACACACTTTTTTTCTAGGCTTAAACCTTCTTTGCATCCTTTTCCCCTCCTTGATTAGAATGGAATATCATCATTGTCGGTAGGGTGGAATCCGTCGATATCGGAGAAGTCCGAGCCGGTTGAACCTGATGATTTCTGGTTGTTGTCTCCCCATTCAAGGAACTCAACGCTGCTTGCCACAACATCGGTTGTGTAAACTCTCTTTCCATCCTTATCATCATAGCTTCCAGTCTGAATCCTGCCGTTTATTCCAACCAATTTTCCCTTGTTTAGGAAGTTGGCTACGTTCTCTGCCTGCTTTCCCCATACGACAATTCTTATGAAATCAGCGGTAGGCTGATTTTTTGATTCCATCTCCATTTTCTTTTCCTTCGAAAGATTTTTGTCTACAGCCAACGTGAATGTTGACACTGGAGTTCCTGAATTTGGTATATATCTAAGTTCAGGGTCCCTTGTCAGTCTTCCGATTAGAACAACATTATTCAAAATACTCACCGTCCTTAGATTATTCTTCGTCTCTAGTGATCATGTGTCTCATAATGCCGTCTGAAATCTTGGCAATTCTGTCGAATTCGTTGACTACATCCGCTCCTGATTCAAAGTTGATCAGTACGTAGTATCCTTCAGCCAAATCATCGATCAGATATGCAAGCTTTCTCATTCCCCATTCATCTACAGTTGTTACTGTACCGCCTGCCTCGATTATCTTCTTGAATCTCTCAAGCAGTGCATTTCTTTTTTCTTCCTCAAGATTAGGGTAAAAGATTACCATTGCTTCATATTTTCTCATTTATTTCACCTCCCTATGGACTATCGGCCCTATTTTCATTAATAGGGCAAGGAACACTAAAGTAGTATAACACAACTTAGGCTGAATTTCAAATGATTTGTTGTATTTTCAGGTGAAAATTCCACCCTATATAAATAAATTTAACACAAACTTTACATATTGCAAGAGGTATCTTTACAGTTGGGTATTATAATTATACCAGAAAATACTAATAAAGGATGGTTTTTATGAGAAGCAGATTTGATCACGAACTTGATATGCTCAACGAGGAGCTAGTATCCATGGGAAACCTTGTGGAAAGCTCCATTGAAGCTGCAGTGTCAGCATTGAAGACTCAGAATGTGGACCTTGCAAGAAGGGTTGTAGAAGGTGACAGGGAAGTAAACAACAAGGAAAGGGAAATCGAGGACCTTGCAATGAAGCTGATACTCCGCCAGCAGCCTGTGGCGGGTGACCTGAGGCTGATTTCCACTGCCCTTAGAATGATTACGGACATGGAAAGAATCGGGGACCAGGCGGCAGACATTTCAGAGATAACAATTATGCTTGCAGACCAGACCTACCTTAAGGAACTGATTCATATCCCTCAAATGGGTGATGCAACCATCAAGATGGTAAGGGAAAGCATTGACGCCTTTGTAAGGAAGGATGTGGAATTGGCCAAGCAGGTTATATTATATGACGATGTGGTGGACGATCTCTTTGATGTTATTAAGGAGGAGCTCATTGGGTATATTAGGGAAAACAAAGGCTCCAGTGAGCAGGCTATAGACTTTATGATGATTGCAAAATACTTTGAGCGAATCGGTGACCATGCTCAAAATATAGCAGAGTGGGTTTACTATGCCATAACAGGAGACCATTACAACGGGAGTTGATAGGAATGAGTCTTATATATTGTGTGGAGGATGACGAAAGCATAAGAGAGCTTATACTCTATGCCCTTAAAAATGCGGGTTTTGAGGCACAGGGCTTTGAAAGCGGTAAGGAGCTGGATTTCAGTACAATACCAGATATTTTGCTCCTTGATATTATGCTGCCTGGAGATGATGGATATGAAATACTTTCCAAGGTGAGAAAAAACCCTAGGACCTCAGACATGCCCGTCATAATGCTCACCTCCAAAACAAGTGAATTCGACAAGGTTCGGGCACTGGATATGGGTGCTGATGACTATATGGACAAGCCCTTTGGGGTGATGGAGCTTATTTCAAGAATAAGGGCAGTTCTCCGAAGGTCAGGGCAAAGAAAACCATTGGATCAGATCTGTCTCCATGGAATATGCCTTGACTCAAAGAAGCACAGGGTGATGGTGGATGATAAGGAAATTATATTAACCCCCAAGGAGTTTGACCTTCTTCAGTATCTGATGGAAAATCAGGGAATTGTACTTTCCAGGGATAAGATAATGAACCAGGTGTGGGGCTTTGATTTTGAGGGAGAGACCAGAACGGTGGATGTCCATATAAGAACCCTCCGAATGAAGCTGGGAGACAATGGCGAATCTGTCCAGACCGTACGTGGAATAGGCTACAGATTCGGAGGTGATTTCTAGATGGAAAAGAGGATTTACGTTTATCTTGCAGCCATAATGTCCATTACCATGCTTGTTACCCAGGTTGTGCTTTCATTTCTGATCAAGGACTATTACTCAGGCCTTGCAAACCCGGGAAGTGTATCAATTTGGGAGATTTTTATTGCAATGATACCTGCAATGATAGGTATTCTAGTATTCCTTTTGGTAATTCTGTTCGTTCTCTCCAGCAAGTTGACCCATATGATCCTTGCACCCATAAAGAGGGCAACGGACAATATTGAAAGTATCCTTTCCGGCAAAAAGGTCCAGGAAGCCTCCATATATCCCGAGGTGAGGCCATTTATACAAACCATTGACCATCAGAAGAGACAGATTGACATGGCCATAAATGAACTTAGGGAGGCGGAGAAAATCCGTCGGGAGTTTACCGCAAATGTATCCCATGAGCTAAAGACGCCCCTGACCAGCATAAATGGTTTTGCGGAGATGATAGCTTCAGGTTCAACATCCAAGGATGATACAATAAAATTTGCCGGAATAATACACAAGGAAGGCACAAGACTATTGAATCTAATCGAAGATATTATAAGCCTTTCAAGGCTTGACGGAGCTCCGAGGGGTCAGGTGTTTGAAGAGCTACAGCTGGATGGCATATCAGAAGGTATCATTCGCCAGCTTATGATAAGGGCACAGGATAAGGATATTGACCTCCAGTTCAGAGGAGAGCCGGTTCTGGTAAAGGGTGACAGCAGGATGATAGAGGATCTTATATACAACCTGGTGGACAATGGAATTAAGTACACAGAGAGTGGCGGAAAGGTTGCTTTGTCTGTATTTTCGTCATCAGGCGAAGCCATTATTGAGGTTTCTGATACTGGTATCGGAATTCCCAATGAGGATCAGTCACGGATTTTTGAACGGTTCTACCAAGTGGATAAGAGCCGTTCCAAGAAGGTTGGCGGCTCAGGGCTTGGACTTTCAATAGTCAAGCACATTGTCCAAAGCCATGGTGGTTCCATCAACCTTAAGAGCAGCCCGGGAAATGGTACAACCATAACTGTGAAGCTTCCAAAATAGTTTAAAAAAATGGTATTCCAATTAAGGAATACCATTTTAAATGTCTATATTATTCTACCAAATCTTCGATTGAATCTATTTCCATATATGCAGGAACTACAAGACCAATTCTAGCACCTTCAAGGTTTGCTCCAAGGTCTTCAAATTCACTTTCATATTTTTCATAGTGGTCTCCATGTGTTCCAGGCAACCATGCAGCTACTATTGCATCAGTCTGTCCAGAAGCTACCGCCTCCCACATAGGTCCATTTTCAACCTGGGTAAGACTTACATCAAAACCCATATCTGAAAGGACTGTACCAATTACGTTAGTTGAAGCGATTTCTGAATCCCAGGCTACATATGCAAGGTTGATTTCAACTCCATCAACTGCGTCCACTCCGTCAGTCCACTCTGCAACCTTGTCCTGATTTTCGTCAACCCATTGTCTTGCAACATCTTCAGGCTCTGCTCCCTCATTGACCTCTACCATAACATCTTCCATGTCTGAACCTTCCCAATAGAAATTGTCAAGTATTTGGAACGCCTCTGGCATATCTTCACTTAAACCCATTCTTGCAATTGTGTGAATATCTTCCGCTTCACCAAATGATCCCATTGGGTCATCAAGATACTTAAGATCATAGGCTGCGAATTTCCAGTGCGGGTTCCACCCTGTTACAATAATAGGCTCTTCGTTTGCAATCGCATCTCCCAGGGCCTGTGTCATTGCTGCTCCCGAGCTTGTCTGAACAGTGTAATCAAGTCCATAGTCTTCAACTGCCTGCTCTGCTGAACGTACAACTCCTGCTCCTGCATCAATTCCTGTAATGGTGTAGTTTAGTGATTCCCCAAGAGATTCCGCTTCTCCACCATTTCCTCCATCGCTTGCACAACCTGCTAAAGCAAGTGCAAAAACTGCTATGGCAATCAATGCAACCTTCTTAAAATTACTGTTAAACATAAATTTAATTCCTCCTTAGATATATCATTACTTATTTCCGTATTGAAATAAGTGTTGTCCTAGTTTTAGTACTTCTTCTTGTTCATTACCTGTATAAGTCTGTCCAGGATTATGGCAAGTATTACAATCGCAATACCTGAAGCAAATCCCTGACCTGCCTGGTTTCTACCAATGGCTCTGTAAACTTCCGTACCAAGACCTTCCGCACCGATCATTGATGCAATTACAACCATTGAAAGGGCTAGCATTATTGTCTGGTTTATACCTTGCATTATTGTGTTCTTTGCAAGGGGAAGTTGAACCTTGAACAGCTTCTGTCCTCCAGTCGCTCCAAAGGCATCCGATGCCTCAATAAGCTCAGTTGGCACTTCACGGATACCCAGGTTTGTAAGCCTTACCACTGGTGGCATTGCAAATATTACAGATGCAATTATTCCAGGTACCATTCCGATACCGAAGAAGGACACTGCCGGAATAAGATATACAAATGCCGGCATTGTCTGCATGAAGTCAAGAACGGGCTTCACTACGTTTTCAACCGTCTCGCTCTTAGCCATCCATATCCCCAGTGGAATTCCGAATACAATCGCCACGAGGCTGGCTGACAGTATCAATGCCAATGTCAGCATGGTTCCTTCCCAATAGTTCAGATTCCAGATTAGAAGCAAGCCCAGCAGTACAAATACCGGAAGTCCCCATATTTTTTTTGTGAGGTATATAGTTATAATCACCATCAAGGCTATGAATACCATTGGTGGAAAGAACATCAATACGTCACTTACTATATCTACAAAAGTACCCAGAAAATCACTTATGGGGTCAAAGAACCACCTTGCATTACTCCTAAGGTAGCTGACCATTGCATCAACCCAGCCTACCAAGGGTATTTGTGGTATATTATTCATCCAGATTCACCTCATTTCCTGATAGCGCAGCCAGTACTGCTCCGCGGACTATGATACCCTTTAAAATTTTCCCCTCTGTTACAGCTACGGGGATAGGTGTATCATAGATCACCTTAAACAGGTCATTCAAGGATATGTCTGGTGGCACTGTTGGAACATCCCTTTCAATAATATCCTCAAGGTCCTTTATACCATTGTCAACGGCCTGTGCTGCTTGCTCGGCTGTTACAATTCCATATAATTCATTGTTGTTCCTGGTGACATATACGCTGGATATTCCAGCCTTCTTCATTCTTTGAAGGGCAACCCTTGGACCATGCTTCTCGATCTGTATTGTTTCAGGTTTTATCATAACATGGGCAGCGGTAAATACCTTGGACCTGTCCACGTCCTCAACAAACTTCTCCACATAATCATTCGAAGGGTTGGTCATTATCTCCTCAGGAGTACCGATTTGAACTATTACACCATCCTTCATAAGAGCTATCCTGTCTCCGATCTTAAGTGCCTCATCAAGATCATGGGTTATAAACAGTATGGTCTTTTTCATTGACTGCTGCAATTCTAGAAGCTCATCCTGCATATCCTTCCTGATCAGTGGATCCAAAGCCGAGAATGCTTCATCCATCAAAAGAACGTCAGGGTCGTTTGCAAGAGCCCTTGCCAGACCAACCCTCTGTTGCATTCCTCCTGAAAGCTGGTTGGGATACTGGTCTTCATAACCTTTAAGCCCCACCATCTCCAAAGCCCTCTTGGATTTTTCCTCTATTTCTGATTTTTCATAGCCCTGAACTTCCAGTCCATAGCCTGTGTTCTGAATAATTGTCCTGTGAGGAAACAAACCGAAATTCTGGAATACCATACTCAGTTTTTTCCTTCTGGTTTCAATCAATTTTTTCTTGTCCATCTTTGACAGGTCTTCACCGTCAACCAATATACTTCCGTCGGAAGGTTCAATTAGTCTGTTAACCAGACGTATCAAGGTTGACTTTCCGCTTCCTGACAATCCCATGATTACAAATACCTCTCCGGCATTTACATCAAAGGATACCCTGTTGACCCCGACAGTCATGCCAGTCTTCTCAAGAATTTCAGCCTTTGACTTACCTTCCTTAAGTAGTTTAATCCCTAGTTTGGGATTTTTCCCGAAGACCTTGGTCAAATCTTCAACTACAATCTTTTTCATCCATTCACCCCGTTCTAACTAAATCTAATCTTTCCAATTATATATCAGTCTATTTCTTGTTGATTGCTCAATTTTTATCCCACAAACCTAATTATCCATGGGATTCCAATGCAAGATATCTGAATTTGGTCATAAAAAACCTCAACAGAATTTCTTTGAGGCTCCATTTAACTATTATACATGTTTTTTATAAAATGTCAAGGGATTATTCCGTTTGTATCGTTTGTTGCGTTTGTACAGTTTTTTCTGTACAATAGTTATTATATAGTATAGACCTTGAATAATCCATATTGATTTTGTGTGGGTATTAATCTATATTAGAAGTAAACAGTAGACTTTAGAATGTTGATAGAATAGAGAACAGGTAGGAGGAAAATATGTCAGATGATAGATTGAAGATAGCAAACCAGGTTGAGGATATAAAGAACAAGGCTACTGCAGCCCTGTCAAAGCAGATTAATTTCTATGGACTTAACCTTTCTGAATCGAGGTTGTTTTCATTGATGTTTCTTGAGGACTCCCCCATGACCCTGGATGATATGAGCAAACAGCTGGGAATGAGCAAGACCTCAATGAGTACGGGAATACACAGTCTTCAGGATGCCAAGATGGTTGAACAGACCTGGAAAAAGGGAGTTAGAAAGGATCTTTACAAGGCGGAGGAAAACCTTTATGCCAGCTTCTCAAATACCTATCTGGAAAAATGGTTTTCTGTCATTGGCAACAATAGAAAAATCTTCAACTCCATCTCCAGGGATATAGCCTCCCTGTTGGAAAAGGTCGAAGACGATGAATTAAGAGAGTCACTTATGAATTATTCACACAAGATAAAAGGGGTTCTTCAGTTCTACACCTGGCTTGAAGCTATGTTTAAGGATATGAAGGAAAGGATAGACAATATGGAATTTGAGAGGGAATAACCCTACAGAATGCCCATTCTGTCTCCATCCATCCTGATCACAATATTGTTTCTTATATAGAGGGTTATTTTATCTCCCCTGGCAAGGGAAATCTCGCCCCTGCAATGGACACTGGTTATTCGGGATAGGATCTCCTCGGATTCATTTCTTCCGATTCCCTTTACTGCCCATAGGACTTTTTTATCCTTCCATGCCCTGTGGAAAAGTTCCAAATGGATCTTTCCCTTATCCACAGGGATTTTGTTTTTTTTGTACTTGTTGCACAGTCTGCAGCAGGATACCAGATTGAAATAGTCATCAGACCCTCCTTCTGAGCGGGGTTCATAGTGGTCCAGGGTCATCTGGCCGGGCTTAAGATGTTTTCCACAATAGAAGCATCTCTGCCCATCCCTTAAATATATGTATCTTTTATCCAGAGCCTTTCGCTTTACCATACGGTTCACCCCAAAAAAAGTCCCCGGAAATTAATTTCCGGGGTTTATCCTACTTCATTTCTTCCTTTATTACATCAGCAAGCAGCTTCATTCCTTCTACTATCTTATCGTCCTCCATGGCAGAATAGTTAAGTCTCATGCTGTTCTCATGACCACCGTTGGCGTAGAATGAGCCTCCTGGAACAAAGGCTACCTTCTTCTCAAGAGCTTTTGCAGCCAGGTCTCTGGTGTTGATGTGGTCTGGCAGTGTTACCCATGTGAACAGCCCACCCTCAGGTATTGTATATTTTACTCCCTCTGGGAACTCTTCCTTCATAACATTGATCATCAGGTTTCTCCTTCTCAGATAAACCTCCTTGATCTTTTCTATGTGCTCCTCTATATCATATTTCTGGAGGAACATTGCAACTTCCATTTGTGATATTGTACTTGACTGTAGGTCTGCTCCCTGCTTCATAAGTACATACTTGTTAAGTATCTCAGGCGATGCGGCAATCCAACCAAGTCTGAATCCTGGACACAGGATCTTGGAGAATGTCCCAAGGTATATTACTCTTCCATCTGTATCAAAATGCTTTATTGACGGAAGCAATTCCCCTTCAAATCTAAGCTCTCCATAAGGATTATCCTCAATTATTGCAACATCATACTTGTTTCCAAGCTCCACAAGCTTCTTTCTCTTTTCCACAGACCATGTCTTTCCTGATGGATTCTGGAAATCCGGTATTACATAGATAAACTTTACATTTGAGCCTGTCTTAAGGGCATCTTCAAGCTGGTCCATATTCATTCCGTCATCCTCAAGCTCTATGTCCATAAAGTTTGGCTCGTATGCCTTGAAGGCATTAATTGCACCAAGGTAGCTAGGCTTTTCAAGGATTATTGTATCACCTGGGTTGATGAACAGCTTTGCTGAGAAATCCAGTCCCTGCTGTGAACCGCTTGTTACCAGGATGTCCTTCGCCTCCACAAATGCCTGCATCTTTTCCATTCTCTTTGCTATTGCTTCTCTAAGTGGTTGGTAGCCTTCTGTAGGTCCGTACTGAAGGGCTTGTGATCCCTTCTCTTCAATTACCTGCTTTGATACTGCTATCATTTCTTCCACCGGAAACAGCTCTGGAGCAGGAAAACCCCCACCAAATGATATGATTCCTGGTTGAGCAGCGACCTTTAAAAGCTCTCTTATTTCTGAAGCTTTCATATTGTCCATTCTTTTTGCGTATTGCAAATTCATAAGTAGCACCTCCGTTTTTCTTCGGAAAACCTTTTCCCCTATTACTATCAGTTTACACTTTCTTGATTAAATTGTCCAGAGCATTTAAAGAACCAGCTCCGCCTTTTCACCGTCCCTAAAGTACCTGTGAAGGTCATACGCTGAAAAAATGCCCCTGTCAGTTACAACTCCACTTACAAGATGGGGTGGCGTTGCATCAAAGGAAGGATAATATCCCTGTACACCCTCCATTGCAGTCCTCACTCCCATTGCCTGGAGAACAAATTCAGGGTCTCTCTCCTCAATTGTTACCGTGTCTATTGTCTCGTGTCCCTTGTCGGGAATCCCCGTTACAAAGTACGGAATCCCAAGATGCTTGGCCACAATTGCTATTTGGTAGGTACCAATCTTGTTTACTATGTATCCATCCATACATATTGCATCTGCCGCGGATGTGAAAATATCCACCTTTTTCTTCTCCATTACATAGGCTGGCATGTTGTCGGTTATGACGGTGGTATGGAAGCCCTGGTCCTGGGCAACGCTTGCAGTTAGCCTTGCTCCCTGAAAGTAGGGCCTGGTCTCAGGGCAGATCACCTTGATATCCTTGTTCCTCTCCTTTGCCTCCCTTAGCATCAGCCCAACAATAGTCTCCCCAAAGCACTGGGTCATTATTGTGCCCTTGTCCGGGAACATGTCAACAAGATTAACCGCAACCTTTCCAATTCTTCTATATCTGTTGTCGGTATGGTCAACCGTATGTAGAAATATTGCCTCATCGACCCTTCTGCCTTCCTTAAGTGCAGTCTGTGCAACTTCTAGACACCCCTCCACTATGATCCTCATCCTCTTCGTTGTGGTGGGCCTTGCAGTGGCAATTGTATCAGCTGCCTTTCCAAGGTACCTAAGCTGGTCCTCTTCCTTCATACCCTTGGCTTCATATGCAGCCAGGGCCATTCCCATTCCCGCCGCAGTGTAGGGTCCGGCACTTTGAGTAACCATATCCTTTATGGCTTTAGCCACCTCCTGGTGACTTTTGCAAACTTCATATCTTACTGTGGTGGGATAAACCCTTCTGTCAAGAATCTTTACCTTGCCTTCCTCATACCACGCCACATTTTCATAGCGAAGCATAAAAGCCAGGTCCCTGTCTTGTCTTTCCATCCTGCACCTCCTAGATTTCCTTGATTATTTGCTTTATCAGCCTTTCCACCTTCTCCTCGGATTTTTCTCCGACTTCGTTTACCTCCTGGGTGGTTACAGGATCTCCTGTTATTCCTGCTGCCATATTTGAAATCAGTGATATTCCCAGAACCTTGATTCCACAATGGGCAGCTGTTATTGCCTCGGTTACGGTGGACATTCCAACTGCATCACCACCTAGAATCCTCATTGCCCTTATCTCAGCAGGGGTCTCAAACTGAGGTCCTGATGCGTAGAAATAGACCCCTTCCTTCAGTTCTATGCTCTCCTTTTCTCCAACCCTCTTAGCAAGATCCCTCAGGTCTCTGGTGTACATATCCGAGACATCAAAGAATCTTGGTCCAAACTCAGGGATGTTCTGTCCCCTTACAGGACTCTGACCCTGAAGCTTGATATGGTCATTTATAAGCATTATGTCCCCGGGAGCCATATCCCTGTTTATTGCTCCAGCTGCGTTTGTAAGAATCAAGGTTTCAACTCCCAAAAGCCTGAACACCCTTATTGGTATCGCAAGTCTTTCAAACTCATAGCCTTCATAATGGTGGAAGCGCCCGCTCATGCAGATTACCCTTTTTTCCCCCAAATTCCCTACAATCAGCTTCCCAGCATGACTCTCCACTGTTGACAGCAGAAAGTTTGGAATCTCCTTGTAGTCTATAACTACGGGATCCTTGATTTTTTCAGCCAGTCCTCCCAGACTTGAACCTAGAATCAATCCAAACTGAACCTCTTCTCCTATTCTTTCCTTTATGTAGTCAGCTGCCTTCTTATAGTATCCGTATGCATACCTCATTATGTTTCCCCTCCCTGAATTCATCTACTTAAAGTATATCAGATTCACAATAGAAAAATAAGGGCCTAAAATAAGGCCCCTTGAACTATTCTGCCAGTTTGTAAATCTCTATGGCATCTGATCTGTCAATTTTCTTTAAAGCTCCAAAGCTACCCATGGATGTTGCAAGGTCAGCCATCCTTTCAAACTCATCAGTAGGCAGCCCCGCCTCTGAGAGGGTTCTGGGCAGACCTATCTTTTTCAGGAACTCCTCAAATCTCCTGATACCCTCCAGGGCAACGTGCTCCTTGGTATTTCCCGCAGCCGATACTCCAAATACATTTACCGCAAATTTGTTGAATATATCAAGGTTTTCCCTGTATACGTACTTCATCCAAGCAGGGAATATTATTCCCAGGGTCACCCCGTGGGTGGCACCGTAAAGGGCGCTTAGCTGGTGACCAAGCTGATGGCTTGCCCAGTCATCCTCCCTACCCATACCCAAGAGTCCGTTGTGGGCAATGGTTCCCGCCAGCATGATTTCAGCCCTTGCATTGTAATCATCAGGGTTTTTCACAAGCTTATAGGCATTGTTCATAACAGTTTTTATGGTTGCCTCAGCAAGCCTGTCGGTGAGTTCAACATTTTCCGTATGAGTGAAATACCTTTCAAAAATATGGGACAGTATATCCATTACCCCTGCAAAGGTCTGGTCTCTTGGAAGTGTCATGGTGTATTCCGGATCCATAATTGCAAACACAGGTCTCAACAGGTCGTGATTGACTGCCAGCTTTAGCTGTTCATCCTCATTTGTAATGACGCTGCCCATGCTGGCCTCGCTTCCCGTTGCAGGTATAGTAAGTACAACCCCCACAGGAAGTGCCCTCTCCACCTTTTCCTTTCCAAGGAAAAAGTCCCATATATCAGCATCCGTAACAGCTCCAAGTGCTATGGCCTTGGCGGAGTCAATAACACTTCCTCCCCCGACCGCAAGAATCAGGTCTATTTCATTCTCCTTTGCCAGCTTTATTCCCTCACGTACCATGGAAAGTGCGGGATTAGGCTTGACACCTCCTAGCTCGACCACCTGGACTCCAGACTTTTTAAGCTGATTAATAGTGTCCTCATAAATACCATTCTTTTTTATACTGCCTCCTCCGTAATGAAGGAGTATCTTTTTGTATTTTCCTTCCACAAGCTTGGGAAGCTTCTCTAAGCTACCCTTCCCAAACTTGATCATGGTCGGTGAGTAGAAACTGAAATTTTTCATAATAAATCTCCTCTCGTTCTGGATATTTATTCTATACCCAGAAGAGAGGAGTTTAGTTTGGAAATCAATAATTCCAATGCCTTTCATTGTATATTTCATCCACAATTGTCAGGATATCCTCGTTATCAACATTGTTAACAAGCCTGTTGTAGATTTCATTCCTGCGTTCGTAGGCTCCGCCCTTTACCATCTCAAGCAGAAACTCCTTTAGTACCTCCATTTCCTCATCTGGTGGAGGATTCTCTCCCAGTCCAAGAATGGCGCTTCTGAAGGCCTCTCCCTGGAGTCTTGATGGATAGAATCTATCATCAAGAAGCCTTTGGACTGCCAGGTCATAATCTCCCAAGTATATATGAAGGAATACAAGACTATCAGGGAGGAAATTTTCAAGATTCTCAAGAGCATTCCTGGCCTCTCTGTAATCTTCCTTGGCAAGGTATAGCTTGTACATATTGTAATGGCTGTTGTCATTGTCAACTTTTCCTAATACCTCTATCCCATAGCTTACCTGCTTCTCAAATTCCAGGATCTCATCTGTATCCATTTGCGATAGTGTACTATTTAGCAGATCCGCTTTCAACCTTTCATCACTTATTCCTTCTATTAGTCTAAAAGCTTTTTCCAGGTTCTTTTCACCCTTCTTCCAGCCTATTCCATATATCTTTACAAGGCTTGAAACAGCCTCCACGTTATCGGGGTCATCCTTTAGGACATTCTCATAGTACAGGATTGCCTCTGGATACATCATCTTAGCCACAAGCTCTTGTCCTTCTGAAAGCTCCCCTTCGATCATTATGCTTGGGATTTCATCGTAGTATGTTCTCATTGGAAAGCTGCTTGTAATGAGAAGATTCTCTGAATCATAGGCATTAACTATTATTGGGTATTCACCTCCTGGCAGGAACTTGCCAAGTACTGCCCCGGAGCCCAGAATCCATTCCTCTCCTTCAAAGGTCATCCCTCCGGTTTGGTTTCTGAAGTCTGATATCCTAAAATGTGCACTTGTTTCAACAAACCTGCCCTCGCCGTTGATATCCTCAATGGGACTTCTGAAGGATCCTCCGGATTTTGCCAGGGGATTTGAAAAGATAACAGGTTCAACTGTGTAGTATGCCGCCTCCGGTACGTTTTCCCAGGATACCGTAAACTCATCCTCTACCACAACTTGACCTGGCTGAGGTGAATAGACTTCGAAGGTGTCTCTGAAGGTGTACTCAACGTATGCATCACCACGGGACAATTCAACATAACCTGCCTTGTTCTTCTGGAAAACCTTGTCTGTTAAAAGACTCGAGTCAAGGCCCAGTCCTACATCATAGAGTCCATCAGCTAATCCCATTGTCTGGAAATATCCATTTTCATCGGTAATTGCCACATAGCTTTCTCCACCGATTCTTATTCCTCCATCTGCATTGAGAATATAAACCTCCACAAATGCCATGGGCTCACCTTCATATGTTACCCTACCTGTTATTTTGTTGCTTCCTGAAAGAAGCTGCTCGTTTTCCTGTAGCCAGAAATTTCTGCTGCCATATGCTCCTGAAGCAAAGTAATTGTATTCTACCTGTCTCCAATCCCTGTTCTGATACGATTTGTACTCCTTTTTTGCAGCCAGGATATTACCCTGTGCCAGGTGGATTTCCGCCTGCAGGATATCCAGTCTTGGATCATCAAGTCCTTCGCTTTTAAGTTTTATTATTATATTTTCAGCCACTTCAAACTCTCTGTTGACAAAGTGGAGATATGCATTGTAAATAAGTGATTTCTCACTTAGATTATCATCCCTTTCACCATGCTCGATAAGCTCCTTAAGTGCTTTTACATCACCTTTGGCAATTGAAATATCCATAAGCATCCTATACGCATCAATGTATAGCTTCTCTTCATTTCTTGATGGATCTTTTTCAAGAATTTCCTTCAGCAGCTGCTCAGCCTTTAACATGTCCTCCTGTGTGGTTTCCTCTCCTCCGCCCCAGCCTTGCTGGTAGATTGTAAACTTCTGAAAGCTCTTTACGAGACTTTTTGCATAGTCAAGTCTTCCCTCAATTGAATCATCCATTTGGATGAATCTTTCATAGAAAAGCTCCGCCCTTGGGGAATCCTTTCTGTCCAGGTATCTGGCAATTGCCAGAGTGCTTTGGGGAATGGCCCAAAGATAGCCCACCGAAAGCACAATAAGAACCATAAGGAGTGTCTTTACCTTTATCTTTATCTTCATTTCCTGGTCACCTCTTTATTTTCCTGAATCATAACCTGGGATCCTGCAATCTCAATTGTGGTGAATCGATAGTGCTTTTCCAGAATTCCCTCCGGCATGATTGAAACTGCAAGTAAGGCTGCCACCGCAACAGCTGCGGGTATGAGCGGTATCTGAAGCTCATAGTTTAGAATACTTCTTATCCTTCCATATCTGGACCTTGTTGTCTTATCCAAAATACTATCCATCATTTTATCCGTAAACTCCATCTCAGACACTTCTTCATCAAAAATTTTCTTTATGTCATCCTTGAAAATATCTTCCCTATTCATCTTCAGAACCTCCCCTCTTCATTTCTTCGCCAAGAATCCTTCTTGCTCGGGACAATCTACTCTTGATCGTTCCTTCCTTTTCCTTCAAAAGCTCTGATATCTGGGCAATGCTAAGGTCCTGATAATAGAACAGAACCAAAACCTCCCTATAAATTGGATTGAGTCTTTCCAATCCAATTTTTAGCTCCTCCAGATGGAGCTTTTGCTCCAGCTGGTTCAGTGAATCAGAATCATCAATCAGCTCTTCATTAAGACTTAAATCATAGCTTCTTTTCCTCAGCGTGTCCCTGGAAAGATTTATTGCAATTCTGTAGATCCAGGTATATAGGCTACTCTTCCTGTTAAAGCTCTTGATGCTCTTAAAAACCCTTACAAAGGTTTCCTGAACAACATCTTCAGCTTCCCCCCTGTCCCTGAGTATAAGGTAACAGGTACCAAGAAGCTTGTTTCCGTATAGCAGCATCATATGCCTAAAGGCATCCTCCTGCCCATTTATAAGTCCATCAATCATTTGGTTTTCTGTCACCTTCAACCCTCCTTACCCTTTAGACGCAAATTCCTTAAAAAGGTTGCACAAAAAAAGAGAGAAATCTTCTCCCTTTATTTTATGACACAGATCATTCAGCACTCTCTTCCGGCTTGTGATGTACAATACTTATCCACTTGTCACCCACTAAGATTTTTCTAACCCTTTTCTCAAACTCAATTCTGGTAAGCCAAATCTGTCTTTCACAGCCATTGCATTTAAGCTTGATATCAACACCTGTCCTTAGTATTTCCCAATTGTTTTCTCCACATGGGTGCCCCTTCTTCAATGTAACCTGGTCTCCAACCTTGTAGTATAGCATTACCTGTCTCCACCTCCATAGACTACAACCTTTGAATATGGTATCTCTATGCCTTCACGGTCAAAGGCCTGCTTGTACCTTTTTCTCATTTCCCTTTCAACTGCCCACTGCTCCATTGGCTTTGTCTTTGCAATGGTCCTTATGACAACATCTGAGCTTCCAAAGCTTGCAACTCCCAGGACTATAGGGCCTTCGATGATATTGTCGTTGGTCTCTGCGATTTCAGAACTTATTCTTTCCATTACCTCAAGGGCTCTGTCAATGTCAGCCTCAAAAGCAATTGATATATCTACAAGTGCTCTCATTGCACCTCTTGTTCTGTTGGTAACCACCGTAATGGAGCTGTTTGGTATGATGTGAAGCTCTCCTGTAAAGTCCCTGATTTTGGTTACCCTTACACCAAGCTCCTCAACTATCCCCTCCTTGGAATCAATCTGAACATAGTCCCCAACAGCATACTGGTCCTCCAGGAGAATGAAAAACCCAGTAATGATATCCTTCACTAGAGACTGGGCTCCAAATCCAATGGCAAGGCCTCCAATACCTGCAGTTGCGATTATTGATGCTGTGTTTATATTAAAAATCTCCAGGGACATAACTATGCCAATAAAGAACAGTGTATACTTGACCACCTTCTTAAGGATATTGGTCAGTGTATCCCTCCTTCTGTCCGATATCTGAAATTTACTGAAGCTCTTATAGGTTAGCGTTCTGTCTATGATTCTATTGGCAACTTTCACAATAACTCCTATGGCAATAAATATAAGGAGTATGGTAACAATTTTCCCAATTAGGTTTAGGTCCCCATCCGTGTTTTTTAGAAAAGAATTTATTGATTGCTGTACCCCGTCATAAAGGTTTTTCAATGATTCCATCCCCGCCTCCTAGTCAAGTTTCCTTAAAGCTCTTTTCCCATCAACTGTCTGCAAATGATGGAGCTCCTTGTATTCCAGCTTCCCAGACCTCTTTAGCTCCATAACCTTCTCCAGGTCATCGATTGCAATCCTTATGGCAAGTCCGCAGCTAAGTGTAATATCCCTGGGTGTCGGTATTGTCTTCGTTATTATTCCTTCCTCCGTCAATATCCTCTCCGCCCTCATTGCATGGTGGGTGGACTGGAAGGTCAATATCCCAAATTCGTTCATTTTAATCATCCTATCGTAATTGTGTTTGTTCCGGACTGCATCTTTTCATATATGGTGTACATGTTCGAAATGTCTCCGACCGCCAGGCTGTCCTTCAGGTTGTAGAAGTCCAGGCATGTACCGCAGGAGATAATCTCAACCCCCGCATCCAGCAGGTCTTGAAGGTCATCAAGAACAGGGCTGTCCTTAACTGTCAGCTTGACTCCCCCGTTATAGAAAAGGATGGCTTTTGGATGAGGTTTAGTTTCATTTACAGTATATATAAAGCTCTTCATAAGAAGTTTTCCCAGCTCTTCATCCCCCTTGCCCATCTGGTCGGATTGAATCACCAATACCATTCCGCCATCTGGTTTCTGAATGATTATATCTTCATCCCTTTCCTCTTCCTTCTCCCCGGACTTTAAAATCGTAACCGCAAACACAGTTCCTCCAAGCTCCTCCACGGAAAACTCAAGGCCCATGCTCCCTGCCAGCTTTGAAAGGTTCTCTCGGGCTGTCACGTTGTCCACAACAGTCCTTACGGATCCGCCCTCCATGCTGTCAAGCTCCTTTTTTGTCAAAATTACAGGCTTTGGACAGGCAAGACCCTTGGCATCTATTTCTCTAATCATTGTATATCCTCCTCAACTACTTCCTTATCCTCTATCCTAACTATATTTACGCCATTTTCAGTGGTTACAATCAAATCATTGAACTGACTTTGAAGGTCAACGATTTTCCAGTTGAAGCTATGGCTTGCAATTTGCTCCATATGTCTGAAAACAAGCAAGTCCTTCTCCCCTGCCAGAATTATATACTTCCCATGGGCATGGAGCTTTACATAGTCAATCCCAAAGGTCGCTTCATGGATTGTCTTTCCTTCCTTGTTTAGGATTCTCAAATTATCCCCATATATGGCATATATCTCATTACCGTCCACCAGAACATCCTTTAGAAGTGGAAGTTCCCTTCCCCAGACAACCTGACCGTTCATTTCAAGGTATATTCCTGCTTCTGTTACTATCAACCTGTCATTTCCAACGCTTAATACCTTTATTATAACCAGGTCTCGAAGGTCATAAAGCTCCGCTTCACCTTCGGAAGTATACTTGACCAACTTCGTGCCAATACCCTTATCCTGAAGCTCCAGAATGGTGACCTTGACACCGTCAGCTTCCAGGCTGTAGTCTATGGGGTAATTATTTGTGAAGATCAGGTTTTCCCTGTGTTCTCCATCCACACCATAGATTTTAAGCAGGTCTCTGCCTTCTTCCTTTATATGGACAATATGACCTTCCTTGCCCGGCCTGAAGGAAAATATCTGGGCTTTCTCCTTTATCTGAGTCAATATCTGCCCATTGAAGTTGATTACGACCCCTTCACCACCTACTCTATCGAACACCCCAATCAGATTATCATTTATGACTAGCCTGGGGTCATCCATAAGAAAGGTCCTTTCCCAAAGGATCTTTCCTGACTCATCTGAAACTGACATCTTCTCACCATTCCAGGCAAGGTATCTCCCATTGATGTATTTTATCCCTTCCCCTGGGATATGCCTGATTTCAACAACTTCCTTCTCAAGGGTTGAGAAGCTATCCAGATACCTTACAAACCATTTCTGATTCTCCTCGAAGGAAAAAAATATCATGGTTCCTGCAATTACAAGTATAAATATTGTAAGGATTACTCTCCCAAGACTTTTCATAGTATGTCCCCTCAAACACCAGGGACGGTTCTTTTTGTTTGTCCCTTGATGGATTTATTGCCTTTTCCTCAATGCCAGCTTGATAGTCTCAATAATCTGTGGACTGCAGCATTTTCCAAATGGATTGTTCTCTTCACACCTGCAGTTTTTCATGGCACCGGTTATTTTTACAACTTCCTTGAAAGATTTCGCCCCTTTGCTAACCACTGCATCAATGATCTGGTCTTCAGTTACCCTGGCGCAATAGCAAATGTACTTTGGATCAGCATCTTTCTTGTACCACACATCAACCGTAAGGTCATTTCTTTTAAATATTTGGTCCTCATCAAAATACACAATCTCACAATTCTCTTCAAGGCATATTCCATAATTCTCTTCCTTGATCTTATCCCTATTCTCAGGCTTTACCAAATGCTTCACTGTAGTATTGCCTACTGATTGAGCCCTTCCTCTACACAAAGGGCACTTAAGTTCTTTCTCCACCTTGCCTGTGGAGATTTCATTCCCTGATCAACATGACTTGACTCTATTATTCACATCCATGCAATCACTCCTCCCACATTTCAAGGCGGTTATTTCAGCCTATCCTGATCCAATATAAGTATATTTTAACATACTTTGAAGAAAATGACCTCAGTTTCCTATTTGGAATTTCATTGATACCTCAATGTGTTATAATTAAGTTGTTTCATTCCGCTAACAAGGAGGTTAAGCATATGGAAAAGAAATTGACGGTATCAATCATCCAGGATTCACCTGTAATTTTTGACCTTGAAAAGACCATGGAGAAGACAATCGAACTGACAAGAAAGGCTGCTTCCAAGGGATCAAAGCTGATAGTTTTTCCTGAAAGCTTTATTCCCTGCTATCCAAGAGGATTGACTTTTGGAATGGTCGTGGGAAGCAGAACCAAGGAGGCTAGAGAGGACTACAGAAGATATTATGAGAATTCAGTGGCTGTACCCGGACCGGAGATTGATCAGCTGGCTGAGCTTACAAAAGAGCTAGGGGTATACCTCTCCATTGGGGTAACTGAAAAAAATGGTGAAGGACTTGACGGAACACTTCATTGCACCAACCTGTTCTTTGGACCGGATGGATATATGGGCAGACACAGAAAACTTAAACCAACTGCAGCCGAGAGGGTCATTTGGGGAGAGGATGACGGGTCAACCATAACCGTTTTGGATACTCCCTATGGTAAAATGGGCTCCCTTATTTGCTGGGAAAACTATATGCCCCTTGCCAGGATGGCCATGTATATGAAGGGAGTCAACCTTTACATAGTTCCCACTGCAGATCAGAGGGAAGTATACCAGGCGACCCTGAGGCACATCGCCTTTGAGGGACGATGCTTTGTCCTTATGAGCAATCAATATGTGGAAAGGAGCATGTATCCCACAGATTTGAAATACTACAAAGACCTTGAAAAAGAACCTGAGGTGATGTCGCGGGGTGGCAGCTGTATAATAAATCCCTATGGAGAATATGTTGCAGGACCCTTATATGATGAGCCAGGTATTCTCACAGCTGAACTGGATCTGGACATGATTGTTGAGTCAAAGCTTGATTGGGATCCTGTGGGCCACTACAACAGACCCGAGATCTTCGACCTTAAGATAAATGAAAGGCCTTAGTATTATTGTATGGGGAGATATCCGATTATCTCCCTTTTTTCCATATCAAAAACAAGTCCTGCAAAATCGTGACCTTCCCTTGAGCCCAGCTCCACAAGTAGGTCAGATGAATCAATGGTTCCTGAAGGTGCTGGTCCATCATGTGTCCACAGGCTATCATAAATCTCACGAGGCACTTCTTCTATTCCAATCTCTGAAATATCGATCCTTAACCTGTTTTCCCAGGAAGATTCCATTAAATATTCGATGGCCTTTTCTACAGCCAGTCTGTGCTCTTTAGTAAATTTAAGACGGCCTTCAACCTTTGCTTCAATTTCATCAATCAGGACACCGATATGATCACTGGAGTAATCCAGGATCCTATTCTGCAGCTCAGTTGGAAAAATATCCTTTACATCCTGTGTAAACATGGACCCATCCCTTGGCATCCTGCTTCCAGTCACTGCAAATCCATCATTGCTTGTATCCACTTCAAGTACAAAGGGCAGGGATGCACCTGATTCAACCTCAGCGTCAAACTCGCCGAATGAGTACTCCTCAATCAGTGCCCATATATAGACCTCTTGTTTTCTCACATCGGAACCAAGGATATCAACAGCAACCAATGTGTTACCCAGGCTTCCCCCTGTTCTGTACTCAGACCTTATATAGTTTTCAATCACTGTTTTATCAATATCAGTAAGTTCCATATCACCTGGTGCGCAGCCTGAAATAAATATCGCCACCATAACCAACAGAAAAACTATTTTACTGATTTTCATCCTAACATCCTCTCCCTATCCTATGATGACATAAGTCTCCACAAAATTGCCAGAAAAACTCCTGCAGAAACCAACATCAGAGAAATTCCCCATAATTTGTTCTTCTCATACCGAATGAAACCCTCGTGAAATATTATCAATCCCACAATAGGCATCACAAATTCCTTTGCTC
This sequence comes from Gudongella ferriphila, assembly GCF_046224405.1. NCBI lineage: Bacteria > Bacillati > Bacillota > Tissierellia > Tissierellales > Tissierellaceae > Gudongella > Gudongella ferriphila. The sequence goes on along the minus strand of NZ_JBJXRK010000014.1, from coordinate 13,538 downwards.
TTTCATCCAAAACGCCTGTGTAGGTTAATACCATTATTAAAAGTGCAGCTATGGATACTAGTCCCACAATAGCTGAAAAAATGTCCTTCACATTTTCTCCTCCTTTTCCCATTTATTCTTAAGCGATATTTACAACCGTAATCCGCCTATTACTCCACTTATTTCAACAGCCATCTGCAATAGGCCATCTTAATCATCAATAACCATTAACTCAATATTATATTCAATAAATCCATATGTCAACGAACCTGCTTGTACATTCTTATTTTCATCCATTTATGGGAAATAATATGATATACTAAGTGTATCCATACAGAAAGGACTGATCTTATGCTATCCCACCTGAGACTAGACAAGGATAAGGATTCACCTTTGTATATACAACTGTACGAGGCAATCAGAGATGCCATTGAATCGGATGCTCTCCAATCAGACAAGCTGCCCTCCATCAGAAATCTCGCCAAGCAGCTGGGTGTGAATAATGTAACTGTAGTAAATGCCTACAAGCAGCTTGAGCAGGACAATTACATATACACTGTCAAAGGTAGCGGCACATTCATAAAAAAACCCTCCTTCAGTCAAGAAAGCAGCCTGGTTGAAGAGGGTGATATGGAGCTTATGCTTTCAGGGATTTTTCCTCTTCTGAAGAACAGTATCGATTTCGCAAGCGTTTCACCCACTCCAGAGCTCTTTCCCATCGAGGAGTTCAAGAAATCCCTTGTGGAGGTTCTTGACAGGGATGGGGGCCAGGCATTTCTTTACCCTGAAATCACAGGCTTTGGGCCACTGAGGGAATCAATTTCCCAATTCCTTTTGGAGCATTACTCAATAACAGCCACCAAGGACCAGATTCTAATAACATCGGGAGGCCAGCAGGGGCTTGATATCATATCAAAGACTCTTATCCAGCAGGGCGATGTAATTCTTGTTGAGAATCCGACCTACCCTGGAGCCTTTGCAGCATTTCAGTCAAGGGGAGCCAGGATCCTTGGAATACCAATGGACCAAGAAGGGATTGACCTTGATGAGCTAAAGTCCTATGTAAAGCGGTACAGACCAAAATTTATATACCTTATGCCAAATTATCATAGCCCAACAACCATTTGCTACAGTGAAACCAGAAAAAAAGAGGTCCTGAGGCTTGCCAGGGAATATGAATTCTATGTCATTGAGGATGACTTTCTTACAGACCTTAGCTTTTCAGATGAAAAGAAACTGCCCTTAAAGACTTTGGACAGATTTGACCAGGTGATATTCATAAAGAGCTTTTCAAAGATCTTTATGCCAGGTGTCAGGATTGGCTTTATGACACTACCCAGGGCCTTGATGAAGGATATAATAAAGGCCAAGCACACAACTGACATTTCCTCATCTGGATACCTGCAAAGGGCCTTTGACCTTTATCTGAGAAAGGGCTTCTGGAGGGACCATATAGATATGATAACAGGCTTCTACAGGGAAAGGTACAGATTGATGGTATCCGGACTGGAAAATCTTAAACATTTGGGCATCTCCTACCTTGAGCCTCGAGGTGGATTGAGTGTTTGGGTTTCACTGCCCAAGGAATTCGATGCCATGGAGCTATACGAGGAGTGCGGAAGAAGGGGATTGGCAATTGTACCCGGAAAGGTATTCTTCACAGACGATAAAAATTCCGAGAAATATATAAGACTTAGCTTCAGTGCAGTAGGTGAAAAGGAGATTCATAAGGGACTTGAGATTCTCAAGGATATCCTTTCCCATTCAAAAGATGAACCTTCTGAAAGATATATGCCCTTTCTTTAAATAAGTAATCCTCCCAAGAGGGTTGTAGCTACTCATTTTCTTCAATCATAAATCTCTCAATGACCCTGTTGAACTCAACAGGGCTTTCTATTGGGGCCAGATGCCCTCCCTTGATTGCGATATGCTTTCCGTTCCTTACACTTTCCGCAATACTCTTTCCTGATTCATAACTGTAGAAGGTGCTATCTTCCCCGTTTAACACAAGGCATGGGACCTTAACACCACTAAGGGTGTCCCTGAAGTCGGAGCTGATTATGTCCTTCCAGACTTCATACATAAACTCAGGTCTATTCCCTTGCATGGTCTTTATAAGTATATCCTGATTGTCCTTATCCATATGAGGAGCCATCATCTTCATGAAGCTACTGGAAAATTCCATAAAATCATTTTTTATCTGAGATAAATCTGCCTTGGCCATTTCCAAGGTGTACTTTCCATTGAAAAGACCATGGCTCCAATCACCATCATTTACAACCTTGGGGGATGTCTCAACAAGAATAAGACTCCTAAGTCTTCCCTCTCCAAAAATTCTTATGTACTCCATAGCAACAGCCCCACCCATTGACCACCCCATAAGGGTGATCTCTGACAGGCCCAGATGCTCAAGAAGAGCCTCGACATCCCTTGCCATGGATTCAAAGCCTAGATTTTTCCCATCCACCACAGTCCGTCCATGGCCTCTAAGGTCCATGGTCACAACCATATATTTCCTTGAAAGTATCTTTTCAGTCAGTCTGTAGGCGCTGCTGTCAGCTCCAAATCCATGTATGCAAACCAATGGGTGCCCAGAACCCTTTACCCTATGGTAGAGCTCTGTACCATCCTCTATATTAAGATAACCACTAATCACAATATCACCAGCTTTTCAATTGACATCTAGTAGGCTTCAAGATCAGCCTGCAATTTTCTATCATCAAATATGTTTAAGTGCAATCTTCTGGACAGTTCCTTTATTATCCCTATTCCAGCCGAGGAGTTTCCATTTTCATCCAAAGCAGGTGAGAATATTCCAATACCCATACCATCCGGCAGTATTCCCATTATTCCTCCACCCACTCCTGATTTGGAAGGAATTCCAACCTCTATGGCATATCGTGCACTATAGTTGTACATTCCACAGGTGAACAGAAGCCCCTTTACCATAACTGACATATCCTTTCTGGAAATTCCCTTAATATCTATGCCCTCACACCCTGATGAAATGAACCTGCCGATTTTTGCAAGGTCCATTGTGTCAACCTGGATCGAGCATTGCTTGAAATATGTATCCAAGACCCCTTCTACATCTCCATCAAGGATTCCCTTGCTGTTCATAAGATAGGCCATTGATCTGTTTCTGCTGCCGGTTTCCTTTTCAGACAGATATACCTCCTCGTCGTAGCCAATATAGGGATTGTTGGCCATCCTTCTTGTAAGCTCAAGTATCTTTTGGAATCTCTCTTGGCTATCTCCCTTGATCATCCCTGTTGTTAGAATTGCACCTGAATTAATCATGGGATTTGCAGGCTTATGAATATTTGGAAGATCCAGCTTAGTAAATGCATTAAATGGCTCATCAGTACTGTCCAAACCAACCTTTTCAAAGATATGGTCCAGTCCGTTGTCCATTGCAGCCACCAGAAATGAAATCACCTTGGATATGCTCTGGAGGGTGAATTTTTCATTGTAGTCTCCTGCACTGTAAAGCAAGGATCCGGTTCTTCCGGCAACAGTTACTCCAATTTTCCTGTAGTCTGCCTTGGCAAGGGCCGGGATGTAGTTAGCAACCTTTCCATTTTCTATTAGGTGTCTGTTCCTATCAATTATCTCATTAAGTAGAATTTCCATATTTCCCTCCAAACTATGACGTTGTTGAAGCCAATAAGAGACCATAGAGATGGTCTCTTATTCTATAATATATCATTATTGGGCAGTTTAAAACTATAGATTGAATTTCCTTTTGGTGACACCTGATAAAAGGTAGATTGTCATCCAGCTTGCCACATGTGAGGAAACACCATTTGGATCCTGTGGAGGATATATTTCAACATAATCGAATGCCTCAGCCCCAGCTTTTCCACATTCATGCAATGCCATAGCCAGCTCGAATGTATTCAATCCACAAGGGTCAGGTGGACCTGCAGGATTATGGGCTACATCCAGAATATCCGAACAAACGGTTATATACAGTGCTTCTGTTCCGTCACTTGCAAGGTCAATGGCCTTCTTGATGGACTCGAATATCCCATTGATTTTTACTTCCATTCCTGTGATTACGTGAGCTCCAAACTTCTTGGCCTCCTTAAGACCTGATGGATTGTTCCTTGGACCTCTGATCCCGAAGTGAACCATATTTTTTGGATTCACATTCTCATCCTCATAGAGTCTGTGGAAGGGAGAGCACCTTGCATACTTATCTTCTCCATATGAGTCCATATTGTCCATATGAGAATCAAAGTGTATAACTCCGATTTTCCCATTGTGCTTTTTGGCAAATTCACTGATAAGAGGGTAGGATATGGAATGGTCCCCTCCAAACACTACAGGGAATTTCCCTGCATCTAGAATTTTCTTGTAATCCTTTCTTATGCTTTAGAAGGTAAAGTCATTGTCGCCATTTCTAACGGCAACATCCCCTATATCTCCTCCTGAAAAATGGTCAAATACGTCTATATCAAAGTCAGGAAGATACCCGCCGTATCTTGTTGATGCTTTTCTCACTGTCTTGGTTGCCATTTCCACACTGGTAAATGGTCCGTTTGTATTGACACCTTCCCAAGGGACTCCCATGAATACAATATCACTTTCTTCAAGATCCTTTTCTGTCCTTATAACCGGAAGTCCCAGAAAGCTTGGTACTCCACTGAATACCTCTGGAATCTCCCTTCCGGGTACGTAGCAAATTGGCTTGTTTTTCATTTATACACCCTCCTAAATTGTCAAACCGCTTTATACTATAAAGCAATTAAAATATTGATTTTATAACATCTATCACACTTCTACCGCCAATTACCAGGGTTATACCACTGATGATAATACCCAGTGCATTGGCAAATTTTGAATTTGAGTATTTTTTAAGCACCTTCTTGGATGCAGTGATATAAACCAGGAATATAACAATAAGTGGCAGGAATATACCATTTAGAGCCTGGGCCAAAATTATGATTGTCAAAGGATTGAAGCCAGTAGCTGATCCAATTATTCCCAGTATCAGTATTGCAACGTTTGTGTAGAAAAATCTCTTGTCGCTTTTGTCCTGCTTCCATCCAAGCAGTCCAGCCAAGACATATGAGACACCAAGAGGTGTTATGGTAGCTGAAGAGAATCCAGCTGCAAAAAGTCCAACACTCATGAAAATATTTGCAAACCTGCCCAAGGTAGGCTCCAGCTGAAGGGCCATATCGGCAGCTGAGTTTACAGTCATTCCCCTCATTACTGTTGCTGCAGTAATGAGAACGGCACTTGTTATGATTCCACCAATTATTATGGAAACTGTTGTATCCCATCTTGATAAAACAAGGTCCTCTGGTTTTTTCCAGTTGTCCCTAGCATTTGCACAATGGATAAAGAGATTATAGGGTACTATTGTAGTTCCGATTAGTGCAACAACATTCATCAATGCTCCCTCTGGAACTGTTGGAATAAGCCCCATGGCCATTTCTCCAAGGTCAGGCTTTACCACGACCATCGTAATGACAAAAACTGTCACCATTGTGAGAACAAGCACTCCCAGTATCTTTTCCAGCCATTTCACCGTACCCACATTCAGAAGAATCAGGATAATCACACCAATTGCCGGCGCTATGTAATTCGTTGGCAAGCCCGTAAGGTTGGAGATACCCAGAGAGGTTCAAATCAGATCCCCTGACATATAGGCAATACCTCCAAGGGTTATGGCACCTCCTACCAGTAGTATGGACAGATTCTTAAGAAACTTGTTATGTTCAAAGATGTCAACGATATGTTCCGCCAATCCCTTCTGGCTTATGATTCCCAGTCTTGCAGACATCTCCTGAAGTACTATGGTCGCGATAACAGAAAATATTACTGCCCAAAGTACGCTAAATCCAAATGTAGCACCTGTTCTTGTAGCGGTTGTTACTGTTCCAGGTCCCAAGAATGATCCAACAATTATAATTCCAGGACCCATAGCCTTCAACTTGTCCTTGAGAGTATACTTCTTTGGTACGGTTGCTAGTGTCTTATTCATAGCATTTCTCCTTTTCAGTTTATTATTTATAAATTCAAATGAAAACTAAAGACCTGAAGCAGAACCGGTATGGTTCTTTTATCTTCACCTAAGGAATTGAGCTCTCATTTCAACTTCTTCTGCAATACAGACAACCCTTGCAGGGGCTCATTTCAATATCTACAGCATTAAACACACAACATTATGACCACTACCTTCATTTGTAACCCTCCTTTTATCTATGTTCATTTAGCAGCCAACTGATTATGGATTGGTTGCTTGTTACAACTGGACTTTTTAGGATCAGGTTAAGGTCTTCCCGAATCTCAGTTGCCCTGAGATTTGTGCATGACACCAGCACTGTTCCATCAACTGATGTGATTCCATCTATATTATTCTTCACAAATTCAATTATCTCAACAGGCTCCACCCTTGCGATTTCAATATCATTCCGAAGTCCCATTCCGCAGCTATAATACACATTGAATCCAAATTCCCTAAGTACCTCCATCATAAAAGCATTTAATTCATCATCATAGGGTGTTACCAAAGCTATATTTTTGCTCCCTGTTCTTTTTAGCTGATCCAGTACGGCTCCTAAGGCACTTTTAGCAATGCACCCAAGTCTTTCAGAGACAAGTTTTTCAATTTGACCCACTCCCTCTCTTCCATACACCGCTGATGCTGATGTACATCCGAAAACCGCAAAATCAAAATCAGCGACTCCTTCAAGATTATCCAGAGCAGAGGGAAGGGATTCGCTTACCATCTTTTTTTCTGCTTCCAATCCAACCTCCATAAGAGGCAACCTTTGGGTATGTATGACATAGTTGTTTGGCAATTCCCTGTTTAGGTCAGTTTCCAAAGTGATATCAGTATTTGGTATAAGAAGTGCAACTCTTGAAAGACTCATATTAAACTCCCATCACGTATTGACTTTTTGGATATAAAACGATATTATCGTTTTATACACTATATAATCGTATTATGTTTAAATAATATATAATTCGGTTTAGTTTGTCAATGGAATAAAGTATAATATTTCGTGGACTTGATTATATTATTAAGACAAAACATTTTGGAGGAAGATATGAAAGGTAATTTGAGACTGATTCAATCCGTTCAGAGGGCAATTGACATAATAAACTGCTTTGATGAATCCAACAGCAAGCTCACGGTCAATCAAATCAGCAACAAGCTGGCCCTGCATGTAAACACCACAAGAGGTATTGTGAACACACTGGTTTATAATGGATATCTCATCCATAACATTGATGAAGGAAACTATTCTTTGGGGTATGTTTTTATTCCCAAGGCCGAACTGGTTGATAATAGCTATGTCGACAGGATGAAAAGCCTTGCAAGGCCACACCTGAGAGCCATAGCCAACAGTCACCAGGTTTCATCAAGACTTCAACTGGTATCCAACTACAATGTATTTACAGTGGATACCTTCAACCCTGAAAACTCAAGATACCTATTGTTGACTAAAATGAACACCAGCTTCCCTTTGAATGCAACTTCCTCGGGAAAGCTATTTCTAAGCTACCAGGACAATGAATTCCAGGAGAACTATTTAAGTACCAGTAAATTTGAAAAGTATACCAGCAAGACGATAGTTGACAGGGAATCCTTACAGGAAGAGATCAAGACCATAAGGTCCAAGGGATATTCCTTGGAGGACGAGGAGATAAGCATAGGAATGAGCAGCATTGCAGTCCCAATACTGTCAAATCCTTCAAAGATAATGGGGACCCTGAGCATAGTAGCTTCCAAGTCTTTCCTTGATGATATAAAGAACGAGGTGCTATCAGATCTTTTTACAGCAGCAGACGAGATAATTAGGGAATGGAAATCCCAGACAAGAACATAGAAGCCTTAGTGAATCGATCCAACATAAAGAAATCCCCTGAATATGACAAAGCATATTCAGGGGATTTTCCTATTCTTCTTCCATATGGATATGTTTAAGCATCTTAAGGAACATTCTGTCCCTACGCTTAATTGCTTCTTCATCTTTGCCATCTGAGTAATCGTAAAATCCCTCTTTTGATTTCACTCCATGTTTACCAGACTCCATCAGTTCGTTAAGCTTTTCCGTCGGTTCCTTGCAATCACTGAGTGACTTAAAAAGGTATGAGGAGATGTAGTAGAAAGTGTCTACTCCCCCAAGATCAGATGTTTCAAGGGGGCCCATAACCGGATATCTAAATCCAGGACCATACTTCATAGCCATGTCTATGTCCTCTGGTGTCCCGACTCCCTCCTGAAGAATATGCAAGGCTTCACGAAAAGCTGCAAACTGTATTCTGTTTCCAATGAATCCAGGAACATCCTTCTGAACAACAACTGGCTTCTTCTCTATCCTGTCCATCAAAGACTTAAGCACTTCAACAGTCTCATCAGAAGTAAAATTTCCTTTGATTAGCTCAACAAGTGGAACAATATGTGGAGGATTCCAAAAGTGCATCCCAATAAACCTTGTCTTGTCCTTAACCTTCTCAGAAATGCTGTTGATGCTAAGTCCAGATGTGTTTGTAGCAAAGTATGCATCAGGTTTTGCAATCTCCTCCACTTCCATCCAAAAGTCTTGCTTGATGTCCAGCTTTTCAACTATCGCCTCTACTATCAGGTCACAATCCTCAAATTCCGATTTCTCCAGGGTATAATGGATATTGTCCATCACCCTATCCTCTTCATCCTTTGTCATCAGGCCTTCCTTGAGAAGGGTCTGGTTGAAGATGTCCACAAGCCTTCTTGAATCCTCCAAGAGGGCTATGTTCAAGTCATTCACTAGAACCTCGTAGCCCTTTCTGGCAAATATCAGGGCAATTCCAGAACCCATTGTCCCTGCTCCGGCGATTCCTATTTTATTGATATTGTCCAATTTCATACTATACCTCCAAATAAAAGGCACCTGCCAGACCTACCTGGCGGTGCCCATTATGAATTCCAGGCTAAACCTGCATTTCTTTCAAATCATCTGCTATAATAAGCTTTGCTTCTGTTGCTTCCTGTACCTGCTCCACTGTGTACTCTGGATTAATCTCCCTAAGAACTATCCCTTCTTTGGTAACTTCCATCAAGCCCATTTCAGTTACTATATAGTCTACCTGTCCAGCTGCAGTAAGGGGAAGGGTACACTCCTTAAGAATCTTTTTGGCTCCCTTTGCTGTATGCTCCATTGCAATTGTCACCTTCTTGGCTCCAGTTACAAGGTCCATCGCTCCACCCATACCTGGAACCATTTTCCCTGGAATCATCCAGTTTGCAAGATTACCCTTTTCATCAACCTGAAGTGCTCCCAGAACTGTCATATCAACATGACCGCCTCTGATAATACCAAATGATGTTGAAGAGTCAAAGAAAACTCCACCAGGAAGAATTGTAACACATTGGCCTCCCGCATTTGTAATTCTGAAATCCTCCTGTCCTTCCTGAGGAACCGGGCCAAGTCCAATGAATCCATTCTCTGACTGCAGGAAGATATTTGCTCCTTCGGGAAGGTAGTTGGAAACCTTTGTCGGAAGTCCTATTCCAAGGTTTACAACGTCCCCGTCATGAAGCATATTAGCCACTCTTTTTGCTATATAATTCTTCATTTCATTTCTATCCATTATATTGCACCTCCGTTGACTAGGTGTGTTACAAAGATACCAGGAGTTACCACTTGGTTTGGATCCAGTTCCCCAACTTCAACAATTTCCTCAACCTCTGCTATTACAACTTCTGCTGCAGTTGCCATAAGCTGATTAAAGTTTCTGGTCGCTCCAAAATATTCAATGTTTCCGAATTTGTCTGCCGTCTGACCCGCTATAAGTGCAACGTCAGCCTTTAATGGAAGCTCTAAAAGGTATTCAACTCCATCAATTTCTATCTTCTGCTTGCCTTCCTCAACTACTGTACCCACACCAGTTGGGGTTAGGAAACCACCAAGGCCTGATCCTCCAGCCCTTACCTGCTCGGCAAGAGTTCCCTGTGGTACAAGAACAACCTCCATTTCCCCTTCGTTCATCTGTCTTCCAGTCTCTGGATTTGTACCTACGTGAGATGCAATCAGCTTCTTGATCTGCTTGTTTACAATTAGCTTTCCTACTCCATAATCTGGAAATGATGAGTCATTACAGATCAATGTAAGGTCCTTTGTTCCCTTTTCTACCAGCTTGTCCACCAATCTGTGAGGGTTTCCGCAACCAAGAAACCCTCCAACCATTATTGTCATGCCATCCTGGATCTTATCTATGGCTTCATCTATTGTAATTACTTTGTTCATATGGATACCTGCCTTTCATTATGATTTATTAGCGCTTAACCACCATTGAAATACCTTGTCCACCACCTATACAAAGTGTTGCCAATCCAAGCTTGTTGTCCCTCTTCTCCATTTCGTGAAGTAGAGTTACAAGTATTCTTGCACCACTTGCTCCGATTGGGTGTCCAATTGCAATAGCTCCACCATTTACATTGACCTTATCCATGTCAAAGTTAAGTTCCTTAGCTACCGAAAGCGCTTGTGCGGCAAATGCTTCATTGGCTTCTATTAGGTCCATGTCCTCGATTTTTAGACCCGCCTTGTCCAAAGCATTCTTGCTTGCAGGTATTGGTCCTGTTCCCATTATTGATGGGTCAACTCCACCTGATGCATAGCTTACTATTTCCGCCATTACCTCAAGACCCAGCTCTTTTGCCTTGTCCTCACTCATAACGACAAACGCCGCTGCTCCGTCATTGATACCTGATGCATTACCAGCAGTAACTGAACCATCCTTTTTGAATGCAGGTCTCAACTTTGCAAGAGTTTCCATTGTTGTACCAAACTTTGGATACTCGTCGGCATCCACAACAACGGGGTCACCCTTTCTTTGAGGGATCTCAACGTGTACGATCTCTTCCTTGAATCTGCCTTCCTTTATTGCCTTCTCCGCTCTAGTCTGTGAATTATATGCAAGCTCATCCTGCTCTTCTCTGGTCAGACCATACTTTTCTACAATATTCTCCGCAGTTACTCCCATATGATAATTATTGAATATGTCTGTAAGTCCATCAGCCACCATGTAGTCGATTACCTGTCCATTGCCCATTCTCTGTCCCCATCTGTTGTTTGGTAGCAGGTATGGAGCCATGCTCATGTTTTCAGTTCCACCTACAACCAACACTTCGGCATCTCCTGCCTTTATAGCCTGAGCTGCCAATGCAACAGTCTTCAGTCCTGATCCACAAACCTTGTTTACTGTATATGCTGTCACGTATTCTGGTATTCCAGCTCCAATTGCAACCTGTCTAGCAACATTCTGCCCTTGTCCAGCTTGGAGAACGTTCCCAAATATCACCTCATCGACCATCTCTGGTTTGACTCCAGCTCTTTCCATTGCAGCCTTAACAGCAACCTTACCAAGCTCAACCGCGCTTGTGTTCTTGAATACTCCTCCGTAACTACCTACAGGTGTTCTTACAGCACTAACTATTACAGCTTTTTTCATACTAAAACCCTCCTCATTGAAATTCTTAACCTAATAACTTGCAATTACCATGCCAATTTATGTTTAATTTTTTCTGATAAAATAGGAAATTATATGCATTAATGATTATGTTTGTTAAAATATAATCATTAATGCTCAGAAACTAGCTCCTTTTTGTCCCTTTACCCATAAAAATAACTCTTACTCTATATAATTGTAAAGTATTTCTTACATAATTGATTGTAGATTTAATGATATGTAAGTTTATCCGCACAGTATTGTATTCTCGTTTCTTGTTTTGTTCAGTTATTGTACAATATCTATTATTGTTATATTATTAACTATCTTTGATGGCGTACTTGTCCATTTTCTCATAGAGACTGGTTCTGCTTATTCCAAGAGCCTTGGATGCCTTGGACTTATTACCTTTTACATCAAGCAAGGTCCTGACAATAGCTTCCCTCTCTACCTCCTCCAGTGTTTCTCTTAAACTTCTGTTTACAAATATATCCTGGTTGCCTGTAATTCTATGTGGTAGATGCTTTGGAAGTATTCTTCTCTCATCTCCCAGGAAGTTGATTGCCCTTTCAAGTACATTCTCCAGCTCTCTGATGTTTCCTGGCCAACCATACCCCTTTAGCATTTCAAGGGATTCAGATGATATTCCGTCAACATACCTATTTTCCCTGATGCTTATCTTTTCAATAAGGTACTCGGAAAGTAACTGGATGTCATCCTTCCTCTGGTTTAGAGAGGGAATCCTTAAACTGACAACATTTAATCTGTAGTAAAGGTCCAGCCTAAATGTACCATCATTCACCATGCTCTCAAGATCCTTATTTGTTGCAGCAATAACCCTAACATCAACCTTCTCGGATGTATTGGAACCTATCCTTTCAATTTCTCTTTCCTGAAGAACTCTAAGAAGCTTCACCTGCATGTTCATGGGAAGATCTGCTATCTCATCCAAAAAAATCGTTCCTCCATCAGCGGCCTTGAACTTGCCGATTTTTCCACCCTTTTTGGCTCCTGTAAAAGCTCCCTCCTCGTAGCCAAATAACTCTGATTCAAGAAGCTCATATGGTATAGCACCACAGTTAACCTTGATGAATGGAGCATCCATCCTCTTGCTGTTGTTGTGTATGGCGTGAGCAAACAATTCCTTACCGGTTCCAGATTCCCCCAGTATTAGTACATTGGAATTTGTTGAGGCTATGTTTCTGGTAAGTTCCTTAATCCTCTTTATTTCAATGTTTTCACCTATTATACTATCTAAGGCATATTCTGCCTTGTTGGCCTTCTTGAACTCGTCACGGTAAAGATTCAATTCCTTTTCAATATTGTTGATCTTCATGTATAGGTTGTTAAGTTCATCTACATCCCGAAATAGAATCTTTCCAATTGCTCCCACTACCTTTCCCTTGGCGTATACAGGAATCCTTGTGGCGATTATCTTCTTTCCCTTAACAATCTGAATTTGTGCTATCTCGGCCTTCCCAGTCTTAAGTACAACATCAAGCCTGGTATTATCAACAACATTCACTACATTAAGTCCTATAAGGTCCTCCTTTTTTCTGTTCAAAAACTCTGCATAGCTTTCACTTATCATCTCGATTATGCCTTCGCTGTTGACGTAGATGAAGGATTCGTTGGATGAATCAAGCACTGTTCTTAGAAGGGAGGAGGCTTGTACCTCATAATCAAAGGCTTTGAGTTCCTCCTTGTGCTTGCTAAGGGGATTGAACTCAACAAATATTCCTTTAAAATCTTGCGCTTCAAACAATCCAGTATAGAGAAGAAGTTCTTTTCCCTTGTATTTCATAAGATTCCTGGACACTTCTCCACCATTGATGTGCTCGTGTATCCTAAGCTCAGAAAGTATGTCAGTGATTATATCCTCTGCATCATTATCACTCTCTGTTTCCAGCAGCTCCCTTCCCTTGCTGTTTATCAGGAAAAGATTGTAATCCTCATCAAGAATTATAAAACCCGAATCGTATATGTTTATTATATCTTCAACTGAAATCATGTTGTTTGACATCCTAACACCCCATTAATATTCCGACTGTCTTAATTATATCATTAGTGTCAATTTTTTGAACACAAAAAACTGCTACAAAAAAAGA
>NZ_JBJXRK010000013.1:0-55175 GCF_046224405.1 Gudongella ferriphila | reverse complement strand
TTCCTGTCCCCCTGTCTCCCCTTTGTCTTCATGCTCTCTCAATAGTGCCTTTTGAGATACCTGTTATTCTAGAAATTTGTCTTATACTTATACCTCTTGTCATTTTTAATGCCTTTAGATAGCTATTCCTTTTATTCTTATCTAATTTCTGCATTTCACTCATGTTACTAAGACCCATAGCACATATTTTTTCAATTACTTCAGCATCAGTCAATCTAATATTATCTTCAAATACGGGAATTTTATCCTCATTGTTTTGCGTCATGAACTCTATAAACAAATCTATAGCTCGATCTTTGTTAGGAGAAAATAGATCCAAACACAAATCTGTGTCGATTATTATAGGCTCAGTTATGTATTCCCTGTAGCTTGTCCATTTATACTCCAATAATTCCTTGCATATTCCAGCCCTTAAAGGATTCTGATGAATATATCTCAGGTTCATCAGAAAATAATTATCATCTTCTACAGGTTCGCTTTTAAATCTCTCTTGGAACAAATGGCCCGATCTCTCATACTTCTTGTTGTACCATAAAACATAGCTTGAGCAAATTCTCTTCATGGCACTGGAAATATCATCTTCCAATTCTTGAATAAGAAGGTGGACATGATTGTCCATAAAACAGTAACCATATAAAGCAAACTTGTTTGAATCTATAGACCTTTTCAAAGTTCTTAATAACATGTACCTGTCGTCTTCAGACTCAAAAATTATCTGCTTGTTGATTCCTCTTAACATAACATGATAAAGCCCACTTTCACTTCTTCGACGCGGTCTTCTAGCCATATTACTCCCCCCATTTGATTGCGATATCATAGTTATTATATCATTGTGTAATTTAATGAACAATCAAAATTAATGTGTTATTTACACATTTGCAAGTATCCTTTGAAGTCACATAATCTGTATTTTGTGACAAGAAAAAGCTGCGGCTACAAGAGTTTATCCTTGGCCGCAGCTTAAGTACTTATTCTGTTTTGGGACACTTTCCCTGTCCCCTTGTCATGTTGGGACACTTTCCCTGTCCCCTTGTCATGTTCTTTTGCAACAATCTAAGAGCAATGAATACATATCTCTGTTGATAGAATATGTCTTTTCCTGCGGTGCTCTTATACCATTTCTTTCAGAGTATAATCTCATAAGCCATCTCCTCTTTAGTTTATTTTATATCTTAAGCCGCTAAAATAACCGTCATTAGCTTAGAATCTATTTCCGCGGGTTAATTTCATCACTGAACAAGTATCAAAATAGAAAAACTGTTCAATAGCTTTTACTCCTATGAGTGTTAAAACTCATGATATATAAGTATTTTCAGCACTTCACTCTTGTACCCTTTACATCAAGACCACCGCTCAACCTGGTTATGGATACAACCGAAATATCACCGTATCTTAATTGCACGAATATCTATACTAATTGACCACTATTCCCAGTATACCACAACTCTTAATAACCAAAGCACCACAATATAACCAAAGGCCTAGAATCTAATGATCCTAAGCCTCCTTGTTGGTTCTAATTTAAATTAGAAATTTTAGCCTATATTTTGAGACATGGTTCCTGTCCCCTTGACCTATTATACCGCTACTAATTTACCATTTTCTATCTTGTATGTTCCAGCTCCCACAGTTGTCGGAACAGCATTATCTGCTATTGTTGCGCTAACCACACCAGCCGTTGAAATATCATATGTTACCCCAGTTGGCCCACTAACACTTGTCCAATCAGCTAAACCTTTGATCTCACCCACTTGAGCATCAGTTAGAGCAGTAATATCATAATTTTTTTGCACGGCATATACTTCAGCTGTTGAAGTTAATGTTTTTAAATTAGCTATTATAACCCCTTCATTTGCACTCTCTCTTGAGTTTGCAAATCTTGGTATAGCCAACGCTGCCAAAATACCCAAAATCGCAATTACTACAATCAACTCAATCAATGTAAATCCTTTTCTCTTCTTGCTCATTTTCTTGTTAAACCATTGAATCATTTTAATTCCTCCTTGTTTTTTTTATTTTCCCCACACTTACATTGCTTTAAATATATATAAATTTATTAAAGCCGAGAAAATACAATTCACAGATCACAATGCACAATTCACAATTATCAAGGTCTTTCTTACAGGTCATTTGAATTCTTGTGATGCGACTAGTGAATTACTAATTACTTCCATATATTTATCTTTCTGATAAATAAGTATAATGCTGACTTTTCAGTAATACCCATTCTAATGTTGATAATAACACAATTTTTATTCTTTTCAATTGTGAACTGTGAACTGTGAATCGTGAATTTTAAATCGTCTGCATCATATCAAACATCGGCAGATACATTGCTATTACAATAAATCCAATAACTATGGCCATACCAACAATCATAATCGGTTCAAGTAGGGTTGTCAACTTTGTCAGGGCAACCTCAACCTCTTCATCATAGAAATCTGCGGTTTTCAATAAGATGTCATCCAGCGCACCTGACTCCTCGCCAATCTTAATCATAGAGTCAACCATTGGCGGAAACACACCAACATCCTTTACTGACCTTGATAGGGGTACACCCTTTCTGATCTGCTCGATGCTGTTTGTCAGCCTTTCCTCAACCACCTTGTTGTTTACAACCTTGGCAACAACCTCCATGGACTTTATCAGTGGAATACCTGAATCCATAAGGGTCGACAGGGTCCTTGTGAACCTTGATGTTATAACCTTGGCCGAGGGTCCCTTTATTACGGGAAGCTTCAGCTTCAGGCTGTCAAAGTTCCTTCTGCCATCCTCTGTCCTGATGTAGGAGCTAACCCCAAACACTAGAAGTCCCACACCTGCAAGGTAGAGGTACCAAAAATTTCTAAAAGAATCTGATATTGCCAGCAGTATCCTTGTAGGCCCTGGCAGTGGAACATCAGAACCTTGGAACATCCCAACGAAGGTGGGCATTACAAAGGTCAGCATAAAGATTACTACTGCCACACTAACAAACATCAGTGCTGCCGGGTATATCATGGCGCTCTTTACCTTGTTCTCGATCTTGTTTTCCTTTTCAAAGTGCACGGCCATCCGTTCCATTATGGCATCAAGATTACCGCTGACCTCTCCGGCCTCAACCATTGAAACCAGTATTGACGGAAAGATCCTTGGGTGCTTCTCCATACCCTCTGAAAGGGTCAGACCCTTCTGGACATCCTCCTGGACTGTGCCAACGGCCTTCTTCAGGGTCTTATTCTCAGTCTGAACCTCCATGATGTCCAGGCATTTGACTATGCCAAGACCTGCATCGATCATTGTGAAGAACTGCCGGCAGAACACCGCCAGGTCCTTCTTCTTGACCTTGGCTGACAGGAGCTCGAACTGAGCCTCGCTTCCCACATCCCGTTCAACCTTGACGGGAAGATAGTTGTTGCCCTTGATCATGGCTACAACCTCGGCCTCTGAGTTTGCATCGAATAACCCTTCTATTGCCTGACCGCTTTTGGTCATGGCCTTGTATTTGTACTTCATTGGCCTCACCTACACAATGTATTTTTTTATCTCCTCGTGGTCTATCGCCCTGTTAAGTGCAATTTCCTTACGGATCAGTCCTCTGCTGTACAGGTCTATCAGTGATGAATCCATGGTCTGCATCCTGTGCTTACCACCTGTTTGGATATTTGTGTTTATCTGGTGAATCTTTTCCTCCCTGATGAGGTTTCTGATTGCAGGTGTTGCAATCATTATCTCATGGGCCGCAACCCTTCCCTTTCCATCAGCCCTTGGCAGAAGCTGCTGGGATATTACAGCCTGAATAACAGATGACAGCTGCACCCTTACCTGCTGCTGCTGATGGGGTGGAAACACGTCAATTATCCTGTCTATGGTCTTGGCGGCTCCCAGTGTATGCAGTGTTGAAAGTACAAGGTGACCTGTCTCAGCTGCTGTTATGGCAATTGAAATGGTATCAAGGTCTCTCATCTCTCCAACAAGGATTACATCCGGGTCCTGTCTAAGTGCTCCCCTTAGGGCATTACCAAAGCTCATTGAGTCAGAGCCGATCTCCCTCTGGTTTACAATTGACGCCCTGTGTTTGTGTAGATACTCGATGGGGTCCTCAAGGGTGAGAATATGCTCCCTGCGTTCCCTGTTTATCTGGTCAATCATTGTAGCAAGTGTTGTGGATTTTCCGCTTCCCGTGGGTCCTGTTACAAGTATCAGACCCCTAGGCAGCCTTGCCAGGTCTGAAATCACCGCCGGCAGCCCAAGCTGCTGCATTGTGGGTATCTCCAGTGGTATGATCCTTAGTGCCATTCCCAGGCTTCCCCTTTGGGTGTAGGCATTGACCCTGTATCTTCCCTTTCCCGGACTTGAATAAGAGAAGTCATACTCCCCTTTTCCCATCAGCATCTTAAACTGGTCCTCAGACATGGTCTGCCTTACCAGATTTTCAGTTTCATCCGGAGACAGGTTCTCGTCCGTGAATGGAACAAGCTCCCCGTTTACTCTGAATGTAGGTGGAATTCCAACTGTTATATGGATATCCGATGCTTTTCTGGCACTTCCTTCGTTGACAATGTCTTCAATACGCATCCATATCACCCCTTATCCGAGAGTATAGCCTACTCTCATCACTTCCTCAAAGCTTGTCTTACCCTGGTCAGCCAAAGCCAATGCTGACCTGAAGAGGGTGGTCATGCCTTGTCTGAGAGCCTCTTCCCTGATCTTGTCAGTTGTGGCTCCTGTATCTATAAGTCTTCTTATTTCCTCATTTACAGGCATTATCTCGTGTACCGCAGCACGCCCTGAATATCCTGCGTTGCAGGCATTGCAGCCAACCGGCTTGTGAAGCACAACCGTCTGGTTCTCGTCAATCCCAAGCATCTTCTTTTCCGAGTAGGTTGCTTCGTATGGCTCCTTGCACTTTCGCAAAGGGTCTTTACAAGACGCTGTGAAACGATTCCAACAACTGCGGATGATACTATATAGGGCTCGATTCCCATATCAATAAGTCTTGCTATGGTGGATGGGGAGTCGTTGGTGTGAAGGGTTGATAGGACAAGGTGTCCCGTTATTGCTGCCCTTACTGCAATCTGGGCCGTCTCTCCGTCACGTATCTCTCCAACCATTACAATGTCAGGGTCCTGCCTAAGGATGGACCTAAGTCCCGATGCAAAGGTCAAGCCTGACTTCACATTTACCTGAACCTGGTTTATCCCCCCAAGCCTGTACTCCACAGGATCCTCAACAGTGATTATGTTCTTCTCTATCTGGTTCAGCTCCTTAAGCACCGTGTACAGTGTTGTGGTCTTTCCACTTCCTGTTGGTCCTGTTACAAGGAGCATTCCATATGGTGATTTCAGTATGTCATCGAAAATGTCAAGATTGTGCTGGCTAAGTCCAAGACCGGCTTTAGTGAAATTGAAGTTGGTCTTGTCCAGGAGTCTGATTACAATCTTTTCTCCATATACCGTGGGAAGTGAGGATATACGCATGTCTATTTCCCTGTCATTTATCCTGGTCTCAACACGACCGTCCTGGGGTACCCTCTTTTCCGCTATGTTCATCTTGCCGATTATCTTTATCCTTGTTACTATGGCTGAAAGATTAGACCTTGGAAGGGCTGTAATCTCCCTCAGGTCACCGTCTATCCTGAACCTTACCCTGATCTCGTCTGCGTAGGGCTCGATGTGGATGTCTGATGCCTTGGTCCTTATTGCCTGCTCGAACAGGGAGTTTATAAGCCTTACAATGGGAGCAGAGGTTACCTCCGCATCCTCAACCTCATCCTGGTCGTCCTCAAACATCCCTTCTCCGGTGAACTCCTCAAGGACCTTCTTGGTGCTTGAGCCTGTATAATATCTATCAATAAGCTTTGTAATATCCTCAGCTGTTGCAAGTACCGATTCCAGCTCCATCTTCGTGTAAAGCTTTATATCGTCAACCGCGAAGAAGTTCAGGGGGTCAACCATTGCAACTATCAGCTTTCCTTCCCTCTTGTCTATGGGAATCAGCTTGTATTTCCTGACTATGCTTTCAGGCAGGAGATTAACCACTGACTGATTTATTTCGTATTTGTTAAGATCGATCCTAGGAAAACCCAGCTGGAACTCCAAGACCTCAACTATGTCATCCTGGGTCACATGGCCAAGCTCTACAAGGATCTCCCCCAGCTTCTTGGTTGAGTCTCCCTGGGCATCGAGTCCTTCCTTCAGCTGGTTTGAATCTATTTTCCCTGCGTATAGCAGCAATTCTCCGATTTTCAATGTGGATTTTTGCATCTTGAACTCCTCATTTCAAGTCTGTTTATATATCAAAATTTCAAATTCTTTTCCAAAATACCTGATGCTATTTATTTTACTACGTTATAGCCATATAATCAACATTTTATTTCAGTTTTACGGACATTTGACATGGATTATGACATATTATTCTTAAATTTCTGTTAATTTTCATGGCTTTATTGTCACATTTCATTCTAAGACTGCAGTTTAGAGGATTCCAGTACATTCCATTTGTATGATTATGTTTACCCAATAATTACAAAAAAATAATAATTCCCAGCAAATTTTTAAATTTTAAAATTTGCTGGGAATTTTATGCTTTAAGATCTATTTATTGCTTTTTGTTAATAATATCATTAATTTTTGTTATTATTATGTCTATTGCAACCTTGTTGTAGCCACCCTCTGGAATGATAATATCCGCATATCTCTTTGAAGGCTCCACAAACTGAAGATGGGCAGGTCTGACTGTGTTCATGTATTGCATTATGACAGAGTCAAGGGTCCTTCCCCGGTCCTTGATGTCCCTTAGGATTCTCCTGATGACCCTTACATCGGAATCGGTGTCCACAAAGATCTTTATGTCCAACAGGTCCCTTAGGTCCTCATCATAGAGGATAAGGATCCCTTCAAGGATTATTATATCCCTTGGTTCCACCGTTTCAGTTTCTTTTTTTCTGTTGTGGTTCTCAAAGTCATAGCTGGGCTTTTCGATAGACTCTCCCTTAAGGAGGTTTTCCAGATGGTCCTTAAGAAGTACATTGTCAAAGGCAAAGGGATGGTCGTAGTTGGTCAGTACCCTCTGTTCATAGCTCAACTCGCTTTGGTCCTTGTAGTAGGAATCCTGCTCGATCACAGCGACATTCTTGTCTGTTATGGCCTTGAAGATCTCCCTGGTTACAGTGGATTTTCCCGAGCCTGTTCCCCCAGCTATTCCAATCAGTATGGGCCTGTTCATGATTGCTCCTCCTCTTTACCTTTTCTTATAAGGTCAAACCGTCTAACCTCCTGGTCGGTCCTGATCTTGATTATCTGTTGAGGATGTGGTGCAACATCAATTTCATTTCCTTCATTATCCCACATCTTCTCTATTTTTTGAACAAAATATTCCTTGCCCGGGCCGAAAATTTCAATTTGATCCCCTACAAACATCCTGTTCCTCTGTTCAACGGTTGCAATACCCGTTTCCCTGTCATAGTCAAGTACCATACCCACGAAATCATAGCCTCTTATATAGGAGCTGTGAGTGTACACATGGTCCTCAGTTCCAGGCTTCTTGAAGAAGAATCCAGTTGTGAAGTCCCTGTGGCTAACCTTCTTTATTTCATCCAGCCATGCAGGATTGTACTTGTAGTTCTCAGGGTCTTCCAGGTAGGCATCAAGTGCCATCCTGTAGGATCTGATCACGGTTGCCACATAATAGGAGCTCTTTACCCTTCCCTCTATCTTCAGGCTCAATATTCCTGAATCTATAACCTGGGGGAGGTGTTCTATCATGCAAAGGTCCTTGGAATTAAACAGGAAGGTCCCCTCCTCGTGCTCCTCTATGGGGAAGTACTCACCAGGCCTCTTCTCCTCAACGACATGATACTTGTACCTGCAGGGCTGGGCACAGTCTCCCATGTTTGCATCCCTTCCGGTCATGTAGTTTGAAATGAGGCATCTTCCCGAATAGCTCATGCACATTGCCCCGTGGACAAAGGCCTCAATATCCAGATCCTCGGGAAGCTTACTGGTGATGTTCTCAATCTCCTCAAAGGAAAGCTCCCTTGCAAGGACAATCCTTCTAACACCAAGGTTGTACCAGAACATGATTGTCTCATAGTTGGTCACGCTTGCCTGGGTGCTTATATGGATCTCCATATCCGGAGTGGTCCTTTTGATGACAGTGAACATTCCAGGGTCGGATACGATAAATGCATCCACACCTATTTGTTGGAGGTCAAGGGCGTATTCCTCCACACCCTCCATATCCTTGTCATGTGGTACTATGTTAAGGGTCACATACACCTTTTTTCCTCTTTCATGGGCAAAACGGACTCCCTCCTCAATGTCCTCCAGGGTGAAGTTCTTGGAGGCCTTTCTCATTCCAAAGGCCTCCCCTCCAAGATATACCGCATCCGCTCCGTATATTATGGCCATTTTCAGTTTCTCCAGGTCACCTGCCGGTGCCAGAAGCTCTATATTCCTCAAATCAAGTTCTCCTCCTTGTAGGTAAGGGCAACCCCGTCTCCCAATGGAAGAACGCTTGATGTGTACCCTTGCATATTGTTTATATACTCAAGGAACTCCCTGAGCCTGTTAACTATTGTACGTTTTCTCCTTACGACAAGATCATCGGATGCAACCATTCCCTTGTAGAGGACATTGTCCGACACTATAAGTCCACCGGGCTTTAATAGATCCCTGGCATAGCCCAAAAATTCCATGTACTGACCCTTTGCCGCATCAAGAAAGATGAAGTCATACTTCTTGGTTAGATGAGGGAAGGTCTCCCTGGCATCCCCCTCGATTATTTTTATCCTGTCCTCATAGGGTGACTCCTTGAAGTTCTCCCTGGCTTTTGATATCATGGCAGGGTTTCTTTCCATTGTTGTAATGGACCAGTCATCCTGAAGGCTTTCAGCCATTAAAAGTGCCGAATAGCCGATTGCTGTTCCAACTTCCAGAATCTCCTTGGGTCTGTGGAGCTTCAACAGAAGGGTGATCAGCTGTCCAACCTCGGGCTCGATGATGGGCACATTGTTCTCCTTGGCATACTCCTCAAGAGATTTAAGCTGCCCTGTCCTTTCAGGTGTTATCTCCCTGATGTAGGAGGTAATATAATCCTCGTTTACGCTGCTCATCCGGTCACCTTCTACCATTCCCTGTATTTTGAAGCCTTTTCATAGACATAGAGTATCACGCTACCAAAAACAAAAACTGAAACAAACTGTCCTGCTGTAATTCCCAGGGCAGTGTAGATGTAAGGTATCTTGGTGAAATATGATACCCAGATTGATACGATTATTCCATTCAGAAGAATGGGTGGTACCATTCCCACATACTTGTTCTTGGCCTTGGATGTAAGGTATGCAGCAAGCAGGGTAACCAGGGACCCGCCTATGATGTCCACAAGTCCGAACCCTGAGTATGGAGCCAGCAGAAAGTTTGCCAGAAGGACCCCTATGAAAAGTCCCGGCACTGCTGCCGGTTCAACCAAGGGCAATAGGGTAAGCCCCTCTGCTATCCTAAGCTGCACCGGACCGAAGGTCAGATTTGCAACGGGAAACGGCAGAGCCTGTATAAGTATAAGCACAAGGTAGATTGCTGCTATCAAGCTTGCCTTTGTGATATAACGAATTTTCATGTTTTCATTCCTCTCTTTTACTAAAGATTCAAGATTAAAGGTACAATAATGGGCACGGAAAAGGTACATATTGCACCTGATATAAATGCTATAATTGCAGTTTCAGGATCGGTTGCCTTTGAAATCACCGGCAATGCAGTGTCCATTGATGTTGCACCAGCTGGACCAATCGAACTGAAGAAACCAACCCTCTTTGCCACCAGTGGTATTATCATGAAAGCCATCATTTCCCTGACAACATTTGCAAGAAATGCCAATGTTGAGAGCTCATTTGAGTAGTTTGCCATCAGTATGGAGGAAAGTGTATACCATCCAAGTCCGGCACCAACTGCACCCGATTCATTGAAGGGCATCCCCAGTAGGGATCCCCCAACTATCCCCCCCACTATGCTGCCTGTTATTATCATTAAGGGTATAAGGAGAATTTTGAGCCCCATGCTCCTGATTCTTGTGAAAACAGATCGGTTAAGCCCGATGTCTATTCCAACGAAGAACAGGAGGAGCATGAGTCCAATGTCTATTATCAGGTCAGTATGTTCAAGTATGGAGACTGGTAGCACATAGAGCCCCAGTAGAACTCCTGCAACAACCGCCCCTACAATTTTTCCGGTCATCTCCTACCACCTCCAGTCACATAGCCACTGACAAGCTTCACCCCTAAAATGCTGAAGCCAACTGTAAAGATGCTTATTACAATTGCCGAGTAGCCGATGGAAAAGAAGGAACTTATTACGTCCTTATCCATTCCTATCATTATTCCCATTACCAGTAGCAATAAAAGAAGACAGGCAGTTTGAATACTGCCCAGTCTTTTTTTGAGATTATCTCCAAGCTTCGCCTTGGCTCCTATGATAGCTCCAAGCAGTATGACTGCAAGGTACATTAAAAGTCTTAAGCCCATCTGTCGATCTACCTTTCTATACCTCCATGATAATTGGCAATATCATTGGGTTTCTTTTTATTGTGCTGTAAAGGAAGCTTCTCAGGTCGTCCCTTACATTTGATTTTATGGTCGACCAGTCTGAAATCTTCTTGCTTTCGCATGATTGAAGCGTCTTTTGCACAACCTTTCTGGCCTCTACCATAAGGTCCTCCGACTCCCTGACATATACAAAGCCTCTTGAAACAATGTCAAATCCTGAGGAAACCTTTCTATCCTTCTTGTCCATGGTTATTACAACAACCAAAAGGCCGTCCTCTGAAAGATGCTTTCTGTCCCTAAGGACTATATTTCCAACATCTCCAACTCCAAGGCCATCCACAAGTATGTGTCCAGACGGAACAGAAGGTCCCAGTTGAGCAGTGTTTTTTGTCAATTCAAGGGTCTGTCCATTTTCCATGACAAATATGTTTTCTGCCGGTGTGCCCATTGATTTGGCAAGCTCTGCATGACGTTTGAGATGTTTTGACTCGCCGTGTACAGGAATAAAGAACTTAGGCTTGACAAGATTCTGTATAAGCTTCAATTCCTCCTCGCAGGCATGGCCTGATACGTGTATGTCGGCCAGTGATTCGTAAATTACATTTATATCCTTCTCCACAAGTCTGTTTATGGTCTTGGTAACAGCCTTTTCGTTTCCAGGTATTGCTGTTGCGGAAAGTATTACAAGGTCGTCATCATATAGCTGGATTTTTCTGTGTTCTCCAGCTGCAACCCTAGTGAGGGCACTCAGTGGCTCCCCCTGTGATCCTGTCATTATTAGGACCATCTCATCCTTTCTGTACTTGTTCATGTCGTTTATATCTATTATGGTTCCTTCTTTGGCCCTAAGAAATCCCAGCTCCAATGCCACTGTGGTAACATTTATCATTGACCGTCCTGACATTACTACCTTTCTGTTGTTAAGTTCGGCAGCATCAATAACCTGCTGAACCCTGTACACATTTGATGCAAAGGTGGCAACGATTATCCTTCCTTCTGCCTTGTAGAAAAGGTCCCTGAAGGTTTCGCCAACGGTGCTTTCACTTAGTGTATAGCCAGGTCTTGTAACATTTGTTGAGTCTGACAGAAGCGCCAGAACCCCCTTGTTCCCAAGCTCTGCAAACCTGTTCAGGTCAGTTGTCTCACCACTTATGGGTGTGAAGTCAATCTTGAAGTCACCTGTCTGGATAACTGTTCCGATTGGGCTTGTCAGTGCTATTGCAGCACTGTCAGGTATGCTGTGTGTGGTCCTTATGAATTCTGCAGTGAAATGACCAAGTTTAACCTTGTCTCCGTGTGCCACCACATTCATATCGACATTCTTGAGATTGTGCTCCTTCAATTTGTTTGACAGCAGTCCCAATGTCAGTTTCGTTCCGTAAATTGGGAAGTTCACCTTCTTAAGGACATAAGGTATCGCCCCTATGTGGTCCTCATGACCATGGGTCAGTACCAGTCCCTTTATCTTGTCCTTATTTTTGATAAGGTAGGATATATCTGGAATCACTATATCAACTCCAAGCATTTCATCCTCTGGAAATGTCATTCCACAGTCAACCAGGACTATGGAGTCCTTGTACTCGTGTACGGTAATGTTCTTTCCGATTTCTCCTAATCCACCTAAAGGGATTATTTTTAATTTGTTTTGCTTTGCCACTTTATCACTCCTTGTTATTTTTCTTGTTGGCGTTCTTTTCTTTATCCTTGCAGTCCTTGCATATTCCGTAGAATTTGACGTTGTGATCCTGAATTGTAAACCCTTCTTCCTTTTCGATTTCATCCTCAAGGGATTCCAACAGATCCAGCTTCACTTCGGTCACACTTCCGCAATTTGTGCATATTAAATGATGATGGTGATGATTCTCCGTTCCGAAATTCAACTCATAACGACTTACACCATCGTCAAAATTAATCTTATATACTAATCCCAGCTTCTCAAAAAGCTGCAGGGTTCTGTAAACTGTGGCTATGCCCACGTCTTTTCTTTCCTTGGATACAATGCCGTGAACCTCGTCACAGCTCATGTGGGAGTCCTTGTTCCTAAGTAGAATCCTTAGGACCTCTTCCCTTTGGTTTGTGTACTTGTATCCTTCCTTTTGCAGTTTTTCCATAAATTGCTTTATCATGGCTTCCACAGCTATCACCCGCCTGTTATTGTAGGTTTTCCTTAACCAGTTCCTCGTAGACGTCCTTTGCTTCCTCAAGCTCGTCGTCATCTATCCCAACCAGTATTTCGTCTCCCTCATCATCCATTTCAATCCTTAGGATGTATGTCATTGCATCTATTTCGTTTGCCGGCAAAAGCGCCACATAATCAGTGTCGTCCAAGCTGAATTTAGCCTTTACCACAAATTCAATCTCATTTCCAAGTTCATCGTAGAACGTATGTCTTTCAGTCATTGTTTTCCTCCTTTAACCATTATATATCATATCAAGATAAGTTTGCAGAATATATGTAGCGGCTATTTTGTCCACGTACTTTTTTCTGTCTTCCCTGCGGACATCTCCCTGGATCAGGACCCTTTCCGCGGAGACCGTGCTCAGTCTCTCATCCACATAAATCACTTCTATATTAAACTTGTTCCTTATTTTCTCTCCAACCTTTTGTGCCATCTCCCCTGAAGGGCCAATGGTTCCATTCATGTTCTTTGGCATGCCTACAACGACCTTCCTCACCTGGTACTGCTGAAGAAGCTCCTCTATTGCCGCCATATCCTTTTTCATGCCTATTCTTTCAAGGGTCATCACTCCCTGGGCGGTCAAGCCCAAGGGGTCGCTTACTGCAACTCCGATTCTCTTTGTTCCTACATCCAATCCTAGTATTCGTTCCATATTATCTCCATTATATCACTTTTATACAAAATTCCGGACATACCGTTGCACAATATCCGCAAAGTATGCATTTATCATTAGGTTTTGCCATTCCGTCCACCAGGGTTATCCCACCCTGCTGGCACCTTTTTACGCAGTTACCACAGCCCTGGCAAAAGTCCTGAACAATCAATCTTCTGTTGTTGCTTTTTAACCTGTTCTCCACTTCCTTTTCTATATACCCATTTTGGACAAGCTGAATATTTGCATCGATCTCATCCGTTGATTGCATCCCTATTGCTATGGAATGGATAAATGGCTTTTGGAGTACAAAGCTTAAGGACTCCCTCGCCTCCCTGATAAGGTGTCCGCCTCCAAGAGGCTTCATTCCATAGATTCCTACACCAGTTCCATTAAGGTGTTCAAGCTCATCCAGCATTTCTTCGATTTTACCGTCATGTATCCCTATGCCCTTTTTGTTTACAATTGGGTGAAGAATGTCAAGCTCAGGATAGTCCCTTAAGGCCCTTGCTCCGGCTATTCTGTGGGTGGAAATTCCCAATGCCCCGATCTTGCCGGCTTCCTTTGCCTTTAGCAGGTACTCTATTGCAGGGTAATGACCCCTTATTGTGTGGGTGCTTTCCTGTTCATGCAGTAAAAAAATATCAATATAGTCCGTACCGATTTCCCTCATAGCCCTTTCGAGGCTCTCCTGGGCCAATTCTTTAGTATAGGCATAGGTCTTTGTGGAAATCCTATAGTCTTCTCTTTTAATTCCCTTAAGTGCTTTTTTGATGTATCCATAGTTCTCGTATATTTCTGCTGTATCAAGAAAGTTTATTCCCTTTTCAAAGGCATGCTGGATAAGGTATGCACCTTTTTCCTCTGAAAGGTTTGCCTGGAAGGGTGTCATTGTAAGAGACCCGAAGCAAAGTCTGGATACCTCTATTCCGGACCTGCCAAGTATTGTCTTTTCCATTTTCTCTACAGCTCCCTCTATCATATCATAAATAAGGATGGATAGCCTGTGTCAGCCATCCATCCATTATATCTAATCTTTAGTGCATTTTAAGTATGCTCGAAGTATTTCCTCCAACAACTCGTCCCGCTCGATTTTTCTAATTAACGACCTTGCATTGTTATGGCTTGTAATATAGGTAGGGTCCCCTGATAGTATATACCCTATTATCTGATTTATGGGATTGTATCCCTTTTCCTCCAGGGAATCAAATACAGAGAATAGAATTTCGCGAGGTTCCGCCGGTGTTTCCTTTGCTGCCTCAAACTTCATGGTTTCATTCATTTTCTCATCCACACTATCACCCCTCTTATCTATTATAACATAAGTCTCCATCATTGGAAGCTTTTTTTATGGCTATTTTATCTGGCCTGAAAGAATTTTTTCCACTGATTCCATGGCTTCGGGCAGTTTGGACTTATCCTTTCCACCTGCCTGGGCCATCTCGGGTCTTCCTCCTCCACTACCTCCAGTGGCCTGTGCAACGGCCTTGACAATGTTTCCTGAATGGACTCCCAAGGCAGTCACATCCTTTGTTGCCATTGCAACCAAGGACACCTTGTCTCCCCCTGTGGATCCAAGAACCACAACCCCTGAGCCAAGTCTTGACTTAAGCTCGTCTCCAAGATTTCTAAGACCGTTCATGTCAAGGTCGGATGAGATGTGTGTAATTAGCCTAACGCCCTTTACATCCTTGGCCTGAGCCAGTATTTCATCAGCAATGTTTGCTGAGAGCCTGTCCTTCAGCCTGCTGATTTCCCTATCCTTCTCCTTGGATTCCTCAATCAGTCCCTTTGCACGATCCTTTAGATTCTGTCTGTTTGCCTTTATCAATGAGGCTACCTGGTCCAGCTCCTCTTCCATATGGTTAAGGTAGAGGTATACGTTAATCCCTGTAAGGGCTTCGATTCTTCTTGTTCCTGATGCAATGCCCGCCTCGGAAACTATCTTGAACAGTCCTATCTGACCGGTGTTTGAAACGTGGGTTCCACCACAGAGCTCCTGAGAATAGTCTCCCATGCTGACGACCCTTACGGTCTCTCCGTACTTCTCGTCGAAAAGTCCAGTAACTCCCTGCTCCTGTGCTTCCTTAAGGGATTGCTCCCTGGTGATTACAGGCAGTCCTTTCAGGATCTGGTGATTTACAAGCTCCTCAATTTTCTTAAGGTTGTCCTTGCTAATACCTTCAAAATGCGTAAAGTCAAATCTCAATCTGTTCGGCATTACCAGAGATCCAGCCTGGTTTACATGGTTTCCCAGAACCTCTCTAAGAGCCTTGTGAAGTAGATGTGTTGCAGAGTGGTTTCTTCTTGTTGAATCCCTCAGATCGTCATCCACCTGTGCAAAAACTTCCATCTCTTCCTTAAGCTGACCTTCCAGGATCTCAACAAGATGAATAGGTGCTCCATCCTGGCTAAGCTTTGTATCCAGAACCTTTGCCTTGCCGCCTTCCCAGGTGAGGGTTCCCTTGTCTCCTACCTGACCACCCTGTTCTCCATAGAATGGAGTTTCTTCAAGTATCACATGACCCTGTTCCCCTTCACTTAGAAGGCTTACCCTTTCACCTTCCTTGATAAGAAGGAGAGGCTTGCTCTTTAGGGAAGTCTTAAGGTAGCCCTTAAACTCTGACTTGATGCCCTTTGTCAGCTCATCGTCATTGCCGCCCCATCCGCCGTCGGTTTCACTTCTGGCGCTTCTTGCCCTCTGTCTCTGGTCTTCCATGTGAACCTTGAATTCTTCCTTGTTAAGCTCAATTCCTCTTTCTTCAAGTATTTCCTCGGTAAGTTCAAGAGGGAAACCGTAGGTGTCATATAGCTTAAAGGCCCTCTCTCCACTAAATACCTCTTCACTGGAGTTTTTCATATCTTTTATATAAGCCTCTAGAATTGAAAGTCCAGCATTGATGGTCTCCTGGAACTTCTCTTCCTCAGCCTTGATTATCTTCTTGATCTGCACTTCATTTTCCTTCAGTTCCTTGTACTCAACCTGCCAGGAGTCAATTACAACACCTGCCATTTTGTGCAGGAAGCCTTCCTCGATTCCAAGAAGCTTGCCGTGCCTTGCAGCCCTTCTGATAAGTCTTCTAAGAACATAGCCTCTGCCCTCGTTTCCCGGTATGACTCCGTCACTTACAAGGAAGGTCATTGCCCTTGTATGGTCTGTTATAAGCCTTACGGATACATCCTTGCCTTCATCTGTGCCATACTTGTAGCCACTGATTTCTTCAGCCTTTCTGAGGATGTCATTTATGGCTCCAATATCAAAGATTGTGTTTACATTCTCCATAATTGCAGCAATCCTCTCAAGACCCATTCCTGTATCAATATTTGGGTTTGAAAGGGGGTGGTAGACTCCCTTTTCATCCTTGTCGAACTGTGTAAATACCAGATTCCAAACCTCAAGGAATCTGTCACAGTCACAGCCCGGCTTGCAGTCTTCATGTCCGCAGCCGAAGGCTTCTCCCCTGTCTATATAAATCTCTGAACAAGGACCTGATGGGCCAACCTCAAGCTCCCAGAAATTATCCTCTTTTCCCAGCCTTACAATCTTTTCCTCCGGTACTCCTATGTCATCCTTCCAGATGTTGTAAGCTTCGTCATCTTCATGGTAGACGCTAACCCACAGATCCTTGGGGTCTATTTCCAGTCTCTCAGTCAAGAATTCCCATGCCCATGCAACAGCTTCCTTCTTGAAATAGTCACCGAATGAGAAGTTACCCAGCATTTCAAAGAATGTAGCATGTCTTGCAGTCCTTCCAACGTTCTCTATATCACCTGTTCTGATACACTTTTGACAGGTTACCATTCTATTGTGTGGCGGAACCGCATCTCCAGTAAAGTAGGGCTTTAAAGGTGCCATCCCGGCTCCGATCAGCAATAGGGATTTATCGTTTTTGGGAACCAATGAAAAACTGGGTGCAACCAGATGGTCCTTTTCTCTGAAGAATTCCAGGTATTCCTTTCTTATTTCATGAAGTCCTAATTTTCTCATACATACACCTCGTCCCTTTTTATTAGAAAAATCCTCCCTTTAAAGGGAGGGATGTCCTATCTATACTATTTTAAAGTAAAGCCCTGTATTTGTCAATTTACAATGACTTTGTACCCTCTCCTTCGGTTGGATATCTCTGGGCAAGTCGCTTCTTGAAGTAGTTGAAAAGTATAATGGATACACTGACTGCCGGCACCGAAAGGATCATTCCCATAACCCCGAATATTGTTCCTCCCACAATGATTGCAAGTAGTACCGTTAGGGGATGCATTCCCGTGGTCTTTCCAAGGACCTTGGGTCCAAGTATGTTGTTTTCAACCCACTGGATCAGTATGAAAAACACCCCAACCCAAAACGCCTTGATTGGACTGGCTATGAAAGCGAAAATGACTGCCGGTAAAAACCCCAGGAAGGGTCCGATGTAAGGAACAATGTCCGCCAGACCTGTTATAAACCCGATTACTATTGCAAATTCTATACCCATAAGGAAAAGAAAAATTGTGGTGGCTATTCCAACCATGGCAGCCATCAATAGCCTGCCCCTTATGAACTGAGACAAGGCAGTGTCTATTTCACGAAGCAATTCAAGAATTTCTTCCTTGTGCTTTTTAGGTATCACCTTCCTGAACTTGTCGATGAAATGCTCCTTGTCAACCAGCAAGTAGAAGGTAAGTATGGGAGTCAATATCCAGCTGATGATCCTGGTGAAAAGGCCTATCATGCCAAGAACAAATCTCTCAACACCGTTTGCTATTCCAGATTGAATCCTTTCCAGATTCTGTGATATGACATCCTCTATACTCTTTAGAAGCTCAGGCATTTCAATCAGGGAGTCCGAATAGCCTGAATACAGGTTTGTCATCCATAATGAGACCGTGTTGACATATCCGGGAAAATTTGTCACCAGTCTTTTGATCTCCTGACCGGTTCTTGGAAGGACCGAGACGGACAGGATTGATATGGTCCCAAGAATCAAAAGATATACTGTTATGGTGGCAAATATTCTCCTGAATCCCTTCCTCTCAAAGATATTCACAAGGGGATTTAGAAAGTATGCCAGAATCATTGATATGATTATAGTATAGAATGTATCTGCCACCAGGGTGTACCTTCTGAAAACCAGCGTAACAAAATATATGCCGAAAAGGGATATTATCACCCACAGTATCAGCCTAGTATTGTACCTTATTACTTTCTTGCTTGGAACATACCTGTTCCCAATGTTTATCAGATAATAGATTACCAGGGCCAGCAAAAGCGCTGACAGAATCCATACCAGATTTACAAAAAGAGAAGGCGGCGTATTGATCGACATTTAATCACCCCTGAACAGATAAAGACCATGGCTGGATGTTTCTACGCCATCTCTAACCAAAGTCTTTATAGGTCAATAATTATTCTTCCTCATCTTCAGGAAGGTCATGTAGATGTTCATCATCAAAGTCAACATCTTCCAGTCCTTCAATTTTTACCCCTGATTTCTTTGAATAATCAACAAGAGCTGATTTTATGGCTTGCTCAGCCAATACGCTGCAGTGCATCTTAACCGGAGGTAGTCCGTCCAGAGCATCAGCTACTGCCTTGTTTGTCAGTTCCATAGCTTCCTTTACTGTCTTTCCCTTGATCAATTCTGTGGCCATGCTGGATGAAGCTATTGCTGAGCCGCAGCCAAAGGTCTTGAACTTGACATCAGTTATGACATCTCCGTCTATCTTCAGGTACATTCTCATAATGTCCCCGCATTTTGCATTACCCACTTCACCTACGCCATCTGCATTTTCAATTTCACCAACGTTACGTGGCTGAGTGAAGTGCTCCATTACTTTTTCTGAATACATTTATATTCCCCCCTGAACTTTATCATATAATGGTGACATCTTTCTAAGTCTTTCAACGATTCCTTCTAGCTGTTCCACAACATAATCAACCTCTTCCTCGGTATTGGAAAGACCCAGAGACAGTCTCAGGGAACCGTGTGCTATTTCGTGTGGCAGGCCTATGGAAAGCAGCACATGTGAAGGGTCAAGTGATCCTGAAGTACAAGCAGATCCGCTTGAGCCTGCTACACCAACCATGTCAAGACTCAATAGAAGTGCCTCTCCCTCGATGAACTGGAAACAGAAATTCACATTCCCTGGCAGTCTCTTTTCAGGATGACCATTTAACCTTACATGAGGGATGTTGTCCTGAATCCCCCTTATGAGTCTTTCTCTTAATGCAACCAGCTTCTTGTTGTTTTCTTCCAGATGCTCATAAGCAAGCTCAACAGCCTTGCCGGTGCCTACAATTCCTGCAATGTTCTCTGTACCAGCCCTTTTGTTTCTTTCCTGTGCTCCACCTGCTATAAGGGGATCGATTTTTGTTCCTTGTCTGATATACAGAGCTCCAACTCCCTTTGGTCCGTACAGCTTATGTGCAGACATTGAAAGAAGGTCTATGTTCATTTCATTCACATCTATTTCTATGCTTCCAACAGCCTGAACTGCATCTGTGTGGAATAGGACCTTGTGCTTTCTTGCGATTTCACCAATTTCCTTGATGGGCTGTACCGTACCGATCTCATTATTTGCAAACATAATTGAAATAAGTATTGTATTGTCCTTGATGGCTTTCTCAAGCTCCTGGAGGTTAACCATTCCATATTGGTCCACATCCAGATAGGTCACTTCAAAGCCTTGCTTTTGAAGATACTCACATGTGTGAAGTACTGCATGATGCTCAATCTTGGTTGTTATGATGTGATTTCCCTTTTCCTTGTGTCTGTATGCAATTCCCTTTATAGCCCAGTTGTCCGACTCAGAGCCACCGCCTGTGAAATAAATCTCATTCTTCTTCGCACCTATACCCTTTGCAACCTGTTCCCTTGCCTTGTCTATTGCAAGCTTGGATTTGCTGCTTAGCTGATAGACACTTGAAGGATTTCCATAGAACTCTGAAAAATATGGAAGCATCTCCTGGAGGACTTCCTTTTTGACAGGTGTTGTAGCCGAGTGGTCCATGTATATCATTTTATCCATTAATCTCCCCCCAATTCAGTGTTTATTCCATTATTGTCCTTTATCATATCCATAAGAGTTATGGAATCAATAACCTGGTCAATACTGTTCTTGATCTGGCCCAGTACCCACTGGGTCGCACATCTGTCATCTCTGCTGCAGTCGTAGCTTCCGTCTGCGACACAATCAGATGGGGACATCTGTCCTTCCAGAGACCTTAGAACCTCTCCCACTGTTATCTCCTCTGGCATTCTTGAAAGCATATAGCCACCGTAGGCCCCTCTTACGCTCTTGAGCAACCCGTCCTTTTTGAGACTTGAAAAAAGCTGCTCCAGGTAATTTTCGCTTAATCCCTGCTTTTCAGCCACGTATTTCAGGGAAATGGGTCCCTGGCCATAATCCTGGGCCAGTTGGTACATGGCCATAAGGCCGTATCTTCCCTTGGTTGACAATTTCATTTCATCACCTCTTTAATCCCAACTTAATTAGTCGGTATTCCTAATATAGTATAGTATATCCGGGTAATCTTGTCAACATTGAAAAGCACATAAGGCCGGGAAATTTCCCAGCCTTATGTTTAACTATTAGTCCTGTATATTAAGTTTCTTCCTCAAGCTCTGAAACATGTCTGCTGTCATGTCCTCAAGTAGGAATTCAGGGTTCCAATCCCATTGTGCCCTTGCCTCAGAATCGCCCAATGAATTGGGCCAAGAATCTGCAATGGCCTGTCTTACCGGGTCAACGTCGTAATCCAGCTGGAATTCAGGAATATGCTTTCTGATGGAATGGGCCATATCCTCAGGATCAAAGCTCATTGCTGTGATATTGAAGGCATTTCTATGCTTAAGTCTTGACGGGTCTGCCTCAAGAAGCTGAACTATTGCATTCAGTGCATCAGGCATGTACATCATATCCATCTTTGTTCCCTTGTCGATGAAGCTTGTGTATTTCTTTTGCTTTAGTGCCTCGTAGTAGATGTGAACCGCGTAGTCTGTGGTTCCTCCACCTGGCAGGGTATCGTTTGATATCAGTCCAGGGAATCTTACTCCCCTTGTATCCACCCCGAATTTATGGTAGTAGTAGTCGCAAAGGTTCTCTCCAGCCACCTTTGTAACCCCATACATTGTACCCGGTCTCATGATTGTGTCCTGTGGAGTCTTGTCCTTTGGTGTGTTCGCCCCAAAGACTGCTATTGAGCTTGGAGTGAAAACTGACAGGTCTTTCTCCCTTGCTAACTCAAGTACGTTGTACAGTCCATTCATGTTGACGTTATAGCACAGCTGTGGCTTGGCTTCACCAACGGCTGACAGGATCGCCGCCAGGTTTACGATGGTATCCACCTTATACCTGTCCACAACCTCTCCCATCTTCTCTCTGTCCAGGATATCAAGCACCTCAAAGGGTCCGCTTTCAATAAGATCCTTGTGTGTATCCTTAGCCTGCATATCAGTCATAACGACATTATCATTGCCGTAGATGTCTCTCATTTTTTTGGTCAGCTCTGAACCTATTTGTCCAAGGCCTCCTGTAATTAGGATTTTCCTCATATATTTAATGCACCTCCGTCGATTTTGAATTACTTCGTCTACATTATAACATACTAGGAAAAAAATAATACACCTATTGAATTATCCAGAATATTAAAATTGTATTGAATCTTTAAAGTACTTGGTCTGTTACATTGTAGCTGAAGCAGATCCCAAGGGTCTTAGGACCAAGGTGGGCACCGATTACGGGACCTAGCTCATCTATCTCCACCGTCACTCCAGGGTAGGTTTGTCTTAGGGTTTCACTCAGCTTTTCAGCCTCCTGAATATTTGTCACATGACAAAGGGAAATACGATCCACCTCTTCTGGAATATATGTCAGCAATCTGCTTATGGCCTTTTTCCCGCCCCTTACCTTCTCTACGAGCTTAAGCTCTCCATCCAGCATCCTGATCACAGGCTTTATACTCAATATGTTCCCGATCCCTGCCTGTAGTGAGGATAGCCTTCCTCCCCTGCTTAGGTACTCCAGGGTATCGGTTGTAAGTACGATGCCCAGATTTTTCTTTTTACTTTCAAGCTCCTGAAAAATCTCCTGGGCATCCAAACCAGCCTTTGCCAGCCCTACAGCGTCCTGGACCAGGAACCTCAAGGTTGCAGCAGCTCCAAGGCTGTCAATCACCTTTATGTTTTCAGGATCCACCATTTCTGCAGCCATATGTGCACTGGTATAGGTTCCACTTATCTTGGAAGAAAGTGTAACAACCACAATCTGGTCATAGCTTTTAAGCGCCTCATGAAAAGCGGCTGCAAAGTCTCCAACAGCTGGTTGACTTGTTGTGGGAAAGAGATCAGTGGATTTTAGCTTATGGTAGAATTCACCGAATTCACCCTTGAAGCCTTCCTTGAAATCCTCTCCATCAAAAACATAGTTTAATGGAACTACCGTAATATCTTCATTTTCAATGTAATTCTTATCCAGATAGCTTGTACTGTCTGTTATGATTTTTATTTTCATTAAAGCACCTCCAAAATTTCAAAAAAAATAATGATTCTGTTAAAAATCAACAGAATCATTATTGCATAATTTCTTCTATTTTACAACAATATTGTATATCTTTCCTGGGACGTAGATTTCCTTGACCATTGTCTTACCCTCCAGGAATTTTGTGATTGCTGGAACCTGATCAACCTTTTCCTTAAGGTTTTCCTTAGGCTCGTCCAGGGCAACAGTGATTGTACCCCTAACCTTGCCATTGACCTGTACAGGAAGTTCTATTACCTTGTCAATGGTCTTGTCCTGATCATATACAGGCCATGTCGTCTCGAACAATCTTCCCTTAAGGCCCACATTTTCCCAAAGCTCCTCTGTTATGTGGGGAGCAACAGGATTCAGAAGCACCAGATAGGTTTCAAAGTCCTTCCTGGTAATTGAGCCATGGTCGTTGAATTCATTCAGAAGCGACATCAAGGCCGCTATGCCAGTGTTGAACTTCAGGGTCTCAAAATCCTCGCTTACCTTTTTTATGGTTTTGTGGATTGAGGATTCAAGCTCTGTTGTATACTCTTCACCATCCTGAATTATGTCCTGAAGTCTCCATACCCTATCAAGGAATCTTCTACAGCCCTTTACTCCGTTTTCAGACCAGGGAACACTCTTCTCAAAGTCTCCTATGAACATCTCATAGGTTCTCAGTGTATCGGCGCCGTAATCGTTAACTATATCATCAGGATTTACTACATTTCCCCTGGATTTTGACATTTTTTCATTGTTGTCCCCAAGAATCATTCCATGTGATGTCCTTTTTGAATATGGCTCCGGTCCTGGGACAACCCCTATATCATATAGGAACTTATGCCAGAATCTTGAGTACAGCAGGTGAAGGGTGGTGTGCTCCATTCCTCCGTTATACCAATCAACAGGCATCCAGTAGTCAAGAGCCTCCTCTGAAGCAAAGCTTTCACTGTTGTGTGGATCTGTATATCTTAGGAAGTACCATGATGATCCAGCCCACTGTGGCATTGTATCAGTCTCCCTGTGGGCATCCTTGCCACACTTTGGACAAGTGGTGTGCACCCAGTCGTGGATATTTGCCAGTGGTGATTCTCCCGTCTCTGTAGGCTCATAGTTGTCAACCTCGGGAAGCAGAAGTGGCAGGTCTTCCTCAGGGATTGGCACCCAGCCACAGTCATCACAATAGACCAAAGGTATGGGCTCTCCCCAGTATCTCTGTCTGGAGAAGACCCAGTCCCTAAGCTTGTAGTTAACCTTCTTCTCTCCTAGGCCCTGTTCATCCACCCACTCTATCATCTTCTGGATTGCTTCCTTCACTTCCATCCCATCTATGAATCCGGAATTCACAAGGATACCTGAATCAGTGTCAGTGTAGGCTTCCTTTTCAATATCTCCGCCCTTGATTACCTCAACTATCGGTAGGTCAAATTTCCTTGCAAACTCCCAGTCCCTTTGGTCATGACCAGGAACAGCCATTATTGCTCCGGTACCATAGGTCATCAGCACGTAATCAGATACCCAAAGAGGAATTTCCTTTCCGGTTGCTGGATTTATTGCAGAAAGACCCTTTAGCTCAACCCCTGTCTTAACCTTTGAAAGCTCTGTCCTTTCAAAATCGCTTTTGTTAAGAACCTCTTCAGCATAAGCCCTTACCTGGTCGATGTTCTCTATTCTGTCTGCATACTTTTCAATCAGCGGGTGCTCTGCTGCAATAACCATATAGGTGGCTCCAAAGAGGGTGTCAGGTCTTGTTGTAAACACCCTTAGCTTGTCCTCTCCCCCGGATATGACAAAGTCCAACTCAGCTCCAACTGATTTCCCGATCCAGTTTGTCTGCTGAATCTTCACCCTTTCAATGTAGTCCACAAGGTCAAGGTCATTGATAAGCCTTTCAGCATACTCTGTAATTTTGAGCATCCATTGGTTCTTGACCTTTCTGACAACCTCACTGCCGCAACGCTCGCAAACCCCTCCAACAACCTCCTCGTTGGCCAGTCCCACCTTGCAGGATGTACAGAAGTTTATTGGGAATTCCTGCTTGTAGGCAAGTCCCTTTTCAAACAGCTTTAAGAATATCCATTGGGTCCATTTGTAGTAGTCCGGGTCTGTTGTGTTTACCTCTCTGGACCAGTCAAAGGAAAAGCCTATTGACTTAAGCTGGCTCTTGAATCTTTCTATGTTCTTTTCGGTTACAATTCTCGGATGAATCTTGTTCTTTATTGCAAAGTTCTCTGTGGGCAGTCCAAATGCATCCCAGCCCATTGGAAATAGAACATTGTACCCCTGGTATCTCCTTTTTCTCGCTACTATATCAAGCGCCGTGTAGGGTCTGGGATGACCTACGTGAAGACCGTTTGCAGATGGATACGGGAATTCCACCAGGGCGAAGAATTTTGGATTCTCACTGTCGTTTGTAGCCTTGTATACCTGCTCCTGATCCCAGATATCCTGCCACTTCTTCTCAATATCCTTTGGATTGTACTCTCTCATTGAATGACCTCCTTAAATTTCAAAAAATAAAACCTTTCATCTCCATAGAGACGAAAGGTTATTCCGCGGTACCACTCTTATTGATTAATCCACTTTATGTCCCTTAACGGTGACAGCCGTCCAGGACTTACACCCTGGAAACTCCGAGATGAGTTCAAGTGCTTCATATACTGCTTTTCACCCTCCAGCAGCTCTCTGAAATCAATTCACACCCTACTTGTTCTCTTCAATGTTTGTCTGATTTAGCTTTGATTATAGCAAATGCAGGTATTCTTAGCAACACTTATTTAGAATTCGGCTGAGTTCACTGTTCTTGGGAATGGGATCACGTCTCTGATATTTGACATTCCAGTGATATACATAACCGCACGTTCAAAGCCCAATCCATAGCCTGCATGCTTTGTCCCTCCGTATTTCCTCAACTCAAGGTACCACCAGTAGTCCTCTGGATCCATTCCGATGTCCCTTATCTTCTGCTCAAGCACCTCAAGACGTTCCTCCCTTTGGCTCCCGCCGATAATCTCCCCTACTCCAGGTACCAGAAGGTCCATTGCTGCAACGGTCTTGTTATCTTCATTGACCCTCATATAGAAGGCTTTGATTTCCTTTGGATAGTCAATTACGAAAACAGGCTTGTTGAATATCTTTTCAGTTATATATCTCTCGTGTTCAGTCTGAAGGTCCATTCCCCATTCAACTGGATATTGGAACTCCTCTCCTGACTGAAGCAGCTTTTCAATTGCTTCAGTGTAAGTGATAACACCAAAGTCCGATTGAACTATCTTGGTCAGCCTTTCAATTATTCCCTTGCTAACAAAGTTGTCAAAGAACTCCATCTCCTCTGGTGCGTTGTCCAGAACATACTGGATCATATACTTGAACATGTCCTCAGCAAGCTCCATGTTGTCCTTAAGCTCTGCAAACGCAATCTCTGGCTCTATCATCCAGAATTCAGCCGCATGTCTTGGAGTGTTTGAGTTCTCTGCCCTAAAAGTGGGTCCAAATGTGTAGGTGTTCTTGAAGGCCAAAGCAAATACCTCCGCCTCAAGCTGACCGCTTACAGTAAGGTGGGTTCCCTTTCCAAAGAAATCCTTTGAAAAGTCCACACTGCCGTCCTCTTTCCTTGGAGTATTGTCAAAGTCCAATGTGGTGACCCTGAACATCTCTCCAGCCCCCTCTGCATCAGAGCCTGTTATGATTGGAGGATGTGCATAGATAAAGCCTCTCTCCTGGAAAAACTTGTGGATGGCGTAAGCCAGGATTGACCTTACCCTGAAAACTGCACTATAGATGTTTGTCCTAGGTCTAAGGTGTGCGATAGTTCTTAGGTACTCAAGGGTGTGTCTTTTCTTCTGTATTGGATAATCGCTAGTTGACTCACCCTCAAGAGCGATTCCCTCCGCCTTGATTTCAAATGGCTGCTTGGCTCCTGGAGTCTGAACCAGTGTACCCTCCACTACTATGGCAGAATATATTGCCAGCTTTTCAACTTCCTTGAAATTTGTTAAGGTATCGTCATAAACAATCTGGATATTCTTAAAGAATGAACCATCATTCAGTTCGATAAACCCAAAAGCCTTTGATGATCTGGATGTTCTTATCCAGCCCTCAAGTCTTACTTTCTTGCCCATGTAATCCTCTGAATTCCTGAAAATATCCTTTACTGATAACTTCATCTCATTACCTCCCTGTTAGTATTAGAAAAAACAAAAACCCTCCATCCTTATAATAAGGACGAAAGGTTATCTTCCGCGGTACCACCCTGTTTGCTGTGAGCCTCTTTGACACTGTTAACGGTGTGCTGCCGTCCAGGCCTACCGGGATTCAATCCTTTCGGTTGGAGACTCGTGGGTGTTCTTCAGCAGAGGCTTCGTACCGGCGTCTCACTGTTACCGGCTCCCTTGAACTACTTCCTGTGCCTACTCTCCCCTTCAAAGTCGGGATTCTTTTAGATTATTATAAATTGAAGACCAGTGTTTGTCAAGAAAATACCTGTATTTTCAATGAATATCGTACAATGAACAACGAACAATTATATAGGGCAGGTTCGGGGGTACGAGATCTCTCGACAGGCTCGAGATGACGCTTGGGTCGATCTCATGGGTCCAAGATCCTTCGGCAAACCTCAGGATGACAGATATCATTAGCCCGAAAGGTGCTTTGCAAAGCTGTTCATATGAAAGAACGACTTTAAAATCCAGCGAGGATTTCGGAGTGCTTTGATTCCTCCAAGCGAAGCGGCATAGGAATCAGCGGTGAAAACGAGCTGATGATTTTAATCGGACTTGAAGAACCACGTGCCCGGCAATAGAAATATCAGAAATCTACGATTTCTAGATATTTCATTGAGAGGGTAAGAACTGCGTGCAAACACCTGAGGGCTATGGAAGCCAGATCTCTCCACAAGGTCGAGATGACAATAGCATTAATTACCCTGTCCTGGTTAAATCTTTAAATCTTAAGTCTTCTAATTGTGATCTGTGAACTGAGAATTGCGAATTATCTTTTCTTCTTCATCCCATCCTTGATCCTCTTCTCATATCCATGGTCAGTGGGCTCGTAATATACCTTGTCCTCCATTCCCTCTGGAAGGTAGGCCTGCTCAACATGCCCTCCAGGGTAGTCGTGTGGATAGAGATAGGTCTTTCCATGACCCAAAGCCTTCGCCCCACCGTAGTGGGCATCCTTAAGATGAAGTGGAACAGCTCCTATTTCATTGTTTCTTATATCCGACAGTGCCTTGTCAATTCCAAGGTAGGCCCGGTTGCTCTTTGGTGCTGTGGCCACGTACAGGGCTGCCTGAGACAGTATTATCCTTCCTTCCGGCATTCCTATTGCATGGACAGCCTGAAGGGCTGCAGTGGCAATCTGAAGGGCCTGGGGATCTGCGTTGCCCACATCCTCCGAAGCTGCAATTATGATCCTTCTTGCTATAAATATTGGATCCTCTCCCGCATTGATCATCTTGGCCAGGTAGTACAGGGTTGCATCAGGGTCAGAGCCTCTCATACTCTTAATAAAGGCTGAGATTGTATCATAGTGCTCATCCCCTCCTTTGTCGTACTTGGCCGTCTTTACCTGAATGGATTCCTTGATACCCTCAAGGTCAATAACTCTTGTTCCATCCTCTCCAGGTTCGGTCGACAGAACCCCTATCTCAATTGAATTGAGAAGGATCCTCCCATCCCCCTGGGCAATGGAAAGAAGGTAATCCCTTGCATCATCAGCAAGCTTCACCTTATAATCTCCCAAACCTTTTTCCTTA
Organism: Gudongella ferriphila; assembly: GCF_046224405.1. Lineage (NCBI taxonomy): Bacteria > Bacillati > Bacillota > Tissierellia > Tissierellales > Tissierellaceae > Gudongella > Gudongella ferriphila. The sequence continues at coordinate 26,583 of NZ_JBJXRK010000013.1, read as the reverse complement.
TCTTTCAGCGCCCTGTCAAGCAGCTGCTCCAGATTCCTTCTCTCCAAGGGATGAAGCAGGAGAACCATGGCTCTTGAAAGAAGAGCCTTGTTAACTTCAAAATATGGATTTTCCGTTGTGGCTCCTATGAGGATGATTATTCCCCTTTCCACAAATGGCAGAAGGGCATCTTGCTGGGACTTGTTGAACCTATGTATCTCGTCAACAAACAGGATGGTCTTTTTTCCTCTAAGCTTTAGGTTTTCCTCTGCCCTTGCAACGACCTCCCTTATATCCTTAACCCCCGCTGTAACTGCAGAGAGCTTCTCAAATCTCATTTTTGTCTGGTTCGCAATTATCATGGCAAGTGTGGTCTTGCCGGTTCCCGGAGGCCCGTAGAAGATCATGGAGTTGATCCTGTCAGCCTTTATTGCTCTATTTAAAAATTTACCCTCTCCAAGGATATGCTCCTGACCCACGAATTCCTCAATACTTTCCGGTCTCAATCGATCAGCAAGAGGGGCTTCCTTTTTTAGTTTGTCCTCCATCGACATAGTAAACAAATCCAATTAGATCACCTATTTTCATTTTTTCTGATACATACAATTATTATATCACAACATGCCCTCATTCTGCATAAATGGAAAAGGAGCCACAAGGGCCCCTAAATTATTCTCTTTTCCACATATTCGCTTGTCATTATTCTAAGCATGCTCACATAATGCATTTTAAAGGACACTATGTCCCCAACCTTGTAATCCTTCTGGGCATCTGAACCATCAAGTATCAAGTGATCGGAGCTACCGCCAAGGATTATCAAGCCAGGATCAATGGGGCTCAGCGTATCAATATCCATGTCCTGCTTACCCACCGCACAGAGTATCCTCTTCCTTACACCTCTGTCCACAAATGTAGGGACCTTCCCGAAGGCATCCCGTCCTATTTCTTCAGTTGGCACTGAAGGTTTTTCCTTAACCTCAATGACCTGAGCCTCAAGTGTGAAAACTGAATCGTCAGTGCCAGGAATTCTATTCCCATATGCTGCCTCTGTTCCCATCAATAGAGCCTCTCCCATTCTCAGATGGTTGATTCCCTTAGGGATTCTACCGTCAAGAAGATGAACCGTGCTTGAATTTCCCCCTGAGACTATCTCCAGCTTTATTTTAAACTTATCTTCAACTCTTGTGACCATATCCACAAGCTTCTGAAGGATCCTCTCATTTGGAATGACTCCACCATAGCAGGTAAGATTGACACCCAGTCCCTTTATTTTAATCCATTTAAGGTCCAGTATCTCCTTCACAGCCTCCATAAGATCTTCCTCATGGAAGTATCCTTCCCTCAGGTCTCCCAGGTCAACCATGAGTATTACATCATGAACCTTGTTGTTCTTTTGGGCAGCGGCATTGAGGGCCTTCACGGTTTCAACCTCTGAATTCAAGGAAATGTCCGCATATTTAACAAGCTCCTCTGCCTCGGAAATCATGGGAAGTCTCAGCATAAGCTTAGGTATTTGGAGATCCTTGAGCTTCTTGAGATTCTGCAGTCTCGAATCTGCAAGGTAGGTCACTCCTCCGTCCACATAGGCCTTTGCAATTTCAGGATTTGCAGAAAAGCCCTTTGTAACTCCCGCAATTGTTATATGGAATGGAGCAACCAACTCCATTACTGTTCTTACATTGCTTCTAAGTTTCTCGGTATCTATTGTAATTCTTGGATATGCCATAGCATTCCTCCTGTTCTATCTCAATCCAAAGCTCTTCATCATAAGGTCAAGAGCTATTTCAGGGTACTTCTTGGACATAACTCCCAGTGATGCCATTATATAGTGGTTATCCACCAGTATTTCGGCCTCTTTGTTGGGCAAGAGATCAGTTCCGTTGTTTGATAGGGGAATCTTTTTTATTATCTCAGTTCTCCCCGGAAGCCTAGTCAATGCACCACCGGTTCCAACAATATATCTCACCCCTGTAAGGTCCTTTCCTTCAGCGATTGTCTTCTTGCCGCTTGGTCCATAGATATGCTTCAGTCTTCCACTGTGTCTCTTTACGGCAGTAAGTGTTGCATGCTCTGTAAGAACCTCAACAAACCTTTTCTCAAGGTCTGATTTGGGTATAGGCTTATGGTGCTGGATAAGGTTATCCAGTGCAGGCTCGTCAAGGTCCAGCTCTTCCATAAGTTTTTTCTCTCCAACCATTTCGACGATGTTCCTCATATTTACAAAAACTCCAAGGTCTCCCTCCACTGTCCTTTTTGCCATGGGTTCCGGACTCAGGATGATTCTTGAAATTTCCTCACTGTCCTCTGTAACTGAATGAACATCCGTAGTGGCTCCACCCACATCTATTGTCATCAGGTCTCCAATCTCTTCATAGAGAACCTGAGATGCCTCCATGACAGCACCAGGGGTTGGCATAATGTTTCCTGTGACCATGTCCCTGATCTTCTCCATTCCCGGAGCATGGATTATGTGTTTTTCAAAGACAGACTGAATGACCTTCCTGGTTGGCTCAATATTCAGCTCGTCTATTTTGGGGTAGACATTTTCAACTATATACAGTTCATTATCCGTACCTTGGAAAATATCCCTTATATCTTCATGGTTCTCAACGTTTCCTGCATATATGACTGGAATCCCCAGGTTCAGTTCAGCTATGAGCTCCGCATTGTCCAGGGCGGTGTCCCTTTCCCCGTAGTCAACACCACCTGCAATGAGGATAATGTTCGGATTGGTTTCCTTGATTTTCCTGAGATCTGACTTTCTCAGCCTTCCTGCGGTTATATACTTGATATTCGCTCCAGCTCCAAGGGCTGCCTCCTTAGCGGCTCTGACAGTCATGTCATAGACCAGGCCATGTACAGTCATTCTAAGTCCACCTGCGGCGGAGCTTGTGGCTATAAGCTCGTCATACTCCACCTTGTCAACCTTCAGGTTTTTGCAAAGGTCATCTATGGCCTCGTGGAGACCGATTGTGACATCCCCTTGAAGGACAGAGGTTGCCCCCTGTCCCTGTCCAAGGAAAACCGGATCTGTTTCAATCTGGTTAAATGCATTTACAACTGTTGTTGTGCTACCTATTTCAGCTACCAGAAGATTAATCTTCATTGGCCATTTCACGTCTCTTCTTCACTAGGAAGGTGGCTACATGTGAACCTTTTGTTCCACGGCCAAATCCTGCGTCCATTCCATTTGCTACAGCCATCTCATTTGATACCTGAGTTCCTCCTGCAATAAATATCATCTTGTCCCTTACGCCTCTTTCAATGGCATATTGGTGAAGCTTCTTCATGTTCTTGTAGTGTATATCGTCGTGTGAGATGATTGTTGAGGTCAATATTGCATCTGCATTGATCTCAATCGCTGCATCTACAAGCTTCTCAACTGATACTGACGTTCCGAGAATATGGCATTCGATGCCGTATTTCTCGATACCACCGTGCTTGATGTCAATTATCTCACGGATTCCCACAGAGTGTTCGTCCTCACCTACAGTTGCAGCAACAACCCTCATAGGCTTCTCTTCAATATCTTCCCTGATCTGGTCATCTGACATCTCTTCAGGTTTCGGAGGAATTACCAGCTCGCTGGTGTCAATTGAGAAATCAACCTTACCCTTAAGCTCTATTCTCGTACCCTCTGCTTCCTGCATGATTTCCTTATGGATTACCTCACAGTCGTGAAGATTCATTTTCTTTGCAATTTCAAGTGCAGCAAACTCCGCTGTCCTAACATCTGTTGGAAGAAACATTGTCAGAAGGATGATTCCGTCTCCAAGCCACTCCATCTCCGGCTTCAGCTTTGTTGTTCCGATAAGATCCTTCACTTCCTCAAGTCTTACATTTACATTGTCGGACTCATCAAGCTCGTCAATGAAGATTATCTTGTCAGGATCCTCAAGTGTTGAGCCACCGATAAGCTTGGATGGGTTCTCAACATACTCCTCTCCGTACTGCGCCACATTGTTGTATCCAAAGTGAGCAGTAACAGGAGCCATGTAGTCCTGATCCCTTTCATAGACTGTACCTTCTCCAACACCACCGTCGATCTTTCTTACAATGCCGTCTCCGTTTCTTTCCGGATAATATCCTGAATCGACGAAGAAGCCCTCCTGGACTGCCTTGAAGTATCCTCCGATTTCAAGCATTTCCTCCATGAACAGGATAGCTCTTTCCTTAAGCTCCCTTACCATGTCTCCAAGCTCGCTGTCGTTCCTCTTTAGCTGGACCATTGACATCAGTCCATCAAGACCGTTGAATACCTGCTTTGCTGTATCTGTAGCCTCGATGTTGTAAATGTGCCAAGGCACATTTCTGCCTTCGTCAGGTGTAATTGTTGATTGAATGTCAGCCGATGTAAGCTGAGAAATCAAAAGGTTCAATACATGGGTAACGGTGGCTTCCCTTGCTGATGACTCCATGTATTTTGTGTTCTGCTGAGCTCTCATTCTGTATTCCTTGAAGAGGTCCCTCAAAGCCACTGCATATGGCAGGTCAAGCCTCATACTTGGTGCAGGTGGTGCAGTTGGCGGTACTGTTGAAAGGCAAATGTTACCCTTCTTCATTCCTACCTTTACGGAGAAGATGGAGTTTATGGCATGCTGCACCATCAATTCAGGCATTACCTTCCAGGCTTCCCTTGCAGTTGCATTTGCATTGTGGGCTCCGTCAATCTGTGCTATGTCAGCCCATGTCATTACCTTTTTTGCCTCAGCTGCGTCAACAAATGACCTGATCATGTTAATGTTTCTGTAAAGAACGTTGTACTGTGGATCCTGGTGGGCTCCGTTTACACCTTCCTCAGCGAACATAACAGCTATTTCAGGACCTGCAACCCCAGATACGTATGAATGGTAGTTTATTGGTCTTCCTACCTCTTCCTCTATCAGGTCAAGAGCCTTTCTCTGAGCCCTAACCTGCTTACGGCTTATTGGTATTCCTCCGACTCCCTGAGGTGTTCCTTCGATTAGACTTTCAAAGTGTGACTGTCCTGCTGTTCTTATTACCATCAGGTGGTCAGCACCATGCCAAGCAGCCATTCTCATTCTTCTGATGTCATCCTCAAATCTACCGGAAGCTATCTCAGTTGTGATGACAGGCTGTGGCTGTGGATCGATATTCTCAAAGTACTTGGATGCAGGAAGTGGCTGGCTTTGCTTCAGGTTCTCTGAAGTGTCATAGTATTCGAACTTACCAATCTGCCTCTTTTCGCCGACTCCCTCTCTCCAGTGCCATCCTCTTCTCTTTGGCCTGTAGTTCTCTATATCCTTCAACAATTCCTTGATGTTCAGTTTCTCATTTGGTTTAAGCTCCATTACTTGGCACCTCCTTCAAATAAGGGCTTTACTTCATCCCATGAATCTCCTTCAACCAGAAGAAGACCTGCTTCCCTTATGCTGATTCCCTTTTTGTCGGCAAGCTTGTATACGATTTGTCCTGCTCCCTTGCCTATCAAGCCCCTGTCAATTGCATTGTCAACAATACTTTTTGCCTCAACACTCGAGAAGCCCATTCTTAAAAGAACACTTCTCTCAATTGAAGGACTGGTATTTTTGTATCCCAGATCAACTATTGGGTCAACAAGCTTTTCAGCCAGTTCCCAGAACTTGGCTTCAAGCTGTTCTTCCGAAAGATCTGCCAGGTGTTTTCTTCTCTCCTGAAAATCATCTGCTCTCTTCATTATATTTCCTCCGTTTCAACTTTTACTCCCAATTCCTCCAGTGCTTCCCTTACGAAATCTTCGTTTGATTTTGTATCAGCCACAAGGAAATCAAGGTCTTCCCTGTTTACAGATTCAACTCCTGTGTTCTTGATGCAATTTCTTATATAGGACTTTTTGGTCTTTTCAATGTCCAGTTCTTCTATACACAGCATTCCAGGATTTTCTGGAAGAATTATATTCTCACCAGGAATCTCCTGGGAAGGATCTCCCTTCAGAATCTTAATCCCGTTTTCCTTGGCAAAGGTCAACTGAGGATTAATGTGTTTTCCAGCTCCTGTATACTCAGTTTCCTGTACCACAATAATCTGGTCCTCATCCATTTCCTGTGCCACAACAAATGCTGCGGCAAGTGCCGTGTTTCCTGCAGGTCCTCTCTCAAGGCCCTCAACCTGGGCCAGAAGCTCTGTCATATAGAATACCGAGCCCTGATTTACGGTTACATATCTATCCATGTACCTAAGAGGTCTTGCTGCCGATCTAGGAACGTCGGACCTGTCCGGCCAGGTTGCAAAGGGAATCCCAAAGCCTGTATGGCCTGTTGTGAAGGATTTCTTGTTGAATTGGGTGTCACTGGCCATGTGAAGTCCTGCAAGGCTTACGCTTGCACCAATAACCTTTGTATCCAGCGCACCTGCCTTAACAAGTCCTCTTGCAGTTCCTGTCAGATTCCCACCACCTGCATTTGTCACCATTACCGCATCTGGATCTCTTCCTTCCTTCTCTCTAAACTCCATGGAAAGTTCGTAGCCAAGAGTCTCAACTCCAGCTATTCCGAAAGGCGTGTAAAGGGATGCGTTGAAGAATCCAGTGTCCTCTAGAAGAAGCAGGAATGAATAGAAAAGCTCAGGACCAACAGAAAGCTGAACAACCTCAGCACCATATGCCTCACAAGCTCTCGCCTTCTCAATTATTTCAGGCTGTCCAACACCCTTTGAGTCATAGCATTCCTGTACGATTATACATTTAAGGCCCCTCATGGCGGCCTGTGATGCAACGGCTGCTCCATAGTTTCCTGATGTAGCCGCTATAACACCTTTATACCCCAATTTTTGCGCATGATAAACCGCTGTAGCTGCCCTTCTGGCCTTGAAGCTTCCTGAAGGATTGCTTGCTTCATCTTTTAGGAAAATTCTTGCTCCCTTGCCTGGAGCCGAATATCTTCTTGCCAGCCTTGTGATGTTTCTCAACTCATAAAGGGGAGTATTGCCAACAGTTGTTTCCTTTTGAATCTCTTCAATCTCCTGCAGGCTGTAGCCTGTTTCCTTCATCATTCTCTCATAATCAAATGAAATTCTGCCTGACTCGAACAGGTCGTAGTCAATGCCCACTGAAGACTTCATAATTTCAGGCTTTCTTGCCATAACAGCACTGAAGCTTCTATCCTTAGTCATTAATTTCACCTTCCTCCAATAGCTCTCTAGCCTGTCTTCCTATATAAAGCAGCTCAGGGACAGCCTTGCCGTAGTCATGATCCCAGAATGGATTAACTTCAAGCAGCTTTCCTGAGACCCTTCTTCCGATATAGGTTTCGATTTCAACGTCGTCTCCAATTTTTGCCTCATTGTTCAATAGAAATCCCTTATCCCACATTTCCAAGGGTACGCTTTGAGTGTCCTCTGGAATGTTTGGAGCTCTTTCTCCTACATTCAGGACAATCTTATGGATCCTTACCCAGTCGCCTTTTATTGCATCCATTGCTCTTCCTCCTTTTTCTACTTTCTTCATGGAAGAATGAGTAGATAAAATTATCTACTCATCTCTTCTATATTACATTTCCTTAATATTGTTGTTAAATGCTATACTTATTTACTCTACTTCAATCATCTTTCTCATGTCGCCCATGATTGCTCTTGGTACTGGCAGGTCAATCATAGTCTTTAATCCTGGTCTTGCATTGATAATATGTGGAATCATATTTACACACATAGCTATGGTTCCGATTCCTCCTGGAACCTCAGGTGAGTTCACAAGATTAATGTTTGGATTACCCTTGATTATTACATAATCTCCAGTTTGTACCCCTACCATCTCTGGCTCTATCTGCTGAGGGTGATCCATTTCTATCTTCATTTCTCCATCAACGTATCCAAAGCCTTTCATTGCACAACCTGCAACGTTTCCAGCCTTTGCAAACCCATAAGGTGACTTTCTGTCAACATCTGTCATGATTGGCTCCATTGACTGCTCTATCTTTTCAACTTCCCAACCTAATGCATCAGCAATCATTCTTATTGATTCAGGGAATCCAACGTGTCCTGAAAGGTGTCCTGTCCTTACTCCCTCTTCAAATTCTTCCTTGGTGATTCCAATTCCCTGCTCCTCCATTACAGCCGGTCCAAATGGTGAAAGGCTGTTGACCCTTCTTGCAGTTATGGAGTCAACACTTTCGCAGCAGCCTGTCATAAGAACAACAAGCAGGTCCATGATAAGTCCAGGGTTGATACCAGTCCCTATGATTGAAACTCCATTAGCCTTTGCAATCTCATCCAGCTTTTTAGCTTCCTCTGGTGATTGTGCAAGTGGATAAGCCATCTCTTCAGCTGATGAAACAACATTTATTTTCTTTTCCAGTATAAACTTCAGTCTATCAAAAGCAATCTTTGTAAAAGAATCTGTAGCAGTAAGTACAACGTCTGCACATCCCTCGGTTATAACATCTTCAGGTGTGCCTATAATAACATCAGGTCTGTCGCCTCTTTCAGTCGCAATATAATCATACATGCTCTTGCCAAGCTTGTTTCCTCTACCAACTGCGCCTACAATTTCAACGCCTTCCTTCTTCAGCAACATATCTGCCATACCGCTTCCCATTGCACCAAGTCCCCAAATAATTACCTTTACATTCTCTTTTCTCATAATACACCTCCGTTAGTATTTGATAAAGCTTACTCTTGTTCTGTCTATATATTATTGCAAGTCTCGTGCCAAAATTTCCGCACTAGTAATTTACACGTTTATCAGTTGTTTTCTCATAATTCTCCGGTAATTATATAATTTTTAACAATAAAACCGCAATATTATTTGCATTAGGTGCAAATAATATTGCGGTTATTTGTATTTCTTTAACTTGTGCTGCAATGTCTGTCTATTGATACCAAGATGCTTTGCAGTCTTTGTTATATTGTTGCTGTATCTGCCCATCATTTCAACTATCAGCTTTTCCTCTATTCCCTCAAGTAATTGTGGAAGTGACTTTTCAGACAATCCACTGATTAGATTGTTCCCAAGCTCTGATGTCCGAGGAATGAAATTTGATGTTATGAAGTTTTCCCTATTCAGAACCTTGTCCCTTGAAGACACCATATTCATGGCACCTTCAATGAAATTCTCCAGCTCTCGGATATTTCCTGGCCAATCGTAGTTCATGAAATCAATCATTACCTGGTCGGATACCTTCTCAATTGATTTGTTCAAAAGCTTGTTATACTTTTTGACGAAATAATCTGTAAGAAGCTGCAGATCGTCCAGCCTTTCCCTCAGAGGAGGTATGTGAATGTTGATTACGCTAAGTCTGTAATAAAGATCTCTTCTTATTGAGCCGATTTCTATGGCTGACCTTGGGTCATCATTTGTGGTTGCTATAATCCTGACATCAATTGGGATGTCCCTTAAACCTCCGATTCTCCTTATATATCCCTCCTGAAGGACTCTAAGGAGCTTCGCCTGCAAGGGAAGGCTCATGGAATTTACCTCATCCAATAGAAGTGTCCCACCATTTGCCTGTTCAAAAATACCCTCCCTCTCAATTGCTCCTGTAAAGCCTCCCTTTTCTGTTCCAAACAGGATCCCCTCCAGAAGAGAATCGGGAATAGCGGCACAATTCTGGGCTATGAAGGTGTTGTTTCGCCTTATACCATGGTTATGTATGGATTGGGCGAACATCTCCTTCCCGGTTCCTGTTTCTCCATGGATCAGAACGCTAGAAGGGGTTTCACTTGCCCTTTCCCCAACCTCCTTGGCCATTACCAGAGACTTGTTGTTGCCGATAATATTACCAAAGTTATACTTTTTTATTTGTGGAGTTTTCCTGGAGTCCCGCTTGCTTTCCTTCAGCTCCTGCTGAAGCTCCAGCAGCTGATCGGACAACTTTCTCAGGTTGGTTACATCCTGGGCAATTTCCATTGCTCCTACAATGACATTACCATTGTACAAGGGTATGGTTGAACTTATTGTGGTGATTGAATGACCCCTATAGTTGAAATAGGTCTGGGTGGAATTGAGAATCGGCTCCCCTGAATGTATCACCTTTATAAGAGTTGAGGTGTTTTCATTTAAGCTGGGGAAAATATCCAGAATATCCTTGTCCAAAACCTGGTATATCTCAAGCCCTTCCAACTCTGCCATTGCCTCATTGTATATGATGGTTTTTCTGTCCTTGTCAATTACGTGGACTCCAACATTTCCATACCGCAAAATGTTTTGCACCAACAGGTCATTAATTTTGTTTTTATTCATTAGTAAACAGCCCCTATTTATTCTCACCAAGAATTTTTTTAAGTTCGTCCATGAAGGAATTGACATCCTTGAATTGTCTGTACACAGACGCAAACCTTACATAGGCAACCTCGTCAAGGTCCTTAAGCTTATTCATTACAAGTTCACCAATTTGTGTTGAGGTGATTTCATTCTCGAGGGAATTAAAGATGGTCTTTTCAATGTCATCCACAATCTGCTCAATTGAACTCATTGAAACAGGTCGTTTCTCGCAGGCCTTTATAATTCCGTTCATAAGCTTGTTTCTATCATAGACCTGCCTGTTTCCGTCTTTTTTCACAACAACGATGGGTAGCTCTTCGATTTTCTCATATGTGGTAAATCTTTTTCCACAACTAATGCATTCCCTTCTGCGTCTTATTGCCTGCCCTTCATCTGTAGGTCTTGAGTCCACTACCTTAGATTCCTGATATTCACAATATGGACACTTCACGGTTATCATCCTCCCTACTAAAAGACGTATCCCTTTACTGGATACGTCCTCTGGTCTATTTGTTTCTGTCTCTTCTTCTTAGGAATATTGGAATGTCCAAATCCTCCATGTTTACTTCCTTTTCTTCCTTTGCCACAACAGGTTCCTCTGCCTTTCTTGCTCCAAACAGGCCTGCCTTTTGATTTATTGTGGATTTGTTCTTTACAGGACCCTCTTCAAAGCCTGTTGCAATAACAGTGATCTGAATCTCGTCTGACATGCTTTCATCTATTCCTGCTCCGAATATTATGTTTGCATCTGGATCTACTGACTGTCTTATGATATCTGCCGCTTCATTTACTTCAAATATTCCTAGGTCATTTCCTCCTGTGATATTAAGGAGAACTGATCTGGCACCTTCAATTGATGTTTCAAGCAAAGGACTTGTAATAGCTTGCTTTGCAGCCTCTGTTGCTCTGTTGTCTCCGGAAGCCTTGCCTATCCCCATATGTGCAATGCCCTTGTCAAACATGATTGTCTTGACATCCGCAAAGTCAAGGTTAATAAGATTAGGTACACTTATAAGGTCGGATATACCCTGTATGCCTTGCTTCAACACTTCATCAGCCATCATGAAAGCATCTGCCATTGTAGTCTTCTTGTCAGCAATCTGAAGCAGTCTATCATTGGGTATTGTTACAAGAGTGTCAACTCTCTCCTTCAATTCCTGAATCCCCTGCTCTGCGTGGAGAAGTCTCTTCTTACCTTCAAAGGTAAATGGCTTTGTAACAACTCCAACAGTAAGAATTCCCAGCTCCTTGGCGATTTCCGCCACAACGGGAGCTGCTCCTGTTCCAGTTCCTCCACCCATGCCGGCAGTGATGAAGACCATGTCAGCACCTTTAAGTGTTTCAAGAATTTCATTTCTGTTTTCTTCTGCTGCCTTGGTTCCAATCTCTGGATTAGCTCCTGCTCCAAGTCCTTTTGTAATCTTTTCTCCCAGTTGGACCTTCTGTTCTGCCCTGGATGAGTACAATGCCTGTTTATCAGTATTAAGGGCTATAAATTCAATACCCCTCACTCCGCATTCGATCATGCGATTTACAGCATTATTACCTCCTCCTCCTACTCCAAAAACCTTAATTCTTGCAAATTGGTCAACATCAATGTCAAAATCAAACATTCCCATTCCTCCTATTCTCATTTGGATGTTACTTTTGTGTTTTTACCGACTTTTCCTTGAATAGCCAGAGTCTTCTTATCTTAGCGAAATTGTCAAAAAGTCTGCTTCCAAAGGTGAAAATGGCTGCATAATACAGCGGAAATCCTAACCCATCCCCAATGTATGCCAAAAATGCCGCCAATATTGCATTTCCGAAAAAACCGGAAATAAAAATCCTGGTATTGAACTTGTTTTCCAGATTGGCTCTGATCCCTCCAAATACAGAGTCAAGACAGGCCAATATTGCCACGGATATATAAAGAGTGTATGCAGTGTTATAGGTATATGGAAGAAGAAATCCAATTATTGCTCCTACTAGTATTCCAATTAAAGCATATACCATTTACTCACCTTCTTCCATAGGTTTAGCATAATTAAACTTAAACGATCCCTTATAGGCAGCAACCTCTACCTTATCCTTTACGTATGGCTGAAGCCCAATTCCATATATTTTTGTCAGATTATCTCCATATGTACCTGGAGCATTAACAGCTGCCATCAACAATTGGGGATCACCTATTGCGTTTATTACAAAAGGTGTTCCAATACTTTTGCCATTTACACGTATTATTGGGCCTCCACATTTCACTTCACTTGATGCGATTATTCTCTGATCGTTTATACTGATCGCCTCGGCTCCCGCAACTCTCAGGTCATTGATTATGTTCATTATGTCAACATCATGGATTATATAATCATTGAAGTTCAGTCCTATGCCGCCACCAATATTATCATACATGATGATTTCCAGACCTGGACCTTCCATGGCTGTGTAGCCAGCCCTGTTCCTATTTTCCATGACATCCTTCTTTAGGATATCAATTATGTTGACCTCACCTGTATTGATGCTCTCCAGTGTTGTCAATTCAGCTTCCCTTTGAGCGACAATCTTTTCCAATTCACTGATTTCATTCCTTACAGCATCAATCTCCTTCCTGGTATCCATTATCGACTTAACTGTCACAGGAGTCAATAGCTGAACATTAAGTTTCATTTGAGAAGCTATAAGTATTCCCACCAGGATACTGAATACGGTAATCATAAGCTTGGGATTATTCCTATTCATAATAACCCTCCTAGTCTATTGTTTCTTCAACAGGAGTGGCGTATATGAAATCTTTAACCCTTCTATATCTCGGAATTTGAACTTCCTTTTCCTGGGTCAAATGTACAATGTAATCGTAGTTTCTTAGCTGCCACACGATACCCCACTTGATACTCAAAGCTGATTCAAGTGTATTAGGATTTCCAACCGCTTTTATTATTATAGGCGAACTGGTGGAAACACCATTGATTTCTATGTGATTTCCAGCTCTTACAATTTCAGTGAATGCAGTGTATCGCTGATCGTTTATGCTTATGGCTTCAGCCTCGGCAGCATTGAGTACACTGACAACCTGAAGGATCAGATCAAGCTCATCCACTATGCTGAACCCCTCCCCAAATTGTATGTCAACAGGAGGGTCGTTTATTTCAAGCACAATCCCTTCTCCAACCAGGTCAGTGTAGCCTGCAAGCATTCTGTATTTCATTGCATCCTTGTACAGGTTTTCGGCGTAGATGTCGTTTTCTATACCACCCTTTTCGTATTGCTCAATTTTTGATTCAAGCTCCTGTATATGCCTCAGCTGTGATTCCATTTCACCCTGTGCTTTTCTCAACTCGTTGGCAAGCTCCTGTGCCCTTTGTGTAGGCATCACTCCCTCCCCAACCGACTGATTTATGGTCTTGAACTGGATGGATAAAATCAATCCAAGGATAAGGGAAACCACTACAAGTGCTACTAATTCTCCCTTGATTTTCATTTTATCCCCCTCATTTCTCATCTCTAACTACTATCGGATGTTCTCCTTTGTTCATAATAATCATTTTTGTAGGGATGTTTTTCTCTTCAACATCCTCAATTATTTCCTGGAGTACCTTTAACTTATATTTTACATTATAGAGGGGGCCAAATTCAACAGTCACTCCACTAAATAAATTAATCTTAATATTCTTCTCCTCGTCAAATTCAATCTCCCTGAAGTTCAGGACGATCTCTTCAATCTCCTGGTCATTGAAAAAGTCCAACAGGCTTTCTCCCAATGGTTTTTCCGTCAAGCTGTCTCCGGCCTTAAGCTCCGCCCAGTCCAGTCCCTTGACCAGGGGTATGTCATTGTTCCTTCTAATGGAATACTCAAGGAGAACCCCCTCAGGATCAACAATTGCATAGCTGTAATTGTATGCAAACTGCAGGTAGGGTCTTCTTTCCTGGACTTTAATATTCACAGTACCAGGAAGCTTTCTTTTAATATCTGCAGTCTCAATATAGGGTAATTCTGTAACCTTTTTCTCTCCAGACCCAATATTAGCCTTGATTATATTCTCGCCCACAACTACACCTGATGCTTCCATTATTTCCTGGGAGGATAGTATGGAAGTCCCTTCCACTGTTATGGTCTTGATGTCCAACAGACTTGTCCTTAGACTCCAGAATATCAGCACACCAGCTATGACAATCAAAAGAGCTATCCCTCTATATAGTCTTAGTCTTCTATTCTTTCTTTGCACTCTGGTCTCCTTGACCATTGTTCCACCTTCCATCTATATTAACTTGGAAATTTCTCCAACAATCGCCTTGGTTGCATCTGGATTCCCCATTTTTTTGCTGTTTTCTGACATCTCCATTAGCTTGTCACCATCGGAAATCAGCTCCATTATTGTCTTGTACAAAAACTCCGGTGTCAGGTCCTTTTCCAAAATCATACGGGCAGCTCCTCTTTCCTGGAAGGATCTTGCATTGTACTCCTGATGATTTTCCGCTGTATAAGCCTTAGGTATCAATATTGATGGCTTTCCAGCAGCTGAAATCTCAGCAAGTGCTATTGCTCCACCGCTTGTTATCACAAGGTCTGCTGCATGTATTGCAATTGGCATTCTGTGGTGGTAAGGAAGAATATCTATATTGTTCCCGGGTCGGATGTTTTCATCCTTGAGCTTTTCAGCAAATGCCTCATAATGTGACTTGCCGGTAACATGGATAAGATTTATTGCATTATCCCTGGACACTTCTTCCAATATTCCCAGGATTGAGTTGTTTAGGCTCCTTTGTCCTCCACTACCTCCAAAGGAAATAACCGTTGGCTTTTCATCCAGACTCAGCTCCTTTCGGGCATTGTTCCTATCCTGGTCAATAATGTCCTTCCTCACAGGGTTTCCTGTAAGAACCACGTCGCTGGCTTTGTGGAAGTACTTTCTAGAGTCATCATATGTTATTAGAACCTTGTTTACAAATCTTGAAAGAATCTTGTTGGTTATTCCAGGGTAGGCATTCTGTTCGTGTATAACCGTTGGAATTTTGCTTTTTGCTGCCCTGTACAGAATAGGTCCGCAAACATAGCCTCCAGTTCCTATTACAAGATCCGGTTTGAAGCTCTTAAGAATTTTTCTGGAATCACTGAGACCACGTATGAGCTCCCTCATGGCAATGATTGACCTCCTGTTCAGCTTCCTGGGCATTCCCTTTACACGAATTGATTGGAAGGTATAGCCAGCCTTCTGTGCAAGTTCCTCTTCAAGGCTTCCTTCAGTCCCCACATATAGAATCTCCACATTTTTGAACTTGTCCTTAATACCCTCCGCAATGGCTAAAGCAGGATAGATGTGTCCCCCTGTTCCGCCTCCGCTAACTATGATTTTCATCTGGCTTTCTCCTATCACTAATAGATGTCCTCGATATGTTTAACAGTATTCCCATACCTGCGAGGTAAATAACCAGGGAAGTACCTCCAAAGCTAATCAATGGAAGTGTTATTCCTGTAACGGGCATACTGGATGTAACTACGGCAATATTTATAAATGTCTGAATCGCAAGTAGAGTTGTTATCCCTGTGGCAAGATAGCTGCCGAAGGCATCCTTTGCATGAAGGGCAACTGTATACCCTCTCCATATTATCATAGCATAGAGCAAGAGCACAAACATTGATCCAAGTAGTCCAAGCTCCTCACCAATAATTGAAAAAATGAAATCATTGTAGGCCTCTGGTATGTAGAAGAACTTCTGCCTGCTCTGTCCAAGGCCTACACCAAGAAGACCTCCGGATCCCATTGCATAAAGTGATTGCACTATCTGCCACCCGTCCCCCAGCTTATCGGCAAATGGGTCCAAAAATGCAAATACGCGACGTTGCCTATACTCGTTACCTTCAGAAAATATTGCATATTTTGCAAAAATACCAACCCCTGCAACGAGCACTCCAATAATTGGAAGCCACATCCCAGCCACAAAAAACATGGCAAACAAAGTCCCTGCAACAGTTGCTGTTGTGCTAAGGTCCCTCTGCAGGTAAACAAGACCTGCAGACAGGCCTATTAGGATAAAAGCAGGTATGGCACCATCAAAAAAATTTCTTACCCTTTCCTTCTTGTTGTCCAGAAATGCCGCAAAGAAAACTATGCTTCCAAGCTTAATGACATCCGATGGCATGAAGGTTGTAAATCCTATGTCAATCCATCTTCTTGCCCCCTTGAGCTCCATTCCTATGGGGCTGAATATCAGAAGACCTAAAATTATTGCTGTTATATATATTGGGAGGGAAATCTTTTTCCAGAATCTGTAGTCGATGTTCATGGTCATTAACATCACGAGCAATCCTACTACAGCCCACTGTATATGTCTTTTTGCATAATGGCTGCCATCCTCATACCTGACCATGCCTTCTGGCCAGCTAGCACTATAAACCATTATTATCCCTATGAATACAAGAGTAATGACGGAAATAAATATTAAAAAGTCTACAGGCTTCTTTCTTTTCTTCTGATTTGCCATGGTATCACTCCGTCAATTCCATTACGATCCTCTTGAAATGCTTGCCTCTCTCTTCAAAATTTCTGTACATATCCCAGCTGGCGCAAGCTGGAGACAATAGGACAGCATCTCCAGCCATTCCTGTTGTGGCTGCTGTCCTAACTGCTTCCTCCATGTTCTTCACCTTATATATTTCTGAAATCCCATTTTCTTCTGCGGATTTCCTGATTTTTTCAGCAGTCTCACCCATAAGGATCAACGCTCTGCACTTAAGGACCAGAGCCTCTGTCAAATCTCCGTAATCGGCACCCTTGTCATAGCCTCCTGCGATAAGGACAACGGGGCTAACCATTGCCTGTATGGCCTTAAGGGTTGACTGAACATTGGTTCCCTTTGAATCATTATAATAAGAAATTCCGTTCTTTTCCTGGATAAACTCAATTCTATGCTCAACTCCCTTAAAGCATCTAACCGATTCCCTGATTATCCCATTGTCAATTTTCAAAGCCTTCATTATACCTACAACTCCACATACGTTTTCTATATTGTGAAGCCCTGGTATCTTTATATCTGCAAGTTCCAGAATGGTTTCCTCAGCTCCATCCATCCTATATATTATGGAGTCATCCTTGAGATAAATTCCCTCCTCCAGCTCCTCCTGTGTGCTGAACCAGATTATTTCAGGTCTTACCTTATCCTTCAAGCCTCTCAAGTGTTTGTCATCCCAATTTAAAATCAGATGATTGTCAGCACTTTGATTTGAGAATATCTTAAACTTTGACGCCATGTAGTTTTCAAATGAACCATGCCAATCCAGGTGATCCTCTGTTATATTGGTTATTAAAGCCACCTGGGGTCTGAAAAGATATGTATGCTCAAGCTGAAAGCTGCTTAATTCAAGCACTATGTAATCTTCCTGCTTTACCTTCTCCACAACCTGAAGGATGCCTGTTCCCATGTTCCCTGCAAGGTGTGTCTGGATTCCAGCCTTTTTCAGTATCTCCCCCGCAAGCATGGTGGATGTGGTTTTTCCGTTGGTTCCTGTTATGCCAATTACGGTCCCCTGTATTCCAACATTGAAGGCCAGTTCAATATCTGATATAACCGGAATATCCTTATCCTCTGCAAATTCAATAATATGGTGGTCAGGAGGTATGCCAGGACTTTTCACAACAAAGTCAACCTCCTGGATCAGGTATTTGCTTTCATCATCGACTACTGCAACCTGGTCAATTTCATTTTGGTGAAGTAGCTCAATAATCTCTTCTTTGGATTTTTCATCATATACCATAAGTTCATTATTATGCTCCATAAGCATTTTAATGGCGGATATTCCTGTTATCCCAATTCCCATAACCAATATTTTTTTGCCTTTAATCAACATAATAAACACTTCCTAACTTAGAATAAATAACCCCGTCAATGAAAGCACCAAAGTCGTTGCCCAAAATACCCAAACAACCTTAATTTCCTTCCAGCCTTTTTGCTCGTAATGGTGATGCAAAGGTGCCATTCTGAAGAACCTCTTCCCTGTCAACTTAAAGTATCCGACCTGAATCATCACAGAAAGAGCCTCTGCAAAAAATAGTCCTCCTATTACAAGAATAAATATATAAGTCCCTGATAAAAGGGTTATGGCAGACAAAGCTCCACCAAGGGCAAGAGATCCAGTATCACCCATAAATATCCTTGCAGGGTTGTAGTTGTAGATCAGAAAACCCAGCAGTGAACCCGCCATTGCAAATGAAGCCACAGCGGCATCAACATACCCTAGTCTCAGTGAAAGCAATCCAAAAGTCCCGAATACTATTACAGAGACTCCTGTTGCCAGTCCGTCCAGACCGTCAGTTAGATTGACTGCATTCACAGTACCTATGATCACAACAAGCAGGAAAGGTATTGTGAGAACCCCTAAAGTGAGGTTTTTCTCCCCTAGCAGGGGTATCAAAATCTGCGGATATGATCCAGAGAAATTCAAGTAATAATGTATTAGAATCATGGCTACCACAAATTGTCCAATAATCTTCTGATAGGCTCTCAATCCAAGATTCCTTTTTTTTACAACCTTTATATAATCGTCCATAAATCCCACTGCACCGAATCCCAGTGTGGAAACTATTATTATCCCCATATCAGCATTAAGCCCAACAGCTATCGTAGTTGCAACCACAAAGGCTATAAGGAAAATTATCCCTCCCATGGTTGGTGTCCCTGATTTTGCCAAGTGGGATGATGGGCCGTCCTCCCTTATGCTTTGGCCTATTTTCAGTCGCTGCAGCAATGGTATTATCTTTGGCCCAAGGAAAGAGCTCAAGACAAATCCTGCACCGGATGCCAGCATTAGCTGGGTTGATTCATTCATATACGTACTCCTCTCAATTGTCTTTCTTAATCTATATCATTCCTATTATAGTAAAGATTGACTTCATTTACCAGACATATTTATTAACTTCCGAACAAGAAAGACAACTCAAAGTTGTCTTTAGTTTGAATTATTAATATCCTCACTGGATAGCACAGGGTTGCTGCTGCCATTCTCGAGATACAGGTCAATTATCGACCCCTTGGTAACCTCTTCACCAGGTGAGGGATATTGATTCAATACCATGGTGTCTGTATTGAAATCCTCATACTCGGTTGTATATTTAAGGTCCAGGTCAGTGAGCTCTTTTCCCGCTCGATTTATGGATATATTCCTGACATCAGGAACAATAACCGTTTCTTTTGTAGCCTTCAGCTCTTCATCCGTATATTTCCTTGGTACCTCCAGGTATTTAAGGGTGCTTTCTATAACACTTGCGGCAGGAGGACCCGCAACTGTACCTCCGTAGTAGATACCTGTGGGCTCATCTACAATCACCAAAACAGCAACCTGAGGGTCATCTACCGGAGCCAACCCTCCAAATGAAGAAATATATTTCCCATCTACGTACCTTCCGTCAATTATCTTCTGAGCGGTCCCTGTTTTACCTCCAATTCTATACCCAGGTACATAGGCCTTTCTACCTGTTCCTTCCAGAACTGTCAGCTCCAGCATATCCAAGAGCTCATTGGTTGTTGTCTCAGATATCACCTGTCTTCTCAATTCAGGTTCAAACAGCTTTACAACATTCCCATCAGAATCAGCAAGCCCTTTGACAATGTGAGGAGTCATGAGATTTCCACCATTCCCAATTACAGATATGGCATTGATCATCTGTATTGGAGTAACTGCAATACCGTGACCATAGGATAGGGTCGCAAGGTTGACTTCCCTTATGCTGGCAGTTCCAGATGGTATGATTCCCCTTTGCTCACCAAGAAGGTCTATTCCCGTCACTTCGCCAAAACCAAATGCTTTTATATATTCATACATTTTTTCAGTGCCAAGCTCTCTTGCCATGTTTACGAAAGCCACATTACACGAATTACTGAAGGCCCTTGCGAAATCCTGGTCCCCATGTGGATCATACCAGCTGGAACATCTCAGGACCACCCCTGGAATGTCTCTAATAAATCCATTGCAGTAATAATGTGAGTTTAAGTTCGCCGTTCCTTCCTCAAGTGCCGCTGCAGCCGTTACTATCTTAAAGGTAGATCCTGGCTCGTAGATATCATTGATTGCATAGTTTCTCCACATCTCGTACCATTTTTGCTGCTGCTCCTCAAATGGAAGGGATTCCCATTGATTATTAAGTTCCTCATTTAAGGATTTTCTAGGGTTGTTAGGATCGTAGTCAGGTTTGTTTGCCATGGCTAAAACCTCTCCCGTAACAGGATCCATTACAATTATTGAAACGCTTTTCGCTTGGTTCTTCTCTAATGCCTCCTGTGCGGCTTCCTCTGCAAACCCTTGAATAGTTTCATCAATTGTCAGGATAACAGATGTCCCATTCTCCGGATTATGAATTTTTTCGCTTCCATAGGGAAGCTGTCTGTTGTCTCTGTCTGTAGCCTTGACCCAAACTCCTGGTACTCCTGTTAAATACTGATCATAGACTCGTTCTATTCCGTACAGGCCATTGTTGTCAATATCTGTGAAGCCAAGGATATAGGATGCAAAATTCCCGAACGGATAATATCTCTTGTTGTCATCAACAATTGATATCCCTCCGATACCAAGCTCACGCACCATTTCCGCCTCTTCCCTTGTTATCCATTGCTTAAGCTTTACAACGGAGCTTTCCCTTTTCAGGCTTGCAAGTATTTCACTGCTGTCAAGCTGTAGTATGGGTTGAAGTCTCATGGCCGCCTCTTCGGGGTTTTTCACATCGGAAGGACTGGCCCATATTGTAAAGGATGTTACATTTACAGCCAACTTTCTTCCCTTTCTGTCGTATATTATTCCCCTGTCTGATTTAAGGTCAATTGCCTTGGTCCATTGCTGCATGGCACCTCGTTTATAGTCAGCACCCTCTATCACTTGAACCCTGATAAGTCTGTATCCTAAAAAAAACACGATTAAAGTCACTACCAATATAGCAAACCTTAATCGTTTCTTGGTTGATTTGTTTATTTTGTGCAATAAAATCCCTCCTAGTAAAGGCTGGCAAATAGACCTATCACATTTCTGATCTTATCCTGGAATGTAATCCGATACGAATCATTCAATACTGTTTCATTGACCGTGATATATTGAATCTGACCATCTTCTGGGTAAATCATTCCCAGGCTATTTTTTGCCTGTTCAGCTATCAATGTACTGTTCTTCAACCCCTCTAGAGTACCAGACAGATCCTTCTTCAATTTCGCCAATTCAGTAGCCTCGTTTTCCAATCTTGTTATTTCCAATCTCATAGAAGTTATTTTAGCATAACCCTGTAGTATAAATAAAGAAGTACTTAATAAAATTATTGCAAGTGTAATATACATTTGTCTATTTAGGGCATGGCTTTTTCTCCGAGCTACTTTTTGGACTGTTTTCTGTTTTTTCTCACCTATGTATTCCGGGTATTGATCATACAGTACTTTTGCCGCCATCATGATATTTGCCCCCCTTGCAAGTGCCTATATTCGTTCAGCAACCCTTAGCTTAGCCGATCTGCTTCTTGGATTTTCATCTAGCTCCTCTTTGCCAGGTACAATCGGTTTTCTTGTGATAATTTCAATTTCTCTTCTCTTGTCGCAAACACAGGTTGGAAATCCCGGTGGACAGATGCAATCCTTGTATAGCTCCTTGAACTGCTCCTTCACTATCCTGTCTTCCAATGAATGGAAGGTTATTATTGCCAGTCTCCCTCCTGGTTTCAAACATTCCACCATATCTGCTATTGCACTCCTAAGAACGTCCAATTCTCCGTTGACCTCTATCCTGATTGCCTGAAACGTCTTCTTTGCTGGATGATGGCCCTCCATCCTAACCTTTTTTGGAATTGCCTTCTTTATAACTGTCACCAGTTCCAGGGTAGTGTCTATTGGTTTTTCAGACCTTTCCTTTACAATAAACTCAGCTATCCTCTTCCCCCACTTTTCCTCTCCATATTCCAGAAAAATTCTTGTTAACTCTTGTGCGGAATACTTGTTTACAACATCCCATGCTGTAAAATCGCTGGTGGTATCCATTCTCATATCCAGAGGAGCGTCCTTGTTGTGGGAGAAACCCCTTTCCTCAGTGTCCAGCTGGTGGGATGATACTCCTAGGTCAAGCAAAATTCCATCTACCTTTTCTATGTTCAAGTTATTTAATACGTCTTTTATATTCACGTAATTTGAGTGTACAAGGTCTACTTTGTCAATGTACTCCTTCAAAACTTCCTTGGATTTTTCAAGAGCATTCTCATCCTGATCTATTCCTACAAGCCTACCAGTGGTGAGCCTCTTTAAAATTTCTTTTGAATGTCCAGCTCCTCCCAGAGTGCCATCCACATATATTCCATCTTCCCTGATGGCAAGTCCTTCAAGTACTTCATTCAGCAAAACCGAAACGTGATGAAATTCCATGTGAACACCCCCTACAAAAATTGATTCAATTAAATCCCCAATTCAGCCATTTTCTCTGCAATACTGTCATAGCTCAGGCTGTCATCATCATTGTAGTCATTCCATTCTTCCTTGCTCCAAATTTCAAGCCTTGTGGATACACCGATTACTACAGTATCCTTGACCAGTTTCGAATGCTCTCTCAGGTTACCAGGAATAAGCACTCTCCCCTGCTTATCAAGAATACATTCTGTGGCTCCAGAGAAGAAGAATCTGACAAAGGCTCTTGCATCCTTGTTGGTCATCGGCAAGCCTTTTAACTTATCCTCAACAATTTTCCATTCATCCTTAGGGTAAACAAAAAGGCAGTTGTCAAGGCCTTTGGTCATTACAAACTCATCACCAAGAGGATCCCTGAATTTTGAAGGGATGATCAGTCGTCCCTTTTCATCGATAGTATGTTGATATTCACCTATAAACATACTCTTCTCCACCTTTGCCGTTTATTTACCACTTTCCTCCACTTTGCTCCACTTTATATTCATTTTACCCTAAAACTTAGTTTTTATCCACCATTTTAGTTGGATAAAGTGCCCTTTTGGGACTTTGGTCCTGATAGCTAGACAAAACAGAACCCGGAAGATATTTCTCCGGGTTCTCAGATAGATTTTCTATTGCATTTTCTTAAGTTTAAAGCTTATTTTCCACTGCCTTTCTTCTGTTGTAAAGTACAGCGCCACCCACTACTATGGTTAATATACTGATTAGTTGTGCTACCCTGAATGGTCCAAACATCAGACTGTCTGTTCTCAAGCCCTCAATAAAGAATCTAGCTAGAGAATACAAGATTACATACAGCAGGAAAATCTCGCCCTCCACCTTGGATTTTTTTCTGTACCAGATCAGAAACATGAATACAAGCAGGTTCCATATTGACTCGTATAAAAAGGTGGGGTGAACCTTCACTCCATCCACCATTATTCCCCATGGCAGGTCTGTTGGGCCTCCGTGGGCTTCCTGGTTTACAAAATTACCCCATCTTCCAATGGCCTGACCCAAGATGAGACTAGGAGCCGCCACATCTGCCAGAGTCCAGAATCTCAGCTTCTTGACCTTTGAGAAGATTATCGCCACCAGAGCTCCACCTATCACTGCTCCGTGGATTGCCAGCCCTCCACCTCTAATGTTAAATATTTGGCCTGGATTGGCACTGTAGTAATCCCAGGAGAAAACCACGTAATATAGTCGTGCAAATAAAATCGCCACAGGGACTGCGAACAATAGGAAATCTATAAATGTTTCCTCCTTAATTCCCTTTCTTCCAGCCTCTTTTGTTGCAATCAAAGTTCCAATCATTACTGCTATTGCTATTAGCAATCCATACCATCGAACCTCAAGTCCGAATATTGAAAATGCTACTGGGTCCATCGTTTAACCACCTTTCAATTATTATCTGATTCCATTTCAGGCCAGATTATTGAGATTACACTTCTATCCTCATTGAAGTGACTTTTAAATCTATTGATGATGTCTTCAAATTTGATTTCATTTAGAACATCAAGGTAATCTATCAGCAAAAAGTCCTGAAAATATAAATCTGTCAGGTTGTTTGCAATAAACTCTATAGAGTTGAAGCCTGTCAAAAAGCCTCCTATTTCCTTTTTCTTGATTCTCAGAAAGGCTTCCTTGGTCAAATACCTTGCAGGATCCCCAAACATTTCCATGATCCTATTGTACACTTCCTGAGGTTTGTCGCTTTGCCCGGCGATCAGGGAATGTCCATATGTCTTCTTGCCCGTAAAATAAGCACCAAAGGTGCTATCCACAAGACCCTCGGAATACAGTTCATTATAAAATTCTGAGCTGTTTGTAAACAGCATGTCCAAAATAATATTTGTTGTTATGTCCTTCTTGACAGCTTCCCTTCCAGATTGACCTAACTCGGTGTCCTTGACTCCTATATGGAAAAGGGGCTTTGATGTCATCATTCTCTCTTCAATTGACTTTAAAAGTATTTCATCTGGTTCATCCTGGACAATTCGTTCAACAACATCAGATGTAGTTGGATACTCCTTGCCAGCCTTTTCAACGGTCTTCAACACTTCATCCTTGTCCAGATCACCAACTACGAAAAGCACCATATTCCCAGGATTGTAGAAAGTCCTGTAGGATGTTTCCAGATCTTCC
The DNA here is from genome assembly GCF_046224405.1 of Gudongella ferriphila. Taxonomy (NCBI): domain Bacteria; kingdom Bacillati; phylum Bacillota; class Tissierellia; order Tissierellales; family Tissierellaceae; genus Gudongella; species Gudongella ferriphila. The sequence continues at coordinate 1,886 of NZ_JBJXRK010000013.1, read as the reverse complement.
TTGGTGATCCTGTAAATGCTTTCAACCGTGCCTGCGATATCAGTTCGTACCGGATGCCTGTGATACATGGCCTTTAGTGTGTTGAAAAACACCACCCATTTTGGGTTATCCTGATACATCTGAATCTCCTGTGCAATTATACCCTTTTCCTTCTCAACGTTCTCATCGGTCAAGAACGGACTTTGAACAAATCTAACAAGTAGATCAAGGTTTTCATAGAAATTGTCTGTGGAATAAAAAAGATATGAGGTTTGATTGAAATTTGTATATGCATTTACATATGCTCCCTGTGACGAAAATTTCTGGAACAGGTCTACATCAGGTTCCTCAAAGAGCTTGTGCTCGAGAAAATGAGCTATTCCTTCAGGAAGTTCCACAGGCTCCCGTTCTCCCAATGGAACAAAAATATTATCGGTAGAACCATAATTGGTTGTGAAGATTGCATATTTCTTTGTGAAGCCCTTCTTGGGAAAATAGAAAAGATTGATCCCATTGTCCAGCTCCTGATGATATATTTCTTCTCTAAGATTTTCATTTCTAATTACTTTCATCTTGCACCTCCCTGTTCAAGCCATCCATGAAATAGATGGTATCCAGGTTTACTTTGCCCATGGCTAGAATGATATCCTCTCTTGTCACCTCTTCCAGCTGTCGGATCATCTCTTCCAAACTTCTATCGTCATTTGCAATAATCTTTCCAAATATGAATTCTGACATGAGCTGTGGACTGTCGATAATTGACTCGCTTGATGTTCGAACAGATTTCTTTGCAATTTCCATGTCCTCATCAGAAAAGTTGCCGTTTAGCATATCCTGCAATCCCTGGTTAATCAGGTCCACTGTCTTTTGATAGTTCTGAAACTCAATACCAGCATCCAGCAATACAATGGATTTGTGTTTTATGATATTTGATCTTACATAATATGCAAGGCTGTGCTTTTCCCTAACATTCCTGAAAAGAATTGAGTTAGGTCCTCCTCCGAAGATTTCATTGCCAAGAAGCAATCCATTATAAAGTTTATCTTCATAGGGTATGCCCGCCCTGTATCCCAATACCAGCTTTCCCTGAGTGACAGGCATTTTTTCTCTTACTTGATTTCTGTTCTGGGATTTCTCAATAATAGTCTCCCGAGGAACAAATGTCACCACTTTTCTTTCCCTTAACTCCGCTGGGATAATGTCCTCCATGTTAAAATGGTTGTCATGACCTGTGTATACCATCTCAATCTGGCTTGTTTGAAGGACCTTTCTGTAGTGATCATATAGAACCTTCCCATCTATTTGATCTACATCCTCCACGTAACCTCCAGGGTATATGCTGAATCTTTCACCTCTGCACATTTCTTCAATGCATCTGTTTATTGAATAGCTTCTCTTGTCATTGATCTTGTTGTTTATCCTTGTAATCAGATTATTCTTTTCCTGTTCAACGTACTTGCCGGAGAATGAATCCCCTTCCAGGTGCGGTTCAAAAATTACCTCTTTAAACATCTGAAGGATTTCACGATCCAAGCCTTTTTCTCCTGTATATCTTCCATCTGCCCACTCAATCGAGAATTTGATTACCTGCCTTTCCCCTCTCCTGGATGCGCTTATGTTAAGGTTTGAGCCAAAAAGATCCTCGAGTTTTCTCTTCAATTCAAGAGTGCCTGGATGATTTTTTGTCCCTCTTTCAAGAACCATTGGCAGCAATGAATTCATGGTAACTTCGCTCCTGTCAAGGGGTCTGATAATATAGACTCCCAAATAATTGGATTTGAATTTATCTGTATAGGTTGAGCTGATACTCAAACCTTTTCCTATTTCTTTTCTTATGGATTCCATGGTCGCAATCCCTCCTTTCATTATTCTACAAAACATTTATTACCCATTGATAGGGTTCTTAA
>NZ_JBJXRK010000012.1:0-60413 GCF_046224405.1 Gudongella ferriphila | reverse complement strand
GAATGACATCGGCAAACACCATAACATGGTGAAAGTGGACGATGTGGAAGCACCCTACTACTTGTGCGCTGATGGGAGAAAACTCTTACATGAGAGGACAGAGTTAAGAAGGCAGGGAAGCTTGGAAAGATCATTTGAGGTGTATGCCAGCAAGGACTGTAGTGGGTGTGAGTTCAAATCCCAATGTCTCTATCAATACGACGAAGAAAAGGACTACAACAAAAACAAAATCATGAAGGTCAATGAGGTTTGGGAAGAACTTAAAGCGAGATCCCACGAAAACATACAAAGTGAAAAGGGAATCCTTAATCGACAGATACGCTCAATTCAAACAGAAGGACATTTTGGGGACATAAAAGAGAATGACAAGTTCAGACGATTCAATTACCGTTCCTCTGAAAAAGTCTACAAGGAATTTATGCTGTATGTTATTGGACGCAACCTTAACAAATATCATAGATTCAAAATCGGGAAAATTAGAGAATTCGAAGGAAAAACTGCAGAAAAAGCAGCATAAGAAAAAATCGAATTTCAAGTCTAAAACCCTTGTTTGCTGTACCCAAAAACAAGCCCCCAAAAGACAAAAATAGAACCCAGCAGGATTAAAGGAGTATTGAAAAGCCTTTTGCCTTGCGGGTTCTATTAATTTTACTTTTACGGGGTCCAAATCAGCTATTTACCGACAGCCCCTTTTAATTATGCTCTTATGATTAATATGGTCTTTCCCTGTATATCTTGATTTCCTCTGTTAACAGTGGAAGTATCTCAAGGGCATCTCCAACAAGACCGATATTTGCCACGCTGAAGATTGCAGCCTCCGGGTCCTTGTTGATGGCTATGATGTAGTCAGACTTCTCCATTCCTGCCAGGTGCTGTACAGCTCCTGAAATTCCACAGGCTATGTAGACCTTGGGACGGACGGTTTTCCCAGTCTGACCAACCTGATGGTCCTTTCCTATAAATCCCTTGTCAACAGCTCCCCTGGAGGCACCAACCTCGGCTCCGATCATCTTGGCACATTCCTCAAGAACGTGGAAGTTGTCCCCGATACCCCTTCCTCCTGAAAGGATGATATCCGCCTTGGTGATGTCAACTGCCATATTGTCCCTTTGTAGTACCTCAATAAGCCTAACCTTGTCATCAATATGATCGATACTGACTTCCCTCTTGTCAAACTGAAACTCTCTAGAAGTATCCTTGTGAATGGGCTCCATAACTCCTGGCCTAATTGTTGTCATCTGAGGTCTCTTTGTCTCATTGATGATTGTCCCAAAGAGGTTTCCTCCAAAGGCAGGTCTTGTAACATACAGAAGTGCCGACTCCTTGTTTTCAGGGTCAAAATCAAGCTTTGTTGCATCAGCTGTCAGTCCTGTGTCGCATCTTGCCGCAATCCTTGGGGCAAGATCCCTTCCAAGGACTGTTGCAGGTATCAGAATAATATCAGGCTTATCATTTTTTATAACATCCATAAAAAGTTCTGTGTAGATTTCCGTGCTGTAGTGCTTAAGTTTTTCATTGTGCAAGAAGATTACCTTGTCTGCACCATAATGACCAGCAATCCTTGCAAGCTCATCCGAATGGTCTCCTATGACCACTCCAACCACCTTGTAGTTAAGAGAAGGCCTGTCATTGACAAGTCTTACTGCCTCTCCAAGTAGCTCGAGGGATGAATCATGGATCTTGTTTTCCCGTTCCTCGCAGAAGACATAAATATCTTTGTATTCAGCTATGTTCATATTCAATCCCTCCTTATTTCCCTATAAAGTTCATATCCATAAGTATCTCTGCGACCTTACGTGCCGAGGCCTTGCCGTCCAGGTTCAGTATATCAGAATTCGAGTGGACCTCCTTGGTGAAGGTCTTCTTGACCTTGGTAGGTGAACCCTTAAGTCCAATGATTGCAGGATCGATGTTAAGATCGTCAAATGTCTTTATGGTGACATCCTTTTCAAATGCATGACTGATTCCCATGACCCTCATGTATCTTGGTTTGGCAATTGTGCTCAAGGTTGTTATGACACAGGGAAGTGGGCATTCAAGAACCTCGTAGTTGTTTTCAAGAGCCTTTTTTACAACAATTTTTTCCTTTGAAAATTCCAGGACATCATCAATATATGAGATTTGTGGAAGACCAAGCTTTTCAGCTGTCTGGGGTCCTACCTGAGCCGTATCTCCATCGATAGCCTGCCTTCCCGCAATAATAAGGTCGAAATCTACCTGCTTGATATATGCAGCCAATGTATTTGATGTCGCCCATGTGTCAGCGCCTGAGAACTTCCTATCTGTCAACAGGACAGCATCATCTGCTCCCATGGCATATAGCTCCCTCAGCATGTTTTCAGCCTGGGGGGGACCCATGGTTACAGCGGTTACCTTGGCACCGTATTGCTCCTTAAGCCTAAGCGCTACCTCCATGCCAGCCAGGTCATCTGGGTTTGTGATTGTGGGAACACCCTCCCTTATGAGGGTACCCTTTTCCTTATCTATCTTCATTTCCGTAGTATCCGGAACCTGCTTCAACAATACAAGTATATTCATGACACACCTCCGTTATCTTAAGATTTTGCTTGCAATGACCATTCTCTGTACTTCGGAAGTACCTTCGTAGATTTCAGTGATCTTTGCATCCCTGAACATCCTCTCAACCGGGTAATCCCTTGTGTAGCCGTATCCGCCGTGAAGCTGGATTGACTTAGTGGTTACCTCCATGGCAACCTCTGAAGCAAACAGCTTGGCCATTGCAGCCTCGGAGCTGTAGTTCCTGTTCATGTCCTTGGTATAGGCGGCTCTGTATACCAGTAGTCTTGCCGCATCTATCTTTGTCTGCAGATCGGCAATAGTGAACTGTGTGTTTTGGAAAGCTGATATGGGCCTTCCAAACTGCTTTCTCTCCTTTGTGTATTTCACGGCCTGATCAAGGGAACCCTGTGCAATACCAAGGGCTTGGGCGGCGATGCCGATTCTCCCGCCATCAAGGGTTGACATGGCTATCATAAAGCCCTTTCCCTCAGGTCCAAGAAGATTTTCCTTTGGCACCATAACATCCTTGAAGATCAGCTCTGTTGTAGAACTGCCCTTGATTCCAAGTTTGTGCTCGGTTTTTCCTATGGAGAAGCCCTCCATGTCCTTATCCATTATAAAGGTTGATATTCCCCTGTTACCCTTTGTCTTGTCCGTCATGGCAAAAACCACGTAGGTGTCAGCATAACCACCGTTTGTTATAAATATCTTTGTTCCGTTTATTCTGTAAAAGTCCCCTTCATCAACTGCCACCGTCTGCTGCATGGCTGCATCTGTTCCCGCATTTGGCTCTGTAAGACCGAATGCTCCAAGCTTTTCACCTTTTGCAAGAGGAATAAGGTACTTTTGTCTTTGTTCCTCAGTTCCATATGTATAGATGGGGTTGCATGCAAGTGAAGTGTGAGCTGATACTATAACACCTGTTGTTCCGCAAACCTTCGAAAGCTCCTCAACAGCCAGTATGTAGGACAGATTGTCACCGTCACCACCACCATACCTGCTGTCAAAGGGGATACCCATCATACCGATTTCGCCCATTTTCCTGACTGTTTCCTCTGGAAATCTTTCTTCTTCATCCACATCTGCGGCTATTGGTTCAACCTCATTGATTGCAAATTCCCTGAAAAGCTTCTGCATCATTGCCTGCTTCGGGCTAAGGTCAAAGTTCATTCCATTGTTCAAATAAATCCACTCCCTTCCTGTAAGTTAAATAATTAACATTAATCTTCAAAAAAATATCGCCACCAAATTTGCTACCTACAAATTCTATTATAGAGCACCTTGAATATAAATCAAGGTTTTCGGTCAAATTTTGATAAAAATTTAGCAAATAAATCATACATGAGTATACTCCAGTAATAGATCATGCATTCATCATTTCAGTGGAATGCTATGTAAATCTAAAATCAACCTGCTGGCATAATCTTTCCTATGAGGGGTAAAAAACAACTGAACAATTATAGTTATAATTTAAAGACGGGGTGTATGCAATGAGAAGACCATGGAAAAATGGATTAATAATATTATCAGTGGTGGTAATTGGGGCAATGATAACAGCATGTGTCCCAGAGGAGGAATTATCTGCCCCAATTGAGGAGCCTGCCGAAACCCTTGAGGATATTGCGGAATCACAATCTGAACCTGATAGTGAGTCATCAGAGGAAGTGGTGGAGCTTTGCTCCATTGATAACAACGAAAGCGCCCTTTTAAAGCAGCTGGCCTTTATTCATGAGGGTAAGACCATAACAATCGGAGACTACGCAGATGAGGTGAAAATGGAGAGTCTGTTTGGAAAAGCATCTGATATTAAACAGCATACCTACTCCAAGGATGACGGAAGAAACATGGATCAGCTTATTGGTTTGACTGAAAAGGAATATTCATATGATGGCCTTGTCATTAAGACCATCGAGGAAAAGGACAATATGGAGCCCTTTATATTCAGTGTGGAAATAGCTGATTCAAAATACCAGACCTTGAGAAAAGTCAAGGTTGGTGACAGTTATGAGGTTTTGAGGGAATCATATCCAGAGGGAGTTCTTCTTGGAGGTGAGCTAACTGATCAGGATGATATTTACAGATACGAGCCCTTTGATTATGTCAATGTGATGAACTTCCACATAAAGGATAGGAAGATTGAAAGCATTGCCATAAGTCGACTTCTGGATTAAGAGACTGGTGCCGGGAATGAGACTCAATTGTAATAAAAAATTGAAAACGTTCAATTGCAATAGCTTTTGCGGACTTAGGTTTGACATAATTCTAAATTGACAAGCATCCATATTAATGGTATAGTTTTTTCAAACTTAATATTGATCTTCAGGGCAGGGTGAAATTCCCTACCGGCGGTAAAGCCCGCGAACCGTAAGGTTGATTCGGTTAAATTCCGAAGCCGACAGTAAAGTCTGGATGAAAGAAGATTGTTTTTAATTCAAAATATGATTTTGGATAGTTCAAGCCCTGATTTTTAATCAGGGCATTTTTGTGTTCAAGGAGGTCTTATGGACGAAAGATATATGGAATACGCATTGGAACTGGCCGAAAAGGGATCCGGTTTTACAAATCCCAACCCTCTTGTGGGAGCGGTAATTGTAAAGGATGGAAGGATAGTTGGGCAAGGGTATCATCAATACTACGGCGGCCCTCATGCAGAGGTTAATGCCTTCAAAAATGCGAAGGAAGATGTTGAGGGAGCTACAATGTATGTCACCTTGGAGCCCTGCTCACATTATGGCAAGACTCCTCCATGTGTTGATGCCATTGTAGAAAAAGGAATCAAGAGGGTTGTAATAGGAATGGAGGATCCAAATCCTCTGGTATCTGGTAGGGGAGTCAAGATCCTTCAGGAGGAGGGCATTGAGGTTGTAACTGGGATTCTTGAGGACAGATGTAAAATACAGAATGAAATCTTCATAAAATATATAACCACTAAAAAGCCATTTTGCATATTCAAGTCCGCTATGACCTTGGATGGCAAAATTTCAACCCGGACGGGAGATTCCAGATGGGTGAGCGGCGAAGAGTCAAGGGAGCATGTACACAGGTTAAGGCAGAGGGTTGCTGGAATTTTGGTTGGAGTAGGCACTGCGATTGCCGATGACCCCATGCTGACCACTAGACTTGATGGGCAGAGGACTAAAAATCCCATTCGGATCATAGTTGACTCTAAGGGGAAATTACCCACCAAATCAAAAATTGTGGAAACCTCTGGACAGGTAAGGACAATACTTGTCACAACGGACCAGGCACCTGAGGAAAAGCTTGAAGCACTTGCGGACAGGGGACTGGAAATAGTAAAGTCTCCAGTCAAGGAAGGCAGGGTGGATATAGCTCACACCTTGTCAAGACTGGGTGAGATGGGAATTGACAGCATATTGGTGGAAGGTGGAAGCACCATTGGATATTCATTCCTGGAGGATGGATTGATAGATAAGGTCCTTTTCTTCATCGCTCCAAAGCTAATAGGGGGAGATGAATCAAAAACCCCTCTCGGTGGCAAGGGTATAGACCTTATGAGGGATGCAATAGACCTTGAGAGGGTGGAGATGCAAATGTTTGGTAAAGACATACTGGTAACAGGTTATCCCGTAGGGAGGTGATTGAAATTGTTCACAGGAATAATTGAGGAAATAGGGACTATAAAAGCCATAACAAAAAGTGAAAAGGCCGCAAGGATCAGCATTGATGCTACAAAGGTACTGGAGGATGTAAAGCTTGGAGACAGCATCTCAACAAATGGCGTGTGTCTAACGGTTACAGATTTTTCAAAGAGTAACTTTACTGTGGATGTGATGGCGGAAACCATAAGAAGAAGCAATCTGGGGCATTTGTCACCTGGAATGGAAGTCAACCTGGAAAGGGCTCTAAAGGCAAGCGACCGGCTGGGAGGTCATATTGTAAGCGGTCATATTGACGGCACAGGAACAATTGTTGACCTGAAGAAGGAGGACAATGCCATTTGGGTAACCGTTGCTGCTGAGAGAGAGCTGCTTAAGTATATAATCTCCAAGGGATCCATAGCGATTGACGGTATTAGTCTTACAGTGGCCTATGTGGATGAAAGTGTATTCAAGGTATCCATCATTCCACATACAAAGGAGTACACAACCCTTCTTTACAAAAAGGTTGGGGATGTTGTCAATCTGGAGTGTGATCTTGTAGGTAAGTACATTGAGAAGCTTATGTCCTATGGAAAGAAAGAAGACAGGGGCAGTAAAATAGACATGGATTTTCTGAAAAAAAATGGATTTGTGTAAAGGAGAAGATAAGATGGCAAATTTCAATACAATAGAAGAAGCGATTGAAGACATAAGGGTAGGGAAAATGATTGTTGTTGTAGATGATGAAGACAGAGAAAATGAGGGAGACCTGTTGATGGCAGCAGAAAAGGTCACTCCAGAGGCAATTAACTTTATGACCAAGTACGGTCGCGGACTGATCTGCATGCCCGTAACTGGAGACAGACTTGAAGAGCTTAGCATATCCTACATGGTGGACAGAAATACGGATTCACACCAGACAGCATTCACCGTTTCCATAGATGCCTTGGAGACCACAACTGGAATATCTGCCTATGAAAGAGCATTGACAATAAAGAAGGTTCTTGAGGAAAATTCCACAGCATATGACTTCAAGAGACCAGGTCACATATTCCCCCTGAGGTACCAGGAAGGCGGGGTTTTGAGGAGAGCAGGGCATACTGAAGCAGCTGTGGACTTTGCTAAGCTGGCAGGACTGTATCCTGCAGGGGTCATTTGCGAAATAATGAGTGATGACGGAACAATGGCCAGGGTCCCTGAACTTATGGAGTATGCCAAGGAACACGACTTGAAGATTGTTACAATAGCGGATTTGATCTCCTACAGAAGACACAAGGAAGTTCTCATCAAGAGGGCGGCAGAAGCAGAGCTGCCTACAAAATACGGTGACTTCAGGTTGGTGGGCTATGAGAATGTACTCAATGGAGAGCACCATGTGGCACTTGTAAAGGGAGATGTTTCAGATGGTGAGCCAGTTCTTGTAAGGGTCCATTCAGAGTGTCTCACCGGGGATGCTTTTGGCTCATTGAGATGTGACTGTGGAGAACAGTATGCACACGCAATGCAAAAGATTGAGGAAGAGGGTAGGGGAGTTCTTCTCTACATGAGACAGGAAGGAAGAGGTATAGGTCTGATAAACAAAATCAGAGCCTACTCGCTTCAGGATCAGGGAATGGATACAGTGGAGGCAAATCTTGCTTTGGGATTCAGTGAAGACCTTAGGGAATATGGAATCGGAGCACAGATACTTGCTGACCTTGGAATAAAGAAGGTCAAGCTGATGACAAACAATCCAAAGAAAATAAAAGGACTGTCAGGATATGGAATAGAGATTGTGGACAGGGTTGAAATTCAGATGAACCACAATGAAAGAAATAAATATTATCTGCGAACCAAGAAGGACAAAATGGGTCATATATTAAAATTCAAGGAGGACAAGTAAATGAAAATCTATGAGGGAAATCTGATTGGTAAAGGCTTGAAATTTGGAATAGTTGTAGGAAGGTTCAATGAATTTATAGGCTCGAAGCTCCTTGGAGGAGCCATAGATGCATTGAAAAGACACGGTGTTGAGGAAGACAACATTGAAGTTGCATGGGTGCCTGGGGCATTTGAGATTCCATTGGCTGCCAAGAAAATGAGCACTTCAGAAAAGTATGACGGGGTGATTACCCTTGGAGCCGTCATTAGAGGCTCCACTCCACACTTTGACTATGTATCCAGTGAGGTTACAAAAGGGGTTGCTCACGTTTCGTTAGATTCAAATGTACCGGTTATTTTTGGGGTTCTAACTACCGATACAATCGAACAGGCAATTGAAAGAGCGGGAACAAAGGCTGGAAACAAAGGTTATGATGCCGCAATGACGGCAATTGAAATGGCTAACCTCTTGAAGCAGATCTAGGGGAGGATATCATGCCCTTGAGAATGGAAAATGTCAGAACAATATTTCTCGACTATGACGGGACTTTGCATAACAGCATGACCATATATGCGCCTGCCTTCAGGAAGGCTTACGAGAATCTTGTAGACAAAGGCCATGCTGAACCAAAATCCTGGTCAGAGGAAGAAATATCAAAGTGGATAGGTTTCAATCCCAAAGAGATGTGGGAAGAGTTTATGCCTGATCTCAGCAGGGAAACAAGGGATGCCAGCAGTGAACTGATAGGCAGAGAAATGAATGAGCTGATTAAGAAAGGCTACCCTAAATTATACGAAAATACCATTGATACCCTGGAGTATCTAAAGGATAAGGGATATACCCTCGTGTTCTTAAGCAACTGCAGGAAGGAATACATGGAGAACCACAGGAAGCTATTCAGTCTGGAGAAATATTTTGACAGTATGATCTGTTCGGAGGAATATGGATTTATACAAAAGCAGGACATATTGAAAACCGTAATTGAAAATTACCCAAAGGAAAGGGTAATGGTCGGTGACAGGAAAAAAGACCTGGATGCAGGTAGGGCCAGCGGTATATTTACCATCGGTTGCAAATACGGATTTGGATCAGAAGAGGAACTCACAGGTGCTGATTTGTTGATAGATGATATCTCTGAACTGAAGAATATATTCTAGCATAGGATAGAAGACATTATTCTGTAACATGTGTTACGGAATAATGTCTTTATTCATGCTATAATGAAGCCATTAATAAATTTGGAGGGAATAGAATGATAGAACAGGTATTTAATTATTCAACGTCTGATGACTTTGCAGTGGAAAAGCTGATATTCGATGACAATATCAACTACATCCACATGGTGTTCAACAAGGATGAAGGACTACCAGAGCACTTCTCAAACTCAAACGTATATATGACTGTTGTTAGGGGAACGCTGTCAATCGGTTTGGGGGATCAGGAGGTACACAGGTATCCAAATGGAAGCATCCTGAAGATCCCAGTGGACATAAAGATGAATGTAAAAAACAGGGATGAAGAGACACTGGAGCTTATTGTAGTCAAGGCACCGGCACCGGTTAAGTAGAGCAATAGCCACTTCGATTGAATTTCGGAGTGGTATTTTTTGCAAAAAAATTAATTATGTATTTTCCTTAATAATCGTTGCAAAACACCTTTGTTGGCTATAAAATAGACAAATATCAAATTTTAATGATAAATGGATTAACACAAGGAGATGATTATGGGCAAGATACAGGATTACGTGGGAAAGTACATGATAAAATGGCTTTTTGTAGCCACATTGGTTGGAATAGGTGGTGGGGTGTTCGCATCCATACTAAAGAAATCAATTAGCTTTGTGTCAGGATTTGGAGATATGTTTCCAGTATATCTGGCACCTGCCATAGGTGGAATAATACTTATTTTCATATACAAATGGGACAAGATGGCAGCAGGCTTTGGAACGGACCATTACATATGCGAGGTAAACCAAAAAGAAGACTACATGAAATGCAAGAACCTGTTCAGCAAGCTGCTTGCAACCTCGGTTACCCTTGGCTTCAAGGGAAGCGGTGGGGTAGAGGGACCAATGCTTGTTATGGGTGGTGGAATTGCTGAAATTATTTCAAAGATTCCCTTCCTATCAAAGTTCTTTGATGCCCATGATAAGAGGGTCCTTACAATATGCGGGGCAGCAGGTGCAATCGGTGCAATATTCAGGTCGCCTCTGGGTGGTGGAATATTTGTAGTGGAGATTCTATACCACTCATCTCTTCATTATGGAGATCTCTTTCCCGCCATGTTGTCATCGACCATGGGTTTTATCGTATACAGCATGATATCAAGCTCAACACCTCTGTTTGAGATACCCGACTATGTTCCAGATGTATACAACATACCTTGGTTTATACTCACGGCCATTGTTGCAGGCATCGTATCAATAATATTTATGAAGGTGTTCACATACATTAAGGGAACTTTTGACAGCATGCCCTACAAGACATTTCATCCTGTAATAGGGGGTGCTCTTACAGGTGTTGTGATAATATTCTTCCCTGAGGTATCTGGACTTGGAAATGAAATGATTCAAAGCTTGGTTGATGTTAACTTTCCCATTACCTACCTTGTAATGCTTCTGGTTGCAAAGATGCTTGCCGCATCCTTTACAATTGGATCTGGAGGAAGTGCAGGTCTTGTAATTCCTGCTCTGTTTATCGGGGCAATTGCAGGTAATGGTGTGACATGCTTGATTTCAAATGGTGGAGATGTGGCACTTGGGTCCTCCCTTGTGATTGCAGGGATGGCAGCCAGTCTTGCCAGTATTGCCAATGTGCCAGTGGCAGCTGCGATTATGCTTGTTGAGATGGTCGGACTAAGACTGGGAGTACCTGCAACAATAGGAAGCATAATTGGTTATGCAATTGGCCATTCACAGGTAATCTACGGAATAACCTGTCCAAATGAGTGGCAACACTCGGAACTGTCAAAGCTTAAGAGATTTGATGCGAATACGGAGAGTCACTGATAAAGGGGAATCTGATGGGAATCAGGTTCCTTTTTTGGTGGGTGCATGTTACAATTGTGTCACAAGGGGTGAAGATATGACCAACAAGATAACAAAAAGAGTACTTAGTTTTATCCTAGCAATAACTCTAATCATATTGGGAGTTTACCTAATGGGATTTAGACTAAAAGAGGAACCAACCGACTCAAACATGGCATCACATTTCATATTTGACTACTACACAGGTAGCATAAGAGGAAGGGTTGATGGTTCTGCAAAGCTGGATAAGCTTAGTAGCCAAATGGATAAAGATGCTTTTAAAGATGCAGTTGATAGAGGTCTAATATCAAAGGAAGGAATCGCAGGAAATGGATTCCTGGAGGAAATAGACACAAACCAAGTCACCTTGTCTAATGCATACGATAAGGGCCAGGAGAAGACCTTCAAGTACCAGACCAGTACAAGTTTAAAACTTGGTGAGGATTCCATTCATACAGTAAGATTCAATGGTGAGATTAATGTTGGAGACCAGAGTGGAAGCTGGTTTGTAACAGGCTTTAATCCTGACTTTGAAAATATAGAGGTAATGACCACCTACGGAAGGTCCTATATAAGAATTGCTAATAGAAGCCATGAATCCATTAAAGAGGCTAAGGTTACATTTGATGGGATTGATCAGACCTTGCACCTGATGGGAGATGAAAGGGTCATTCAAATACAAATGCCATCAAACAGAGAGCAAATTTTTTCGGTTGAAGTGGTCTTTGAAGATGGACTTACGGTCATGAACCAGTTTGATGGGGATTTTTCTGATGGGAAGAATGTTGACCTTGTAGTTCAAGAGAATGAAAAAGGCCAGCTGGAAATAACTCATGCCTCTGTTCTTACAGGTATTACAGATGAGCTTAGGGAGATGGATTACTTACCTGACAGGCAGCTTGTGGAATATGAAGTCAGCAAGCTTTTGGAAGGGCGACCAATCCTAAAGACTGAAGCGGATGACAATGATAGCAGAAGCGCAATAATCAGAGCGCTGGCTGATCATTCTTTAAGATATACCACTGTGGAAGAAGTCGATTTGAATGAGCTGGAAGAATATTATCGCATAGATGAGTACAGTACACTTAGTGGAGATGTTAGATATTTCAGTATTTTCATGGAGAATGATAGATACATCCTGCAAAGAGAGGATGGAACTGCTACGGAGATATCAGGTGAATCGTATAAGGGAATAGTGAACTTGTTGGATTGATTATAGCTTAGTCCTTAGGTAGAGAAAGGAGAGGTCCAAATGATACTAAGATCAAAAAGTAAATATCTGGTATTAATTTTTTCATTATTTGGAATAATGACATTGACAGGCTGCAGCACGGGTCCAGAAGGTCCAGAGGAAAAGGCTGAGGCTTTTCTTAATGAATACTATACAGTTCAGGAATCGGAACTGGCAGACTTCTTCTATGAGGAGGTTGCACTACCCTACGATCCTAAAATGGAAGCTATGGAGGCCTTTGAGGAGTTTGGGAAAATGGTGGAGGACAAGTACGGGCCCTGGATGACTGAAAGAGGCTACCAAGAGGCCTTGGCAAACAGGTTTATTCCTGGGGTTGAAATGTCTGTAGAGAGAGCCTACAAGATTATTACCGCACAATCTGTTGCCCTTATGGATGAAGAGGAGTATCAGGATGGGCGGATGTATTACGCCTATGAAGTGGATGTCCAAATCCAGCTTGAGGATGGGGATTTGGAAGTCATACCAGTCACAGGCGAGCTTGTAATGGAGGAAGTCCAGGAGGAATGGAAGGTTGATGTGTTCAGGCCGAAGGCAGAGGGCTTGCAGGACCTTATGACCTTCGGAGTGTCCAATCTCAGAATCACCAACTGGGATGTTGAGGACATGGTCGGTTACGTGGAGGTATCCTGGGAAGGTGGCACAGGCGGAGCTGTAAATGCCGATGGAACGGCAATGGGCCTTGGAGAAACCTTTTCCTTTAGAATGCCCAGTGAGGAAAATCTTCTCTTTAATGTAAAACTGTTTGACTTGGGGGATAAGGTTCTGGTTGAGTATGGATTTGAAACCAACTTCTCCTCAGGAAGAAATTTTCAGCTTTATATAATGTGGGATTCAGAAATGGAGAATGTGGTTCTATCCGAGTCATATGACAGTGCAGTAATAGGTGGCGCCGATGGTCCCACTGATATTGTGGTAGTTGAAGAGGAAGGAGAATTTCAGCAGACAATTCAGTACACCCTGCAGAAGGTTGTAAAGGGTCAGGTGGAAAGAACCGTCCAGATTGCAGACAGTTGCTCCGCGGATATCGTAACCGGGGTGGTCATGGACCATATGCTAAGGTCAGCGGCCTGGGAAGGGATTGATGTTAGGGAGCTTGATGAATACTATATCCTGAGTCAAACCCTTGCTGAAGAAGGGGAAACAAAGGAAAGCTATATCTACATTGACCAAGGGGAAATATTCTACCAGGGTGGTCTTGACGGAAGAAGATCAAATATAAAAGAGGAGAGCTATGAGAGCATAAAGAGCTTCTTTGATTATTAGAAGAAAAATAACACAAAAAGAACCGGTCCCAATGTGTTGCAAAGTGTTGCGACGGAGGGAGCCGGTTCTTTAATATTTTTGTGACATACAATATATAGTTGTTTTTTACACCAAATTAACAATAATATACAATTTATTGATTTAAAACTTATGCTGAATATAGTATAATGTAAATAGGAAGTTTAATACGGTAACTAAATAAAACGGAGGTCGGCCCATGAAAAAAACCTATGTGCTTGACACTAATGTTATCATTCAATCCCCTGCCGCTCTGTATTCATTCGAAGACAACAGGGTAATTCTGCCGGTTGCGGTCCTGGAGGAGCTTGACAAGCATAAGAACGACGATGCTGAACGGGGTGCCAACTGCCGACAGGCAATTAGGTTTCTTGAAAGCTTAAGGACAAAGGGAAGTCTGTATGATGGAGTGATGCTGGATACAGGTGGAATGCTGAAGATAGAGACCAACTATACCTCTGTACAGATACCAGACGGATTCCATGGTGATACCTGTGACAACAGAATTCTTAAGGTATGCAAGGGTCTTATGGAAAGCGGAGAAAAGGTCATACTTGTAACCAAGGATATAATAGTAAGACTTAAGGCCCAGATGATGGGTGTACCTGCTGAGGATTTCACTACTGAACAATCTCCTAACTTTGAGGCACAATACACAGGGAGGATGGATGCGTATATTAGCGATAAGGCCATGGGTGAGTTCAAGAGGAAGGGAATCAGTCCTGAAAATGCATTTATCATGAAGGGCTTGGAAAGGGTAAGTGTTGATCCAGTTCCAAACCAATTCTTTATTCTTCATTCGGAGACAAATGAAAAGAGGACACTCCTGGGAAGGTTTGACGGAAACATGATAATCCCCCTATGGAGTCTTAATGAGGAACCATTTGGTGTAAAGCCAAGGAATGTGGGACAGAGATTCCTCCAGGAGGCACTTATGCAGGATCCTGAAACAGCTCCCCTTGTAATAGTAAAGGGAACAGCTGGAACTGCAAAGACATTCTATTCTCTGGCGGTTGGACTTCAGCATACATATGAGCCTGCCTCAAGAAGGTACAGAAAGATCCTCATCACAAGGCCAAATGTCCAGTTTGACGAGGACATAGGCTTTCTTCCCGGAACTGAGGAGGAAAAGATAGCACCTTACCTAAGACCAATCATAGATAACCTGGAGATACTGGTGGACAGGAATGACAATGAGCGTTACAAGAATGAAAAGCAGCTGAGGGACAAGATAGATGAGCTCTTCTACCGACAGGTTATTGTGGCAGAGGCCATGAATTTTATCAGGGGCCGGTCCATCACAAACACCTACCTGATAATTGATGAGGCCCAGAATCTTACGCCAAAGCAGGTCAAGGGAATTGTAACTAGGGTTGGAAAGGGGACAAAGGTGGTACTTCTTGGAGATCCCCAGCAAATTGACCATCCTCTTCTTGATGAAAGGACAAATGGACTGAGCTATGCATCTGAAAAGATGAAGGGAAGTCACCTTTGCTTCCAGATTACAATGCGCTCTGACGAGTGTCTGAGGTCAAGTCTGGCACATGATGCTTCAACTAGGATGTAATTTAATAGGTTAGTATTATTGCCGGCATTGATGAAGGAAGTTTCATCAATGCCGGTTTTTGGTATATATTTGAAATAGAGAGCAAGTAATTGAAATTCACTGAATGGAGATGACCGACATGTCAAACGAGGTATATATGATATTTGGACTGATAATACTTATGCTGCTCTTCTTTATTTGGGGGAAGTGGCGGTATGACATAGTTTCCCTTGTAACTCTTCTGATTGCAAGCCTGGTTGGCCTTGTTCCAATGGAGGAGGCCTTCCAGGGCTTTGGACATCCAGCAGTAATTACTGTGGCAGCGGTCCTGGCTGTCAGCAAAGGGCTTATGAATGCCGGTGTGGTTGATTTTATGGCTAGATATCTCCTGAGGCTTGGAGATAATATAATGGTCCAGATGACCTTTCTTGTTCTGGCCGTTACAATAAGCTCAGCGTTTATGAACAATATCGGTGCCTTGGCTCTTATGATGCCTGTTGCCATAAAGATGGCCAGAAAAAACAATAAGTCACCTTCAATATTTCTTATGCCGCTCGCCTTCGGCTCACTGCTTGGAGGAATGACAACACTTGTGGGAACACCACCTAATATAATCATCTCTACCTTCAGAGCGGATTATACTGGAGATGCTTTTGGCATGTTCGATTTTTCACCAGTAGGAGGTGCAGTTGCTGCTGCAGGGATCGCATTTATCCTTTTGATAGGCTGGAGGCTTATTCCAAAGAGGGCAGGGGGTAAGTCCGATGAGGACCTCTTTGAGATCAAAGACTACATAACTGAGCTGGTAGTTCCTGAGGAATCGGAATACGTCGGAAAGACTATTGATGAGCTGGAAGAGACCGTAAAGGGTGAGCTTAAGGTTGTTTCTGTAATAAGGAAGGGAAGAAATATGGCAGCACCTTCACTTAAGCTTTCTTTGGAGAAGGAAGACTCCATAATAGTTGAGGCCACAGCGGGAGAAATTCAGGAAATCCTTGATGCAACTGATCTTAAGCTGGCGGACTCCGACAAGCTTTCACAGGAGGATATCAAGACTGATGAAGTGGAAATTATGGAGGCTGTGGTAATGACCAATTCATTTATTATTGGAAGAACTGCAAAATCCATGAGGATTAGGAGCAGGTATGGGATAAACATCCTGGGAGTTGCAAGAGAGGGTGTAAGATTAAGCAAATCTCCTGATTCAGTAAAATTTATAGTTGGTGATATACTTCTATTGCAGGGGCCACCTGAAACCTTGACAGAAATAATCACTCAATGGGGTTGCCTTCCCCTTGCAGGACGTGGAATCAGTCTTGGAAAACCAAGGAGGCTATTTTCAGGCGTCCTAATTTTCGCAGTTGCATTGACTCTTACAGCACTTGGGTTAATTCCGGTGCAGGTTTCGTTTATGGCAGCTGCTGTGGTGATGGTTCTTGGGAACTTCATCTCCCTTAAGGAGATGTATGAAAGCATAGACTGGTCTATCATTGTTCTATTGGGTTCAATTATACCTGTCAGCAGAGCCCTTGAAACAACAGGTGGAGCTCAGTTAATTGCCGAGAGTGTATTGGGGCTTGCAGACAGGCTACCCGTGTGGGCCATGGTACTGGCGGTGCTTGTAATATCAATGACCCTGTCCGATATAGTCAACAACGCAGCCGCAGTACTCATTATGGCACCGATAGCCCTGGAGATTGCAGGAGGACTTTCGGCCTCCCCGGATGCCTTCCTTATGAGCGTTGCAGTGGGTGCATCCTGCTCGTTCCTTACTCCCATTGGTCATCAGTCGAACACATTGGTCATGGGACCTGGGGGATATAAGTTTGGAGACTACTGGAGAATGGGCCTTCCCTTGGAAATAATTGTGGTGGCTGTTGCGGTTCCCATGATAATGCTTGTGTGGATGTAAAGGATCATAGGGTTTTACTATTGACAAATAAATAGGTTAGGATATATAATGTTGGAGGTCAAACTGTTAGACATCCAACATTATTTTTTTAACGGAGGAAAACATGAAAAAGAAAACAGTAGGAATGGAGCTTCGCTCCCTTAATAACCTCATAAAAAGATACATTGAAAATTCAAAGCATTTCCAGTATGCAAAGAAAATTACAGGAACCAACGGGTGGATAATCGCATATCTTTTTGAAAACGAAGGAAAAGATGTTTTTCAGAGGGATTTGGAGGAGAGGTTTACAATAACCAGGTCCACAATTTCAAAGGTACTGAAGCTGATGGAGCAAAAGGGACTGATCCAAAGACTTAGCGTTGAGGAGGATGCCCGACTCAAGAAAATAGTCCTGACGGACAAGGCAAGGGAAATCCACCAGGCGGTCAAGGAAGACCTGATGAGCATTGAAATGTGCCTTATGAAGGACTTTACACCAGAGGAGAAGAATCAGCTATTCACATTTATTGATAGGATGAAGGGCAATATGGAGGGCTCCTTTGAGGGCCTTGAGGATGAGAAATCCTCAGATCAATAATAATCATCGGAGGAAAGTTATGATAAAGACATTGGCAAAAAGCATAAGGGAATACAAAAAGAATTCCATACTTACACCTCTTTTTGTTATGCTGGAGGTATTGTTTGAGGTAATGATACCATTTATTATGGCAAGGCTCATCGACCAGGGAATTGATGCAGGAGACATGGGTGTAATATTAAGACTGGGCATGCTTCTACTTGCAGCTGCTTTGATAGCACTGACCTTCGGAGCACTTTCCGGTAGAACTGCAGCCATTGCATCAGCTGGATTTGCAAAGAATCTGAGGCAGGACATGTTCTACAACGTTCAGAATTTTTCCTTCTCAAATATTGACAAGTTCTCAACATCAAGCATTATAACAAGATTGACAACTGATGTTACAAATGTCCAGAATTCATACCAGATGCTGTTAAGGATGGCGGCAAGAAGCCCCATAATGCTTACGTTTTCCCTTGTTGCAGCATTTAGTATCAACAGACAGCTTTCACTTATTTTCCTTGGAGCAATGCCAATACTTGGCATTGGACTATTCTTTATTATCAGGAATGCACACCCCATATTCAGACAGGTTTTCAAGACCTATGACAAGCTGAACAATGTTGTACAGGAAAACCTTAGAGGAATAAGGGTGGTCAAGGCATATGTAAGGGAAGACCACGAAAGAGGTAAATTTGAAGAAATCTCACAGGAGATTTATGAGAAATTCACAAAGGCTGAAAAGCTGCTGGCATTTAACATGCCCTTGATTCAGTTCTGTATGTTCGGGTCGATGCTGATGCTTTCGTGGTTTGGAGCAAGGGCCATAGTGGCCTCTGGTAACAATGCTGCAGTTGGGCTTAGCACCGGTCAGCTTATGAGTCTTATGACCTATACCATGCAGATACTTATGAGTCTTATGATGCTGTCCTTTGTTTTTGTAATGATAACCATATCAAGGGCATCCGCTGAAAGGATTGTGGAGGTTCTGGATGAGGAGACAGACCTTAGTAACAATGCCAGTCCAGTTTATGAAGTGAAGGATGGAAGCATAGAATTCCAGAATGTCAGCTTCTGTTATTCGGACAAGGCTGACAAGATGGCACTTAGGGATGTAAACCTTAGGGTTAGATCAGGTGAGACCATTGGAATAATCGGAGGAACAGGCTCCTCGAAGACTAGTCTCATACAGCTGATACCAAGGTTATACGATGCTTCCAAGGGAGTCGTGAAGGTTGGAGGCAGGGATGTAAGGGATTACGACCTTAAGACCCTAAGAGACCAGGTTGCTGTGGTTCTTCAGAAAAATGTACTATTTTCAGGGACAATTAAGGAAAACCTCAGATGGGGAGATAAAAACGCAAGTGA
The DNA here is from genome assembly GCF_046224405.1 of Gudongella ferriphila. NCBI lineage: Bacteria > Bacillati > Bacillota > Tissierellia > Tissierellales > Tissierellaceae > Gudongella > Gudongella ferriphila. Next base: position 41,493 of record NZ_JBJXRK010000012.1, on the reverse strand, counting down.
TGAGGAAATCAAAAGGATGGCAACACTTGCCCAGGCGGATGAATTCATTCAGGAATTTCCAAACAATTACGACACCCATATCGAGCAGGGGGGAAGCAACGTTTCCGGAGGCCAGAAGCAAAGGCTTACCATAGCAAGGGCCCTGCTCAAGAAACCGAAAATAATTATACTGGATGATTCCACAAGTGCTGTGGATACAAGGACAGATGCCCTTATAAAGAGAGCCTTCATGGCTGAAATTCCAGACACCACAAAGATCATAATAGCCCAAAGGGTAGCATCTGTTCAGGATGCCGACAGGATTGTGGTGATGGATGACGGAGAGATAAAGGCAATAGGAACACATGATGAGCTTCTTGTAGATAGTGATATCTACAGGGAGGTTTATGAGTCACAGGTGAAGGGAGGGATGGCAAGTGCCTAAACCAATGGGAAGAGGTCCCCGAGGAATGGGACCGGCTAAGATTAAGGACATTAACAAGGGCACCGTCAAGAGACTGCTGTCCTACCTTGGGAAATATAGGGTCAGGCTCGTATTTGTGGTTGTGGCCATAATAATCAGTGCATTTACAGGAGCAATAGCCTCCCTGTTTCTGAGAACCTTGATTGACGATTACATTACACCAATACTCATACAGGCAAACCCTGACTTTTCAGGACTATTCAGGGTAATCCTCATGATGGGAGGAATCTACATTCTGGGAGTGCTGGCATCCCTTTTTTACACCAGGTCAATGGTAACCATATCCCAAGGAGTGCTTAAGAGAATAAGGGATGAGTTATTCTCAAAAATGCAGAGTCTGTCAATAAGATACTTCGATTCACAAAGCCATGGTGACCTTATGAGCCACTATACCAATGACATCGATACATTGAGGCAGATGCTTTCCCAAAGTCTTCCACAGATGTTCTCTTCAGTTGTTACAATTGTTGCTGTAATGTCTGCCATGCTCTACCTTAGCCTTTGGATGAGCGGATTTGTAATTCTGTTTGTGTTCATTGTCCTTAAGGTTGTGAAGACAATTGCAGGAAGAAGTGGAAAGTACTTTGTAGACCAGCAGAAATCACTGGGAGACCTAAACGGTTACATCGAGGAGATGATAAACGGTCTAAAGGTTATAAAGGTGTTTAACCACGAAGAGGTTGTAAAAAATGACTTTGACAGAAAAAATGAACTCCTCAGGGAGAATTCCACAAAGGCAAACCAGTATGCAAACATCCTTATGCCAATTATGATGAACCTTGGCTATGTGCTTTATGTACTTCTTGCTATAGTTGGAGGGGTGTTGGCTGTAGGTGGAGTACAGAACTACAGCATAACAGGGGCTGACATAGTTACCCTTGGTATGATTGCATCGTTTTTACAGCTGTCAAGGAACTTCATCCAGCCCATCGCCCAGGTTTCGCAGCAGCTTAATGCTGTTGTAATGGCCATAGCTGGAGCGGAGAGGATCTTCAAGCTAATGGATCAGAAGCCGGAAACCGATGATGGGTATGTTACACTTGTAAATGCACAATATGAAAATGGAGAGATAGTGGAGGCAAAGGGAAGGACACATCTATGGGCATGGAAGCATCCTCACGGTGATGGTAGTGTGACCTATACACCCCTAAAGGGTGAGGTAAGGTTCTATGATGTCGACTTTGGCTACAATGAGGATGAGATGGTTCTCCATGATATAACACTTTATGCAGAGCCGGGACAGAAGGTTGCCTTTGTAGGTGCAACCGGGGCAGGAAAGACGACAATTACAAATCTCATCAACCGTTTCTACGACATAGCTGATGGAAAGATCAGGTACGACGGAATAAATATCAAGAAGATCAGAAAGGCTGACCTTAGAAGGTCTCTTGGGATAGTGCTGCAGGATGTAAACCTGTTTACAGGTACCGTGATGGATAACATCCGCTATGGTCGACTGGATGCAACTGATGAGGAGTGCATTGAAGCTGCAAGACTTGCCAATGCTGACGGCTTCATACGGATGCTGCCGGACGGCTACCAGACCGTATTGACTGGGGATGGGGGAGGTCTATCACAGGGGCAGAGACAGCTTCTCTCAATTGCAAGGGCTGCAGTTGCAGATCCACCTGTGATGATTCTTGATGAGGCAACATCATCAATTGACACAAGAACAGAATCAATCGTCCAAAGGGGAATGGATGCATTGATGAAGGGAAGGACGGTATTTGTAATCGCCCACAGGCTTTCGACCGTTCAAAACTCCAATGTGATCATGGTCCTTGAGAAGGGAAGGATAATTGAAAGGGGAAGCCACGACGACCTTGTCCAGGAACAGGGCAAATACTATCAGCTATATACTGGAGCATTTGAGCTTGATTAGGGAAAATCGCCAATACCAATAAAATGGTAGAGGCGGTTTTTTAGTGTCCAATCTCGCTTTCTGAGGGTATATATAAATACGGAGTGTTGAAAAAATCACAGGAGATGAATAATATGGATAGAAAGAACAGACCATCAGGCAGGAAGAAGAGGGTTGGCACAGGCAGTTCCAAAGTTGAGAAAAGGGGAAGCGGGATTGGAAGGAAGACATCAGGACCAACGGGTGGTACTGGTGGATTTTTTGGGAGACAGTCATCCTCATCATCAAGCGGGCAGTCATCTGGGCAAAGCTTCTTTCCTTCTTCAGGCAGTCAGCAATCGGGACAGAATTATTCTTCAACAGGGGGGAGAAGGTCATCCGGAGGAATAATTAAATACATCATAATCTTTGTTGCACTTATGTTAATTTCATCCCTAATCTCAAGATTTATGGGAGGGGGCTCGGATGCGCCTATCTCTGATCCAGGACCGGGAATCACAGATGGTGGATACGTTCAGGAGACAGGGGGACCAACCTATGACAGTGGGGCCTATTCCGTGGACAGGACGGTTTCTGATAGGGCAAGACTTAAAAGGACCACCCTTCTAGGTGGAGGCAGGGACAGGGCGACTGTGATGGTTTACCTATTGGGAACAGACCTTGAGTCCAGAAGTGGAATGGCGACCATGGACCTGCAGGAAATGCTTGAGGCAGATATATCTGAAAATGTGAATATAGTAATAGAAACAGGCGGAACAGCCCAATGGAAGAATAACGTAATGTCAAACAGGACAAATGAGAGGTATCTCATCAGCTCACAGGGTCTAAGCAGGCTGGAGGATAATCTGGGGAGAAGATCAATGGTTGATCCGGACACACTCACTGACTTTATACGATATTCCCAGCAGAATTTTCCAGCGGAAAGATACTTCCTGATATTCTGGGACCACGGTGGAGGGTCCGTGACAGGGTATGGCTATGATGAGTACGTCAAGGGGGATACAATGACCCTGGATGAAATAGAAAGGGCTCTGTTCAACTCAGGCGTGGAGTTTGACATGGTGGGCTTTGATGCATGTCTTATGGCTACTCTGGAAACGGCATTTGTAGTGGAGCCATATTCAGACTATCTTATAGCCTCAGAGGAGCTTGAGCCCGGAATAGGCTGGTACTACACTGGATGGCTAAACGAGCTTTCAAAAAATCCTTCCATAGAGACGATCGATCTTGGGAAGAGGCTAATTGATGACTATGTAAGTGAGGTTAAGAGAAGGACTCCAAAATCTCAGGCGACCCTTTCACTGATTGATCTGGCTGAGCTTAGTGCCACGGTGCCTCCTGCATTCAGCAAGTTTTCCCAGTCCACTGTCGAGCTTATAGATACAGAGCAATACAAGAGGGTATCTGATTCAAGAGCAGGCACAAAGGAGTTTGCATCATCATCCAGGATCAATCAAATTGACCTTATCCATTTTGCAAATAGGCTTGGGACTCCGGAGGCTGAAAACTTTTCACAGGCACTTTCTGATGCTGTAAAATACAACAGGATGTCGGATAATATAACAAATGCAAACGGATTATCCATATTCTTCCCATACGGCAAGCTAAGTGATGTCTCCTCAATGCTTCAGACTTACGAGGAGATAGGTATGGATGAGAATTACTCAAGGGCCATAAAAAGCTTTGCAAATGTAAATGCAGGTGGACAGATGGCATCACCAGGGGGAGGACTTCTGGAAACCCTTCTGGGAGGAGGACAGTCAGGTGGAACCCAGGGAATTGCTACTGATTTGATTGGTTCCCTTATTGGTAACTTCCTATCACAGGGAGACTTTTCATCCATAACTGGAGGAGTCCAGCAGGCACCTTCATGGATTGACGAAAACCAGATCACCCAGTCCACTGAATACTACAGTGAAAACATGCTTGACCCTGCATCAATCAAGATAACGGTTAAGAACGGACAGAGGGTTCTGGACCTTGCTGAGGAGGAATGGGAGCTTGTCCAAAACATGGAACTGAGTGTATTCATCGACGACGGAGAAGGATTCATCGACCTGGGCAGGGACAATGTCCTTGAATACAATGGAGATGGAGATCTGATACTGGAGTTTGATGGCACCTGGATGGCTATTAACGATAGGATTGTAAGCTACTTTATGACGAGCTATGACTACAAGGGGGATGAGTACAAAATCTTGGGCAGGGTTCCCGCCATGCTCAACGATCAGCTGGTGGATATTGTTGTATCATTTGACCAGGACAACCCCTACGGAGAGGTTCTTGGTGCAAGGATTGTCTATGATCGGGAGGAGGAAACACCTAATCTTCCAAAGGGTCTGATCCCTATTGAACCAGGAGACAGGATCGACTATCTTACAGATTACTACACCTATGGTGGGGAGTTTGACGACACCTATTACCTGGGGGATCCATATACAGCGACAGGAGACTGGTATATAGAGAATATTGCAATTACAAACCTGGACTACATGATGACCTATAAGATTACTGATATTTATGGAAACAGCTACTGGACTCCCATAATAACAGACTAGATTAATGATCCCGGATAAAAATTTGTCCGGGATTACTAATTTTGGGCACCTGGAGGATATCTGTGTGATATAGTATATATAGAGATAATAGGATTGGGGGAAAAAATATGATCAGATTTGAAAGCGATTATTCAGAAGGTGCGCATCAGAGTATTTTGGACCTGCTTCTTGAAACCAATATGGAGCAGACCTCAGGCTATGGTGTTGATTACCACTGTGAAAATGCAAGAGAATACATAAAAGGGTACTGTCAGGATGATAGTCTGGACGTTCATTTCCTTGTTGGTGGCACACAAGCAAATACAACAGTTATTGCGTCCATACTTAAGCCATATCAGGGAGTCATTTCAGCCAACACTGGACATATAAACGTTCACGAGACTGGAGCAATTGAAGCCACAGGCCATAGGGTCATTTCCCTCCACAGTGATGATGGAAAGCTTACTGCCAACCAGGTTAGGGAGGCATATGACAGCCACTGGAACGATGCCACACATGAGCATATGGTCCAGCCTGGTATGGTCTACATTTCTCACCCAACGGAAAACGGGACAATATATTCAAAGAAGGAACTGGAGGAAATAAGCAAGGTCTGTCAGAACCTTAAGCTTCCGCTTTTTATGGATGGCGCCAGAATGGGCTATGGACTTATGGCAGATGGAAATGACCTTACACTGCCTGAAATAAGCAGACTGTGTGATGTATTTTACATAGGAGGTACAAAGGTGGGCGCTCTCTTTGGGGAGGCTATTGTAATAAGGAATGAGAATCTTAAGAAAGATTTCAGATACAACATTAAGCAGCGTGGAGGCATGCTTGCCAAGGGAAGGCTGTTGGGAATTCAGTTTGAAGCGTTGTTCAGGGATGGACTGTACTTTGAAATATCTAAGAATGCAATCAAGACAGCCATGATGATTCGAGATGCCTTTAGGGAGAAAGGGATAGACTTTCTGTATGATTCACCAACAAACCAGCAGTTCCCCATACTGACCCACCAGCAGATTGAAAAGCTGTCGGAGGACTATTCCTTCCAGCACTGGGCTGGGGTTGATGAAGAAAGAAGCGCGGTAAGGTTCTGTACAAGCTGGACAACAGACGAGGCCAATGTGAGAAGGTTGGTTAAGGATATAAATAAACTGTAGAAATTTGTTGGTGTTTTTTGAACAAATTTTTAAAAGTCTTATAATAACTGGGTTTGAGACATATGGGGAGAATTTTGGAACCGTTTTTGGGACCTGTAAATTCTCCCTTCATTGTGTTATAATTACTGATGTATGTTTAATGGAAAACTAGAGAAAAAGGAGCAGATATATGAGAAAAATTGGATTTGACCCTCAGAAGTATATAGAAGAGCAGTCGAAGTTCATACTCGAGAGAGTCAACAACTTTGACAAGCTGTATCTTGAATTTGGTGGGAAGCTTATTGGGGATCTTCACGCGCAAAGGGTCCTGCCAGGATTTGATGCCGATGCCAAGATTAAACTCCTTCACAAGCTGAAGGACAAGGCTGAAATCATTATCTGCGTTTATGCTGGAGATATAGAAAGAAACAAAATCAGGGGAGATTATGGGATTTCCTATGACATGGATGTATTGAAGCAGATTGATGAATTGAGAGAATACCAGCTTCATGTCAATAGTGTTGTGATAACAAGATACAACGGTCAACCTACGGCAAAGCAGTTTATTACTAAGCTGGAGAGAAGGGGCATAAAGGTTTATACACACTCTGCCATACCTGGTTATCCTTCGGATGTAGATGCAATAGTAAGCGAAGAGGGGTATGGGCTGAATCCGTATATCGAAACAACCATGCCAATAGTTGTCGTCACTGCCCCAGGGCCTGGAAGTGGAAAACTGGCTACCTGTCTGAACCAGCTTTATCATGAGCACAAGATGAACAAGGTCGCAGGCTATTCCAAGTTTGAGACATTCCCTGTATGGAACGTTCCCCTCAAGCACCCTCTAAATATTGCCTATGAGGCTGCAACAGTGGACCTTAAGGATGTAAACATGATGGATTACTTTCATTTTGAAAGATACAACGAGGTTGCCGTGAACTACAACAGGGACCTTGAAATGTTCCCTGTAATAAAGAGAATAATTGAGAGGATCACAGGCAAGGAATCAATCTACCACTCCCCAACTGATATGGGAGTTAACAGGATTGGATTTGGCATCGTAGATGACCAGGTGGTGAGAGATGCATCAAAGCAGGAAATAATTAGAAGAAGCTTTGCCACTGAGTGTGATTACAAAAAGGGTCAGGCTGATGAGGAGACCCTCAACAGAATGAGAATAATCATGGAGGAGCTTGAGCTTAAGCGTGAGGACAGGGCTGCAGTAGGTCCTGCCAGGGAATACTCACAGAGGCTGAAGGAAAAAGAGGAGAACAATGACGTACCTCCAGTCATTGCAATTGAACTTAATGATGGTAGAATAATCACTGGAAGAGGCTCGCAGCTTCTTGATGCAACATCAGCCGCAATACTTAATTCAATCAAGACCCTGGCAAATATCGGGGATGAGATACTTCTTCTTTCACCATTGATAATAGATACAATTCAGAAGCTTAAGATGGATAGCCTCAAGGGAAAGGTTGGTACCCTTGATGCGAATGAAGCCCTTATAGCCCTTAGCATTGGAGCAGTGACAAACCCAACTGCACAGCTTGCCATGGACAAGCTGCAGGATCTGAAGGGTGCTCAGGCGCACTCCACAGTGATGTTAAATGATAACGATGAGCAGATATTAAGGAGATTGGGTGTGGATGTAACCTGTGATCCTGTGTATCCAAGCGAGAACCTGTTTTACGTATAGACATTTCAGCAGGCATAACTGTCTGCTGATTTTTTGTTAACACGTATACCCACATATGGTATTCTATTTAAGTGATACATTACGAGAAAAGAGGTGCAAGATGAATTGGTTGCTTTATTTGCTGACAATGATATTTTTAATATATTCATATGTCAAGGATAGGAACAAGACAAAGAAATCACTTTCCAAGGCCTGGAAGGCATTTGAAAACATCCTTCCTGAATTTCTGGTAGTGATTATTATGGTAGGCCTTATGATGGCAATACTTGATCCCGATTTGATAGTCAAGGTCATAGGTGAAGACTCAGGATGGCTTGGAGTTGTGCTTGCCTCCATTGTAGGTTCAGTCACACTTATCCCAGGCTTCGTCGCATTCCCCACCGCAGATCTTTTGCTTCAGGGGGGAGCAGGCTACATGCAGATAGGTGCATTCGTTTCCACCCTTATGATGGTGGGTATTGTTACCATGCCTGTGGAGGTTAAGTATTTTGGCGGTAGGATTACATTGTACCGAAATGCAATGGCATTTGTGTTTTCATACATAGTCGCATATGCAATCAGTCTGGTGGTGAACTTGGTATGATTAAAGTAATTATTAGGTACAGATGGTTTTTGCTGTCATTGGTGGTAATGGGAGCTGTGACAGCCGTTGATGGGGACCTTGGAAACCGGGCTATTGATACGACCATGATGACCATAAAGGAAATGTTGTTTATAATCCCCCCCATATTTGTGCTTTTGGGACTACTTGATACCTGGGTTCCAAAGGATACAATGGTTAAGTACATGGGAGATGGTTCTGGATTAAAGGGGATCCTATTGGCCTTCTTTATTGGTTCAGCAGCAGCGGGTCCTTTGTATGGAGCATTCCCCGTGGCGGCTGTTTTCATGAGAAAGGGCGTTAAATTCAGCAATATACTGATTTTTATAGGTGCTTGGTCAACAACAAAGATTCCAATGTTTCTTTTTGAACTATCAGCTCTGGGAGCACCCTTTGCCATTACAAGGCTGCTTGTAAACATTCCTGGCATAATAATCATCGCATATCTTCTCAATGCACTGGTACCAAAGGCTGAAGTTGAGGCTTTATATCTAAATGCAGAGAAAATGGGTGAATGAAAGGCTGGATAAGTTACTATTGATTACGGGAAAAATCAGTACTATAATTATGGTATTCGGGGTGTAGCGCAGTTTGGTAGCGCACATGCTTCGGGAGCATGGGGCCGGAGGTTCAAATCCTCTCACTCCGACCACAATAGTAGATAATCTGCCGTCAATTGGGCAGATTATTTTTTCATTTGATAGATAAGGGGTAAAAGTAAACGGGAAAGGATGCATCAATTATTCAATCAGAATTGGAGGTATCTATGTTCAAGGATAAAGTTGTTGTTATTACAGGTGGAGCAAATGGCATTGGAAAGAAAATTGCAGAGGATTTCAGGGATAGGGGAGCCAAGGTCTGTATAGTTGACAAGGAAGAGAATGATTATTTTATTGGGGATATCTCCAAAGAGTCTGTTCTGAGGGACTTCGCAGCTAGGGTGATCAAAGATCATGGAAGAATCGATTTCCTTATAAACAACGCCTGCCTTTCAAGGGGAGGCATATTCAGCTGTGACTATGAAGACTTCAACTATGTGCTTAGAACTGGGGTCACTGCACCATTTATGCTTGCAAAGCTATTTCAGGACCATTTTACTGAGAAGGGCGCAATTGTAAATATATCATCAACAAGGGACAGGATGAGTCAGAGAGATACTGAAAGCTACACTGCAGCCAAGGGTGGCATCGCAGCCTTAACCCATGGACTCGCCGTGAGCCTGTCTGGAAGAGTACGGGTCAATTCCATAAGCCCCGGGTGGATTGAAACCGGTGATGTGGAGTATTCAGGATCAAACAACTCTCAGCATCCAGCTGGCAGGGTTGGGAAATCTGAGGATATTTCCAATATGGCAATGTATCTTTGCAGTGATGCAGCCAGCTTTATAACGGGTGAGAATATAACAATAGATGGGGGTATGACAAGGCTAATGATCTATCATAACGACCAGGGTTGGATATATAAGGGCTGAGATGGAATCTATGAAATCTAAATGTAATAATATGGGTGACTGTTTTGGGTATATTATATATGGATAGAGATAAAATCGGGGCTTTGAATGCAGGGTAAAAATGGACGCCTAATCCCTGCAGGAGCCAGTAGCGTAACCGACCATGCCAGGTCGGTTTTTTGTATGAAAGGGGAGAGTTTGAATGAAAGCAAGGACTATGGTAGCTGTAATCCTTAGCATTCTTATGGTAGCAGTCCCTGCCATGGGGGCAATGGAGCAGCCAATGAATCAGAATCAGATACAGGATCGAGACAGGGTTCAGACCAATATCAATGAAGCTGAACAGGAGCAGATAAGACTGGAGATAAACAACAGACTAAGGATAGACGGTTCAGCCCTGGAGCAGATGAGGTTACGTACCCAGGAGCAGACAGAAAACAGGTTTATGGATCTTGAGAATCACTGGTCTAGAGAAGAAGTGGGACAATCCTACAGCTGGGGCTTTGTAAATGGATATCCTGACGGCAGCTTCAGACCCGAGGGAATTATCTCAGGGACAGAGGGAATCCTTATGCTTACAAGAATGATGAGTAAAATTTCCGCAGGAATGCCTGGAGAACCAGACCCTGAAGACATTGATTGGGACATGGTCCCTCAGTGGGCAAGAGAGCAGCTTCGTGAAGAAATTGCCCTTGCAATTGCTACTCAGAGTCATCTATATGGAGAAAGCCAATTGAACAGGCTTCAGTTTGCAGTCATGCTTGCAAAGGCAATGGGGATTGAGTACGAAGAACCTCCTGAAGGAACAGTGGTTTTCCTTGATGATGAAGCCATACCTCCTGCAGAGCTTGGGTATATCTACAGACTGAGAGCACTGGGAGTAATTCAGGGAAATGAAGGAAATTTCATGCCTCAGAAGAGACTGACAAGAGCTGAAGCGGCAGCCATGATGAACAGGGTAATGATGATGCTTAAGGCAGCACCTACGGAGTATTCCTATGAGCCGGATATGCTTACGGTGACACTACATGAAAATCCTACAACCGGCTATGGCTGGGTTGTCCAGTTCAAGGAAGGAGACATCCTTGAAATTGATACAGATGAATTTACGCCATATGCCGTATCTGCTGACGTAGTGGGCTCTGGTGGAGAACGCACCTGGGTATTTGTGCCTGAGGGTGAGGGCGTTGAAGAAATAACCTTCTTATACTACAGAAGTTGGGAAGAAAAAGAATCAGCAATTGATGTTAGGGTATTGACTGTGGAAGTGGATGAAAACCTTGAGATAATTGAAGTTAGATAAGGGTAGTGATTAATCTGGGATATTCTCCAAATGGGGGATATCTCTTTTCTTTGCACAAAAATAACACCACATGGGGAATGTAAACACCATTTTAATACCTTCTGGGATATTATTTAAATGAGGGGAGGTATTGAAGGTGGAAATCATGTTATTGATTGGAATAGTTACCTTGATGATTATTGGATACTTTCTTATGGATAGGATAGATATGCTTCTGGTTAGGAACACGGAGATCACCCATGAGATACCCATAGATAGAAGGTCTGTATTGATATTTTCCGATCCTGAGTCAGAAAATATCTTCTGTGAAATGTTCGAGGAGCTAAAATGCTCATATTACATTACTGATAATACCATTATTCCCGAAAACCTTGAGTTCAATATGTTTTTTGCACTATCATCTGACGATGCCGAAAACATATTTTTCAGCAAGCTCATCAGAAGGAAGAAAAATGAAGCCTGGATTGTAGCTAAGGTAAATGACAATATTTTTACTGAGCTGTACAAAAAAGCTGGGGTGGACAGGGTTATAAAAGGAAAGGTGGTTGTGGGGAATATAGCGGAATCCCTCCAGGAGGTGAATTTCAATGACTAGATTCACCAGACTTGGAGCAAAACAAACACTGGCTGTGGGCTTTGTAGTTATTATTCTCACAGGAGCACTTCTTCTGATGCTGCCGATAGCCAACAAGAGTGGTGAGTTTTTACCGTTTCTTGATGCTCTATTTACATCAACATCAGCCACATGCGTTACAGGTCTAGTTGTATATGACACTTGGTCACAGTTCACTATTTTTGGGCAGGTGGTTATCCTTATACTGATTCAGATAGGCGGGTTGGGATTTATGACCATAGCTATCCTGTTTTCGATGGTACTGGGCAAGAGAATTGGCCTTAGGGAAAGATCCTTTGCCATGGAAGCTGTAAATTCCCTGCAGATAAGTGGAGTGGTAAGGCTTGTAAAGCATATTCTCATAGGAACTTTGATCTTTGAATTAATTGGTGCCATTGTTCTTGCTATAAGGTTTTATGGGGTCTTTGGTGACTCCCGTGCAATTTGGTTTGGAATCTTCCACTCGGTATCCGCATTCTGCAACGCAGGTTTTGATCTTATGGGAAGCATGGAACCTTACTCCAGTCTTACAGGTTTTTCATCCGACATAGCAGTAAACATAACAGTCATGACCTTGATAGTAACAGGAGGAATCGGATTTGTAATCTGGGAGGATCTGTTTGTACACAGGTTCAAGTTTAGGAAATACAATCTTCATACAAAAACCGTATTGGTATCAACCTTGGTCATGATAATGATTTCCACAACGCTATTTCTATTGATTGAAAAGGATGCAACCTTAAGCGGAATGAGGACAGGAGAACGAATACTTGCGGCATTCTTCCATTCTGTCACTCCAAGAACTGCAGGTTTCAACACAACCGATACAGGAGCGTTGAGCGAGGCAGGTACAATGCTTACGATGTTCCTCATGTTCATCGGAGCAAGTCCGGGATCAACTGCCGGGGGAATTAAGATAACCACCTTTGTTGTTGTAGTACTATCTGTCATAACCCATTTCAGAAAATGCGATGATGTGAATGTATTTAACAGAAGACTGGATGCAAGAGTTGTAAAGAGGGCATACTTCAGTGTAACCTATTATTCGATTCTGGTTATTGTTGGGTGTTTTCTGATTGTAGCAAACCAGGGAATACCCATGAAGGAGGCTCTTTTTGAAACACTGTCAGCCATAGGTACCGTGGGACTTTCAACAGGTATAACCAGGGAGCTTTCAACTTTTTCAAGGATTATTGTAGTAATTCTTATGTACACCGGAAGGCTGGGAAGCTTGACGGTATTCATGGCTGTGACTGAAAAGAGAAATATCAGAAAGATAAAGAACCCAATGGAAAAAATAATTATCGGATAGGAGTGTTTTTATGAAGTCGATGATGGTAATAGGACTAGGCAGATTTGGTACCCATCTTGCAGTAAAGCTTGCGGAGCTGGGAAACGAGGTAATGGTGGTGGATACTGATGAGGAGTCTGTTGACAAGATTGCCCATCTTGTAACCAAAGCACAGATAGGAGATTGCAAGGATGAGGACGTTTTAAGGTCTCTTGGAGTCAGCAATTTTGATATCTGTTTTGTATGCATAAGCGAAAACTTCCAGTCATCCCTTGAAATTACATCCCTCCTTAAGGATCTTGGGGCACCCTATGTTATTTCAAAGACCGACAGGGATATACATGCAAAATTTTTGCTGAAAATAGGTGCAGATGATGTTGTTTACCCCGAAAGGGATATGGCCCAGAGAACTGCTGTAAAATACAGCTCCAGCCTTGCACTTGACTATATAGAGCTGACAGAGGAATATGCAATATCAGAGATCCTTGTTCCTGACAGCTGGAAGGAAAAGACAATTACAGAGCTTAGTGTCAGGTCTGTCTACAATGTCAATGTAATAGGCTTTAAGATTAATAGTCATGTTACACCGATGATAGATGCAGGCTATACATTTACAGGAGACGAACACATCCTGATTGCAGGCAGCAAAAAAGATATCATCAGATTGATGGAAAAGAAATAGATTGGTGGTATACTGTAATTGAGGTGTTGTAATTATGGTATTGCCTGGAAGAGCAAGGCACTATAGCAGCTGGATGAAAACTACAATAATAATAGGGATAGCAGTGATAGGTTCCCTGGGAATAAGCTACCTTGGAGTTGCCAAGGAGAGCATAATAATGCTATTTTTACTGGGAGTAATTTTCTCGACAATCGTAACAAGCAGCTCAATGTGGGGGATAATAGCTTCCGTAATCAGCATGATGGTTATGAACTTCTTGTTCACTGAGCCTAGATTTACCTTTGTAATATATGACAGCGGAGACCTTATTCTGCTGTTGTTCTTTCTGATCACTGCCGTTGTATCTGGAACCATCACTTCAAGGCTGCAGCAGCAGATTGAGCTTGCTGAAAAGAACGAAAGGACTACACAGGTTCTCTATAGGATTGCATCAGGATTTATTGCCATCAGCGGTGAATCTGACATAATAAACAGGGCCAGGTATTTTGTCCAAAGCTACACAGGCCTTGAGAGTGAAGTAATAATATATGATGAAATGAATTATCAGGAGAATGCCATAGGTGTGAACAAGGATTTTCCAATTAAGGGTTCTGAAGGGATACTGGGTAAAATCAGAATAGCTGGGCATGACAGCATAGAGGACAGCCAAACTGAGATAATAATCCAGTCGATTGCGACACAGCTTGGAATTGCATTGGAGGGTGAGAGACTCTACCTGGAAAGGGAACAGATTAAGGTTGCCATGGAGAAGGAAAGACTTAGGGCAAATCTTCTGAGATCCGTATCCCACGACCTTAGAACTCCACTTACAGCACTTTCAGGTGCCGGAAACCTACTGGCTGAGAATTTTGAACAGCTTGATGATAAGGAAAAGAAACAGCTGGCAACAGACATAAGCGAGGAAATCGGGTGGCTGACCAACCTGGTTGAAAACATTTTGAACATGACGAGAATCAACAATGATCAGCTGATTCTCAAGAAGGAAGATGAAGTTGTTGATGATGTGATCAGTGAAGCCGTATCCAGGACAAAGACTATTCTAAGGGATAGGGATTTTCAGGTCGCCCTCCCCACAGATGTTATTTCCGTACCAATGGATGGGAAGCTAATCGTTCAGGTTATTGTAAATCTCCTTGAGAACGCTGTAAGGCATACCCCAAAGGAAAGCTCCATTGCATTGGAGGTTGAGCTGGATGATGGATATGTTGAATTCATAGTCAGCGATACAGGTGAAGGTGTTGACAGGAGCATCAAGAACAGTATTTTTGATAGATTTGTCACATTGGACAAGGGAATAACTGATGGCAAGAGAGGTATTGGACTGGGGCTATCCATTTGCAAGGCAATTGTTGAGGCTCATGGAGGCAAAATATACACTGAAGAGAATAAGCCCACAGGATCAAGATTTATATTCACCCTTCCCGCCAAGGAGGAAGAGAGATGAAAAATTCCAGAATTTTAATTATTGAGGATGACAAATACATATCCAACTTCATTGAGGTTTCCCTTAAGAAGGATGATTACGAGGTAATTACTGCCAATTCAGCAGCGGACGGACTCTTTAAGTTCTCATCATACAAACCTGAGATCATAATACTCGATCTAGGCTTGCCCGACAGGGATGGTCTTGAGATTATCAGGGATCTGAGAGAATTCAGCAACATTCCCATAATTGTTGTTTCTGCAAGAGGTCTTGAGAGGGATAAGATTGAAGCCCTTGATCTTGGAGCCAGTGATTATGTTACCAAGCCCTTTTTTATGGGAGAATTGATGGCTAGGATCAGAGTTATTGAAAGGTTCATATCAAACTTAGGAGTTGATGATCCGGTAATTTTCCAGTGTGATTATCTCATGGTTGACTTTGAAAAGCGAAAGGTTCAGATTCATGGTGAGGATATTCACCTTACGCCTCTTGAATACAAGCTTCTCAGATTACTTATAGACAACCGGGGGAAGGTTTTGACCCATAACTATATAATAAGGCACGTGTGGGGATATTCTGGGGAAAATGACACTAAAAGCTTGAGGGTTATAATGGCAAACCTGAGAAGGAAAATTGAAAAGGACAATACCAGCCACAGGTTCATAGTAACCGAGGTTGGGGTTGGCTATAGATTTACAGATGAGTAGACCACCATGGATTTTATACCAGGTGGTCTATTGCTTTTATATAATAAATTAATTGGACATATTACAAAAAAATTTCCATCATATGGTTGATGAAAGCTTTTTTTGAGTATAATTATCCTATACAGAAATTGGGAGGAGAGACTGCATGACTAGGAAAAAGGGATTGCTAATAATAGGAGTAATTATAGGTATTGCTGCATTGATTTATTTTTTTGTAATCAACAGGTCCCCGGAGGTAAAGGTAAGTTCAATGGAGGTTGTGGAAGGCTCAATCCAACAAAGCATGGATATAGCTGGAAAGATTATTTCCGAAGATATCCAGGAGATACTGATTCCAGCTGGAACTGAAGTGCTACAGGTGATGGTCAAGGAAGGGGATAGAGTAAGTAAGGGAGATGTGTTGGCTGCTCTGGACCCTTCAGAGCTCCAGACAAGATTGGCGAAACTTAGAATAAACCTTGAACAGGTGGAGGCGGATCTGAGAATGGCAGGTGGATCTGCAGATAGGCAGATTCTACAGAACAATCTTCAGAAGGCACAGGAGGCACTTTCATCGGTGCAAAGGGATTATGAAACAGCAAAGGATAATCTGGGGAACCTTAAGGTTCTATATGAAAATGGTGCTATCAGTCTTTCAGAATATGAGTATCAGGAGAATGCGCTTAAGAGCCTGGAGTCAAGCATGAAATCCGCAAAGCTGAATGTGGAGGATGCAAGACTTAGGTATTCCGATTTTGGAGCTACAACATCTAGCACAACTGGCAGCCTGGATAGGCAGAAAAGGTCTTTGCTTTTGGATATCCAGCAGCTTGAGAAGCAAATAGAGGATACAAGAATAACGGCAGACCTTGATGGTACTGTGGTTGCAATGGAACTTATGGAAAACAGGACAGTGGGCAGGGAGGCTGAAGTGGTGGTTCAGAACACTGAAAGATTTAAATTTGAGGCTTCCGTGACCCAGGAGGATGCAGTGAATATTCGACCAGGTCAGGATGCTACCATTAAGGTATCAGGAATTTCAAATGAATACAGTGGGCAAGTTGTGGAAATCGGTAGCAAGGCAGAGATTGATTCTTCAAGTGGTAGCAGCACACCCAAGGTTAAGGTTACAATAGCATTAAATGAAGCTGATGACAGACTTGTGTCCGGCTTTGATGCCGATGCTGAAATTACAACTGGTATGGTTGAGAATGTAGTATTGGTAAAGAATGAAGCCATAAGGGAGGATGATCAGGCAGGTTCGTACGTATTTACAATAGAGAACGGATTTGCAGTAAAGACACCTGTTACGAGAGGTATAACCGACAGATACCTGACTGAAATCAAAGAAGGCATCCTATTGGGTGACAGGGTGATTCTCAATCCACCACAGGAGCTTGAGGACGGTTCAGCTGTGAGTGTAACAGAATAGGGGGAAGGTCATGAATAGATACTACGATGAATTTATGGAGCTTTTCTCCAACAATTGGAAGAATAGGTGTGTAATCTGGTCAATTGAACAGGTTGAGGAAGAAAGGTTAACAATACCTGAGCTATACAGTGATGTTCTGGTGCCTGCACTTTACAGTATTGATGATTGTCCTGAAGATAATCCTGGCTGTATTTGGGATGAACATGTCAAGACATCAATAATCAGAACAATAATTGAGACACTATATCCAACTGTAATTAAGCTTGCTGGGAAAGCCCAAAGCAAGGACAGGAAAATTGTCCTTGCCTGTCCTGAAAATGAATACCATGAGATTGGTCTTAGGATAATGGCTGATTTCTTTCAAATCAATGGATATGATGTCATCTATATAGGCAGCAACACACCCAGAGTTCAGATTTGGGAGGTAATAAAGTCTGAAAAGCCAGATTATGTTGGTATAAGCGTAACGGACTACTATCTCTTGTCTGAGGCAAAAAAGATTATTGAGAGAATTAGGCTTGAGTGCACCAAGGATGTACAGATTCTTCTGGGAGGCCAGGCCTTCAGGAAAAATCCTCATACAATCGAGGATTTTGGTGGAGATTTTTATATTGAGAACTATGAGGATGTCCTATCCCTTGGAAAGGGGGAGGACAGATGAGACTTGCCCTAAAGATAGCACTTAGGTTTCTTAAATCCGGTAGAGGTCAGACCATCCTCATTGTGTTGGGGATTTCCATCGGTGTTGCCGTGCAGCTGTTCATAGGATCCCTGATACAGGGTCTTCAGATAAATCTTGTGAACACAACAATCGGCAGCTCATCCCAGGTCACAATAACCTCCACATCTGAGGACAAGCTCATTGACAACTGGGACAGAACGGTTTACGAGGCTAATCTGTTCAGACCAGAAGTTATAAATGTATCAGTTGCAGCGGATGGTCCTGCTACGCTTGACTACGAAACCGATACCGCTCCTGTACTCATTAGGGGGTTTAACATTCAGGATTCTAACGAAATCTACAATATCGAAGAGGGGTTGTTCGAGGGAAGACTACCCCAGAGAAAGGACGAGGTGTTAATAGGCAGGGAGCTTTCCTTGTTGGCAGGGATTGAGGTGGGTGATAGAATTCTGGTTCTTAACCCAGGAGGTGGTTCAGCCCGCTTTGATGTGACTGGACTTTATGATCTTGGAGTATCCTCCATAAATGAATCATGGATAATTTCAAACCTGCAGACTGCACAGGATTTCTTGGGTATGGGAGACAAGGTATCCTCAGTCGAGATGCAGGTAACAGAGGTGTTTGAAGCTGATGTAGTTGGAGGGAAAATAAGCTATGCATTGTCTGGTGACAGCCTGAAGGTTGATAACTGGAAGGACCAGAATCAAAGTTTACTGAGCGGGCTTAACGGACAGAGTGTATCAAGCTATATGATACAGGTATTTGTTCTGGTTGCTGTTCTTCTTGGAATTTCAAGCGTCCTTGCAATTTCTGTTGTCCAAAGGTCAAAGCAGCTGGGTATATTGAAGGCAATGGGAATAAAGGACCGTGAAGCAAGTCTTATATTTGTATTCCAGGGTCTGATGCTGGGGATACTCGGAGCGATCATGGGTATAGCCTTTGGATTCGGCTTACTTTTCTCATTCACCAAATTTGCGGTGAATCCAGATGGAACACCAGTTGTTCCAATATACATCAACTACGGGTTTATAGCATTATCAGGGATGTTTGCAGTGGCTTCAGCCATGATAGCATCACTTATACCTGCAAGGATATCTTCAAGACTTAACCCAATCGAGGTGATTAAGAATGGCTGATATAGTAAGATTGGAAGGCATAGACAAATTTTATGGAGAAAAGATAAGGACCCAGGTGCTCTTTGACGTTAACCTCAGCTTTGAGGAGAACAGCTTTAACTCCATTATTGGACAATCAGGAAGTGGAAAGAGTACTTTGCTGAATATTGTTGGAACATTGGACAAACCAACCAATGGTAGGGTATATATAAGAGAAAAGAGAACAGACACCATGAATGGAGTGCAGCTTGCAGAGCTTAGAAATAAAACGATAGGATTCATTTTTCAGTCTCATTACCTTCTACCGGAGTTTACAGCAAAGGAAAACATCTTGATGCCCAGCAGGATCATGAACTATCAGGTAACAACAGAGATCGACCAATGGGCTGATGAACTTTTGGAACTGACTGGCCTTACCAAGGTCAAGAACAACATGGCAAACGCAATGTCAGGGGGGCAACAGCAAAGAACGGCAATTGCCAGGGCCTTGATAAACAAGCCATCCATAGTACTGGCGGATGAACCTACAGGAAACCTTGATTCTGATACGTCTGAAAGCATTTATGATCTGTTGAGGGACATCAACAAGGAGTACGGAACAACGTTTATCATAATCACACATGATCAAAGAATTGCCGAAAAAACAGACAGAATTGTGGAGATCAAGGACGGAAAGATAAATCTGGATGTGAAAAGATAGATATGGAAAGTTAACAGGGAGTGAAACCGATGTTTACACAAAAAAGACTTGATCAGGCCTATGAGGGTGCCCGTGTGGAGTACTTTGATGACAGTTCAAAATATGTATTCATGAGTGATCATCACAGAGGAGATGGAGGAACTTCTGATGAGTTTACAAAGAATCAGAATGTATTCCTCAATGCTCTGGATTACTACTACAAGAATGATTTTGTTTATGTGGAAGTGGGGGATGGGGATGAACTTTGGGAACAGCCAAAGTTTAAGTACATCAAGAATGCCCATTACGACGTGTTCGAGAGTATAAAAAAATTCTTCTACCATGACAGAATGATTATGCTATACGGGAACCATAATATTTATCTCAGGGACCCCGAGTATGTTGAGAAGAATTATACCTCCTACTATAACGAGTATCGGGAACAGAGATACGATTTTCTGAAGGGGCTTGAACCAATTGAAGCACTGGTCCTTAAGCACAGGAAAACTGGACAGGAGATTTTTGTTGTACATGGCCATCAAGGAGACCTTGCAAATGATCAGCTATGGTTTCCCACCATGCTTTCCCTCAAGTATTTTTGGAGATTTATGCACTCCTTTGGTATCAAGAATCCGGCCAGCCCCACAAAAAATGTATATAAGAGACACAAGATTGAAAAGAATTTCAACAAGTGGATCCTGAAGAACAGAAAGATGCTAATCTGCGGCCATACACACAGATTCAAGTTCCCTCGTACAGATGACCTGCCATATTTCAATACAGGCTGCTGCATCTATCCAACAACCATAACTGCCATCGAAATTGAAGGTGGCAGAGTCCAGATTGTCAGATGGAAGATGAGGGTGAATCAGGAAGGTCTTCTTCAAGCCAAGAGAGAGGTCATCAGAGGTTCTGAACTGATCGGCAGATATGACATCAGAGAATAGAAAGTGAGGAGTGGGATGGAAAACGGAGTAATGCTTCAAGGCTTTGAATGGTATCTTCCAGGAGATGGAAGCTTCTATAGAATGATGACAGAGAGAGTGGAAGAACTGGCAGAGGCAGGGTTTTTAGCGGTGTGGATACCTCCTGCCTTCAAGGGGATGGGAAAAGAGGATGTTGGTTATGGAATATATGACCTCTATGATCTGGGTGAATTCGACCAAAAGGGCACAATAAGGACTAAATATGGCACAAAAGATGAATTGCTGGATATGATCCAAAGCTTTCATGATAAGGGCATCCACATTTATGCAGATTTGGTCATGAACCACAAGGCTGGAGGAGACAGAAAGGAGAAGTTTCTTGCCATACAGGTGGATAATGAGGATCGAAACAAGGAGATAGGTAAGCCTGTTGAAATAAGTGCGTGGACAGGCTTTGATTTCACTGGTAGAAGAGATGAATATTCAAAATTCAAGTGGAATTACAATCATTTCAATGGTGTCGACTACGATGACCTTACGGGGAAAAAGGGCATATTTAGGATAATTGGAGAGAACAAGGGCTGGAATCTCGGTGTTTCAGTTGAAAGGGGAAATTATGACTATTTGATGTTTACTGATATTGATCATGCACATCCTGAAGTCAAAGCGGAATTTATGAGCTGGGCAAAATGGTTTATAAATGAGACTGGAGTTGATGGTTTTAGACTTGATGCGGTCAAGCATATTGATGTAGCCTTCCTAAGGGAGTTCATCCAGGATGTTAGGGAGTATGCAGGTCAGGATTTCTACATCCTGGGAGAGTACTGGGTGGATAATATGGATTGGATTGAGGAGTTCCTTGAGGGAACATCCTTCGGAGTTGACGTTTTTGACGTACCACTGCATTTTAATCTTCACAGGGCATCATTAGAGGGAGACCTGTACGATTTAAGGAATATTTTTGAGAATACCCTCGTGTCAAGGTATCCAACAGAAGCAGTTACATTTGTTGATAATCACGATTCCCAGCAAGGCCAATCCCTTCAGTCGTGGGTAGAACCCTGGTTCAAGGAAATTGCATATGCTCTGATATTGCTTAGAAGCAAGGGCTATCCCTGTGTATTCTATGGGGATTACTACGGTGTAGGTGGAGAACATCCCTATGGAGGGATAAGGGAGGATATCAATAAGCTCATCCACTTAAGGAAGAATTATTGCTTTGGTGAAGAGGATGACTACTTCCAGGATCCTAACCTGATAGGGTGGGTGAGAAAAGGTACAGTAGAGAATCCACAGAGGACTGCTGTGGTTGTTTCCAACAAGGAAGGTGGTACAATCAGAATGCATATTGGGCATGAATTCATTGGAAGGGAATATTTGGATGAAATGGGTGGAAGCGATGATGCTGTAATAGTTGACAATGATGGATTCGGGAATTTCTACACTTCAAAAGCAGGTGTGAGTGTGTGGATTTTAAAGGAGTAAAACGGCTTTTTCAAGCCGTTTTTCATTGCAGTTTTCCTCTGCAGTCAATCGGAATCTCATGAAGGACATCTTCTCCTGAAACAAGGTAAAAATAATCGTAAAGATTCACAACCGGACAGATATGGTTTGGAATGATCCGGACCTGATCGCCCACCTGCACTTGGTCTCTGAAATTCCTATTGTAGATTAGGGAATGTTCATCATACATTGAATCTATTTCTACACCTTCAAAGCCTACAATTATTCCCATTCCATTTGTTGCAGTTATTCCCTTGGACCTTTTTTGCATTGTCAAACCCTTGGCACCAACATCCAGCACGACCCTTTCAGCTGTGGGTCTGCTCATTACAGTCGCAAGTACAGAGGCTGCATTCATTCTGAGACTTCCAACAACGTTTGCCTGTGATGCATCCATGTAAATATAGGTTCCTGGTCTTATTTCAGTTACCCCATCCAGAATCGGGAAATTATGAACAAGTGATGGAGTAGATCCGATGCTTACAGTTGCCGGAGGAAGTCCAGCATCCCTGGCAATAGTGGCAAATCTCAATGTTCTCCTCTGACTTTCAAGGTGAATTTCCCTCAGTTCATCAATATTGTTGGCTCCATAGGAATGTCCATCATGGGAAAAAATTCCTTTGAAGAGTATACTCTCAGTAGACTTGATGTAATTTAAAAGATCAATGAAATCCTGCTCCTCAATTATACCGGACCTGTTCTCGCCAACCTCTATCTCTATCAGTACATTGGCCTTCTCATCCCTGTCAAACACCTCTTCTATCATCTTGGCCTGAGCAATTGAATCCAATCCAAAGGAAATATCTATGGACTTCTGAAGGGCTTTAATCCTCTCCAGCTTCTTTGTTCCCACTATCTCATTTGCTATGAAAATATCCTTCAGTCCAGCCTTGGCCATTACTTCTGCCTCGCCAACCTTGGCAACCGTAATGCCGGCAGCACCCTGATCCGACTGTAGGAGTGCAATATAGGATGACTTATGGGTCTTTGTGTGCGGTCTTAGTGAAACATTGTTTTCATGGGCATACCTTTGCATTTGAATAATGTTCTGAAGCATGACGTCCTGTTCAATAAGCAGGGACGGTGTATCAAGATCGTGAATTTTCATCATTATCCTCCTTTGATTAATGAATGCTAGATGCTATATACCCAATATGAAAGATAATATCAACAGCAGAGTTAAAGATGCTCTCTTAGGGTAAATTAATGCTATACCGATAGGGGGAGTGCATATGAAGTTGGCGAAGATCATATCATGGATGGGTGTTGGAGCAATGTCCTTGGCACTGTTCCACGGCTTCACAGCAGGAGATTTTTTTGCAGACGGAGGGATGATACTAGACAATCCATGGGGAATTGTATCCATGGTGGATTTGTATGTTGGATTCATTTTGTTTTCAATGTGGATATATTTTAGAGAAAGGAGCATTGTCATTTCAATAGCCTGGATAACTGCAATGATGATATTCGGATTTTTGACGGGCAGTCTTTATGTTGCCATAAATTTAGGAAAAAGTGAAGGTGACTGGGGAAAATTTTTTATGGGATGGAGAAGCCATGACCTTTAAATTAGACATTGAAATAGAGAGGTAGAAATGATAAAAATTCTGGATGAAATTATAGATGAAGTAAAAAGTGTTATTGGGGGAAAGACAATAGGGGCCATTGTACCTCCAATTGTCTTTGTAATAGTGAATAATATTTTCGGTGTTTTCTCTGGGATACTTGCTGCGACATTGTGTGCTTTGGCCATAGGGGTCCAAAGATATCTTAAAGGAGAAACGGTTAAGTATGCTCTTGGAGGATTGGGAGGTGTCATGGTAGCTTCTGCGTTTGCCTACTTTGCAGGTAATGCTGCGGATTATTTTCTACCTCGTATCATATCAAGCGGTTCACTATTTCTTGTATCTGTCCTATCCATAATAATTGGGAGGCCAATAGCTGCCTTTGCAAGCCATCTGTCCAGAGGCTGGGAGATGGAGTGGTTCATGAGAAAAGATGTTAAGCCCGCTTACAGGGAGGTATCCATCGTATGGGCAATGCTGTTCTTGCTAAGGATGTATCTGCAGGTAAACCTTTATAGGGGCGGAAACCTTTTTCTAATTGCATGGGCAAACACATTGCTTGGATTTCCAGCCACCATGTCAGTTCTTGTACTGAGCTATCTATACGGAACCTGGAGGTTGAGGAATCTAAAAGGTCCAGGAATTGAAGAATTCAGGGAAGGGAAAGCTCCGCCTTGGGAAGGTCAGAGAAGAGGATTCTAAAGGGGTGTTCAGATGAGCCTAGATCAACGAAACCTTCTAATAGTATTTCTATCCCTTACCATGGTTCTTCTGGTGATGGAGGAGATGGGAATAGATAAGGATATATTGACCCATAGCAGGTATCTGGTTGTCATTATGCTGAGCATCGCCACTTATTCCAAGAGAGGGAGATCACATGAGCAAAAAATTCTTTTTCTGGCATTTCCACTAATGATTCTGGGAGATTTTTTTCTAGTGTTGTCCTACTCCATCAATGGCTTTCCTGGAGAGCTTAGATATATTGGATTTATTCCATTTTCAGCTGCGTATCTTCTGATTGCCAGAATATATATAAGGGGATTCAGGTGGAAGAAATGGCTGCTTCTACCGACAATAGTCTATGGGCGGCTACTTGTTGTCATTGGTATAATTATAATCCCATACTTAAATGGAGTACAGAGATTACTGGGCTCAATGGTAGCCCTGTCATTGACCATGATGGCATGGGCTGGAGCTTCTGCAATATGGAATGGATACTATGGGAGTAGGACAGCACTTATGATGGCCTTTTCAGGCCTGTTGATGATAATATGCGATTATGGAGTGGCACTTGATCTGTTTTATCCGGGCATTGGGGCTATTAGGTCTGCCCTGGCGGTTAACCTGGTTTGGCTGACCTATATTCCAGGCTGGACAATCCTTGCCTTGGTAGTGGTAGAGAGATACATGAATGGTCGTGTTTATGACCAATAAAAACAGGTATATAATAGATAACAGATAAGTTAGCCAAATGTTGAGTCTACTTAAGGTTTTAAAGGGGGAGTATCAATGGAACATAGAATTGAACCAGGCTTAGTTAAGGATTACAGAAAGATAACAGGACCCGCAGACGGTACAGACCTTCCAGGATCATTGGAACTTTCTTACCTTGTTTCAACTCCAGCTGTTGTAAACATGGTTATTGAAGCATCTACGGAGATGTTGGAAGATCTTCTCCCCTCAGATTACACGACGGTGGGAACGCACATAGAGCTTTCACATGAAAATCCTACCTTGGTAGGGGAACCAATCAATATTAGACTTAAGGTTGCTGAGGTTGAAAACAATAAGGTCTTTATTGAAATCGAAGGCTATGACAGCCAAGGTAGATTTCTGAAAGGGAAGTATGAGAGACATATTGTAAATAAGAGCAGGCTGATGCAGCACGCATACGGGAGATTTCCAGATTCAACCAGTGGTTATTGATCAGTGGCAAAAGGCCCGGATATTTGTAGGACAAATATCCGGGCCTTCATGTGCATTACTGCGATAAAATCAATTGATTCAATCATATCAAAATCATATAATCGCTTTAACATAGAAAATCATCAATTTGATAAATAGGTGTATCTGGATTCTGTGAATCAATGCCACAACAAAGGGACTTTAGTCGAAAAAAAGCACAAATATACATATATACAAATGTTTGAATGAAAAAACACTTGTGGAAAATAAATGTATCTGCTATAATCATAGATGTTAAATATATATCAAACAATACATAAAATGGAGGGTTTAGAAAATGAAGAAACTATTAATGTTACTACTTGTATTTGCACTAAGTTTCAGCATGTTGGCCGGATGTACACCTGCTGAGGAACCAGCGGAAGAGCCAGCAGAAGAACCAGCAGTAGAAGAACCAGCAGAGGAGCCAGCAGAAGAGCCAGCGGAAGAGCCAGCAGAAGCGGGTAGCATAGCTAAGCTTGGACTTGGACAAGTTATTTCAACTGCAAAGTCAAAGGCAAAAGCTGATGATGCAAATGCACAGGCGCAGGCAGATGTAACTATCGCTGCAGTTGGATTTGATGCAGATGGCAAGGTTGCAAGCGTAACAATTGATGTTGCTCAAACAAGAGTGGCATTTGACGAGAACATGGCAGTTACTTCAGATAAAGATGCTGAGGTTCCAAGCAAGAAAGATCTTGCAGAAGATTACGGAATGATTAAAGCTTCCGGAATTGGCAAAGAGTGGTTTGAGCAGATGGAAGCATTCGAAGAGTGGATGATTGGCAAGACAGTGGATGAGATAAAAGCATTACCGGTAAAAGTTGTTGATGATGCACATCAAAATGTACCTGATGCACCTGAGCTTACTTCATCAGTAACCATAACTGTAGAATCATATATTGCTGCAGTAGAGGAAGCTTGGAACAAATCTGTAGATGCAACCGGAGCAGAAACGGTAGGTTTAGGGATCGAGACTCATATAAACAAGTCAAGAGACGGGTCAGCTGAGCAGGGCGCACAGGCGCAGGTGGACACTTACATGACTGCAACAGCATTTGATGCAGACGGAAAAGTAGTTGCTACAATAATTGACAACGCTCAGGTTAGAGTGGCATATGAGATTGACGGAGCTCTTGCAACTGATACTTCAGTTGAAGGAAAGACCAAGCACGAACTTGCAGAAGATTACGGTATGATTAGAGCATCCGGAATCGGCAAAGAATGGTATGAGCAAATGGAAGCTTTCCAAGAGTGGATGGCAGGTAAAGATATCGAAGAGATAAAAGGACTTCAAGTAAAGGTTGTTGACGACTCACATCAAAATGTACCTGATGTTCCAGAGCTAACATCTTCTGTTACAATAACTGTTGAAGGTTACATTGCTGTTGTTGAGGAAGCTTACGAGATGGCTAGATAATTAGATATTAAATAATGGAGTCTGGGAAACCAGGCTCTGTTTTTTTGTCAATGATGTGATAAAAACAATCTGCTGGGTAAGATAGATATGGAAGACTATTTATCTTTGAATGAACAGGGAGGATATGCAATGAAATTTTGCTGGACTACACTGACTGTCAACGATATGGACAAGTCAATAGAATTTTACACAGAAATTGTGGGGCTTAAAGTGGACAGGAGGTTCAACGCAGGACCGGATACTGAAATTTGCTTTTTGGGGGATGGAGAAACCAAGCTTGAACTAATATGCGATACAGACATCAGACCCGATTGTTTGGGAGAGGGTATGTCCATGGGCTTCCAGGTGGAATCACTGGAGAAAATTGAAGGAGTTTTGGAACAGAAAGGAATCCCAGTACATAGTGGACCCTTTCAACCTAATCCTCACATAAGATTTCTGTATGTAAAGGATCCAGACGGCTTTAAGGTCCAGTTTGTTGAAAACGTTTAAACATTGAATCGACCAGCTTTTTAAAAGCTGGTCGATTGTCTATCTCTACTGAAGTTCATCTTCCTTAGGAAGGGATGTGAAGTTTTGAGTGATTCTTGAATATATATCCACTGCATTGACAAGGTCCTCAACCTTAACATGCTCCTCCTCAGTGTGTGCAAGGGACAGGTCGCCAGGGCCAAAAACCACTGTTGGGATATTTGCATAGGTCTTCAGCAATGCTGCATCAGACCAACCTATACCTCTTGTTATATTGGGCTCATAGCCAATTACATCCTTGATACCTTCCCTTACCGAGGTTACAATGGATTCGTTGAAGGAAGTTATCAAAGGAGGGTGGTACAGTTCAAGAAGACTTTCCGGAGTGATTTCAATTTTCGCATTGAACTTAGGGTCCTCCTCCTTTAGCTTGTCAATGATTTCCTGGTATTCTGCCATAACTGTATCCTTATCCTCTCCTGGGATGTACCTTCTGTCTATCCTGAGGATACATTTATCGGCTACGGTGCTTTGCTCGGTTCCTCCGGTAATTGTTCCAAAGTTCATTACGGAGCCACCCATATATTCATCGTATTTTTCCCTTAGCACGGGATACAGTTCTTCTTTTACCCTGCTGATAAAGGTCATGGCATGTTCTATTGCGTTGACTCCATTTTCAGGTCTTCCGCTGTGTGAAGCCTTTCCGTAGAAGGTTACATCAAACCATTCCAAACCTCTATGCCCTATGGCATATTCATAATCTGAGGGTTCCCCTACTATGGCTCCATCAGCAGTTATTTCTGATTTGACGATATATTCTGTTCCTTCACTTTTACCCTCTTCGCCTATTACGGCTGTAAATATTACATCACCTTCAGGTATATAGCCACTTCTTTTCATAGCAACCATGGAAATCATAAATGCTGCAAGGGATCCCTTCATATCCACAGATCCCCTTCCATATATTCTTCCGTCTGAAATGGTAGCCGCGAAGGGATCAATCGTCATATTGTATGGTAGCACGGTATCTGTGTGCCCATTGAACATGAGTGATTTTCCACTGCCCTTGCCTTCGATTTTTGCAACTACATTGGGTCTTCCGTCAACAACAGGGTGAAGCTCAGAATGAATTCCTTGCTGAAGCAGATAGCCGTGTATATACTCTGCAACATTTTTTTCAAATCCTGGAGCATCCTTGTGACTGGGTATTCTAATCAGCTCCTGAGTTAGGTCAATCAACTCTGCCTCAGTAAAATATTTTCTTGGGTCGAAGTTACTTTCTGTCAACCTATCACTTCCTTTCATCTGTACATCAATTTTTTACAAACTTGAAAGCTTTCCTTTATTTCAGTGGGAACTTTCCGTTTTTGGATATCCAGTAATGCTACCTTGATGATCGCTTAGCTGACTTTGGAGATTTCAATAACAGGGTCAACTTTTCCAGGTTGTACTGCATAGGACCCAAATGCCTTTTTAGCTGTAGGTCCAGCCTTTTGCGGTAGATTTCCAATGTGTCTACCTCGTCGGAGCTCGGACAATAGTCTCCATACTTTGACTTGACAAACAGCTGGGTAGCCTGCTTAAATCCAAACTTTCCGAATTCATGGAACTTGTGGGCTATCCTATTTGAATACTCAAAATGTGTTTCTCCTGGATTAGGCGCATATCCCAGCTTTTCAATGAGCTGTGTCATAAGGTAATACTGGTAAATTGCCTTTTCTTTATTATCAAGGCCTGCATATGACAGTTTTTTATTTCTTTCAAAGAATATTCCCCTAAAAAATCTCCATACTATTACTAAGGTTATCACAACAAGAGCCAACAATGCAAATGAGTCAGTTTTCAAAGAGGAATCCTGGTTGCCTGTATTGTCCAAATCAGAATCGACACCAATGTCGTTGCTAACATTTTCTTCTCTACCATCAACAGATTCCCGATCCCTGCTTCTGCCCATGTTTTCATCAGCTTCAATGTCTTCATCAAGCTGCGGGTCATAGTCCAAGAGTCTTGCAGGTGGAGAGTATGCGGGAGTTGCCTCGAATACTGTCCAACCGACGGGTTCAATAAAGGCTTCAACCCAAGCATGCGCATTGCTGTTTTTGACCTCATAAAGTTCATTATCAGATGCTGATGGAACTATGAAACCTTCCACATACCTTGTGGGAATACCCTGGATTCGTAGAAGAATTGCCATTGCAGATGCATAGTAGGTGCAATAGCCCTGCTCTTCCTCAAAGAGGAAATAATCCACAAAGTCCATGTTTTCAGGAACGTGGGGAACTTCAAGACTATATTCATAGTTTGATCTTAGATAGCTTTCAATTGCCAGTGCCTTTTCCATAGGTGAATCAAAACCTGCAGTGATTTCATCGGCTAGCTGTATTGTTCTGTCTGTAATAGTATCCGGCAGATTCAAGTATATCTCTGAAAGCATAACATCATCAATACTTCTGTCAATGCCCCTTTCTACCTGAATACCGTAGGATCGGGGAGTATAGGCCCTTAAGAAATATGTTTCACCAGCGTAAATCCCATCTGGGTATACAATTGAGTAATCTTCGTTAACCAACACACTTGAAGAGCCATCAAACGTGAAGGAATATGGCAGGAACGTGCTGAATACAGTAGTGGAAGAGATTTTTTCATAGGTTATTGAAAAGCCAATATCTCTGTAATAAAGTGATTTTTCCTCAGGTGAAAGTCTTGAAAAATCAGCTCCTTCCTGTGCTTGGGCATAGAATTTGGGAACATCCAACCAACCAGATCCAGTATAGCTATGGTTTACATTTCCCCTCAGGTAGTTTACCCTATCTCCTCGGAGAGTTATTACAACAGTATCGTCGATTTCCACAGGACCGCCAAGGCGGGAAGAGTCGCCCTGGAATCCGGTGGTTGAAAACTCAAAGGATTGGGCATCACCTGATACCCTTCTGACCCCTTCGCTTGAACGAAGCTCCTCTATGGCAGGGAAGGCTGAGGTTACTCTTTCATTAAGCCAATTCCATCTTATATAGTCAGTAGTTCCTGGTAAAGTTGATGCCAGAAGTGCAATGACGATGCTGTAAATCAAGACAACATTCATCCAGCTGGGATAAAGGTTGAAAAAAATCCCGTTGTTTACATCGCCTCTTTCGGAATCAGACCTCAACAGTGAGTCATAGCCTATAATTACAAGATATGAAAAAATGAAAAGGACCATTAGGACAAATGCGCTGTCGTAGAAGCTGTACCAGTATATAAGGAAAACTGGCATATACAATGCTGGAAGAAATAGTCTCCTTCTGTCTTTAAAAATGACCAGGGAAGTATAGAGTGCAATGATGGTAATGATAATTATCCATAGGGGAAGCCGATTGTCCACGCTTATGTTTTCAACACCGGAAAGGTTGTTGATGACATTGTTGACCAAGTCAAATATCGCATTTCTAGCCAATGGATAGAATCCAGACCAGACACTATCCAGAAGAATGGCGCCAACAACTGATGCAATCATAAGTGCTATCAGATACAGAGGCTTAAGAACAAGAAAGCTCATTATTCCACCAATCAGGACAACAAGGCCAATTTCAAGCCAGATATTCATATCCAGACTCATTCCCACTGCAAACATTCTCCCAAGTGAGAAGATCATAATCAGATATGCAAAAAAAACAGCGAACTTGTTTGGTTTTACATCATAGCCAGCCATGGGACACCTCCAGGATATCACTGATGCCTTGACTGCAATCAATCCTAAAAACAGGGATGTTATCCTCTTGAAGCTTGCCTGTGAGGTATCCATCAATGGTTCCTGTGTTCCAACGTTTATCTGAAATGGCCACAACTATAGGGTTCATTCCCCTGTAGGCCAGGTTCATAGCTGTTGAACCGTTTGTGGAATCAAGTGAAGGAGTAATGAGTATTGTACTTGAGCCTTTTTGTATTTTAGGGGATTGATTATGGATCAACTCTTCAAGGTTGAGACTACCAGCGGCTGAATATCTGGCAAGACTTTCAAGGTATGTTTTGAGGTCTTCGTAGTCTCTGCCCTCCAGTCGATAGTGCTTATTATCATTTTCATAATTGACTGCAATTGAAATATTGTTGGAAAGACAATAATGGATAATACTGACAGCAACTTCCACAGCCTTATCCTCAATTCTTCGATTTATATCATTTCTGTAGTGGGGAGAAAAGCTATCCAGAAAGACTTCGACATATGTGTCACTACGGGCTTCAAACTCTTTTATGACAGGAACCTCTTTTTTTGAAGTTGCCTTCCAGTGGATTGCCCTGATGGAATCTCCATCCCTGTATTCCCGAAGGGCTGATATACGGCTCTTATCCCTGTAGGCGCTCTGGGAAACCAGCAGTTCCCCTGACTGCAAGCCTGCAGGAATCTGAAAAGAGTTAATTTTTGAGATTTCAGGTAAAATTAGGATTGATATGTCAGATTTAATGTGTTTTTTAAGACTATACAAACCAAAAACGTCGTTTATTGTAAGGTGAAAACCACCCATATCATAGTATCCCCTTCTTTTCAGGGTGGGTTTTTCAGTTTTTGTGTAACTCTCATGGCTTTTCAATGAGAAGAGGAGATCTTCCGCCTTCCTTCTCCCGATTTCATATGAAAGGTCAGGTGTGAAGATTAGGAAAGGGAATAGCAGGTAGGAATTGTTTTTTACAAGATACTTTATTTCCACAGTATCACCAGCATAGAACTCGCCTGATGGAATACTTACTGATCCTGATAGGACATAAAGCCCCAAGAGGCTGTGTATAAGAGGTAAAAGCAGATAAAGGCTGAGGGCATGAAAAATAAGGTAGGGGATTTTTCCTCCTACCAATAGAACGAAAACAAGTGAAAATAGCAAGAGTATAAGTGCGACTATGAGATTTCTATTCATTGCTTAACACCGGAACTGTCACCCGCTTCAAGACTCCCTTCAGTACTGATTCTATACTCTTCCTTTCAATTCTTGCCTGGGAAGACAGTATCAAACGATGTCCAAGAACCGGTATAGCCATTTCCTTAACATCATCAGGTATAACGTAATCCCTTCCCTTTACAAATGCGCAAGCCTTAGATGCCTTAAGAAGATCGATTGATGCTCTTGGACTTGCACCAAGTCTTAGGTCCTCATAAGATCTGCTTACCTCAGAAATCTTAACGATATAGGAAAGAATATCGTCGTGGACCTTAAGAGAAGCTACGCTTTTTTGCATTTCCAGAATTTCATCCCCAGAAACCACAGGATGCACATCTACAAGATTTCGGATTCCTTGATAGTTCTGAAGGATCTGGATTTCATTTTCCTTTGAAGGATATCCAAGAGATATACGCATAAGGAATCTGTCAAGCTGAGCTTCTGGAAGTGGGAAAGTTCCCTGGTATTCCAGGGGATTCTGTGTAGCAAGGACCATAAATGGCTTTTCCAGTACATAATCCATGTCTTCTGTGGATACCTCGCCTTCCTCCATTGCCTGCAATAAACTGGATTGTGTCTTGGGTGAGGTTCTGTTTATTTCGTCTGCCAGAAGTATCTGTGTGAAAATGGGACCTTTCCTAAAAACAAAGGAGGAGGTCTCCTTTTGAAAAACGTTGACACCGATTATATCAGAGGGCATAAGATCTGGCGTGAATTGAACCCTTCTATACTCAAGATTCATACTCTTTGCCAAAGCCTTTACCAATGTGGTTTTTCCCACTCCAGGAACATCCTCTATTAGTAGGTGACCCTGAGCAAGAAGTGCCATCACAACCAGTTCGAGTGTATCGTCCTTGCCCTTGATCGCCTTCCTTAAATTTTCCAGAACAGCCAGTGCTTTAGAATTATCCATGTTTTCCTCCCAATAAGTGTCTTCATGATATTTATACCAAAAAACCGATACTGTACACATGCAAAGGGAAAGCTTTTGATGTTATTACTATGAATATGTGGTAGAGGGGTAATCGTAACCAATTAGTAAACACTTCACAGCAATACATGGGTATAATATGCAATAGGTAGAATAATAGAACCAAGGGAGGTATATTGTATGAAGAAAATAGTGAGCATTCTATTGATTATAGCCATGACCATGGGAGGCGTATTTTCCTATGGTGTAGAGGCTGAGGGTGATATAGCACTTCATCTGGGCAGTCCTTTGATCTTGTCTGGAAAGGACATGATACCCCTTGACTCGGAAAATCCGGGAGTTGTTCCGGTTATCCACAACGATAGGACTCTTGTTCCACTGCGGGCAATCAGCGAGCATTTTGGAGCTGAAGTTGATTACGATGCAGTTAAGAGAGAGGCTTCAATTTTGTTAAATGGCGCAGAATACCTTTTCCCGATTGGAAAGAATTATTATGATGTGGTGCAGAATGAAGAGTCTGTGGAAAGGATTGAATTTGATACAGAAGCCTTAATAATCCAGGACAGGACAATGGTGCCTCTGAGAATAATAGCAGAGAACATTTTGGGCATGGAGGTTGCTTATGACAAGAGGGTTATATTTATAGGAAAAGGGCAGGAAGATATTGACGACGAAATGGTCTTGGGTGTAAAGAACAAGATCGGTCAAGCGCTGAAGGTAAGCAGCAGAGGGGAGCTTCTTGCACTAATTGAAGACATGGAAGAGATTCCCATGGAGGAAGCCGTAAGAGAGCCTGTATTGGATAGTCAGGCACCAGCAATGGGGGATAGTTCAGCGGGGCAGGATGGAGCCAAGGATTTTTCAAACACAAACGAGCAGGTTGAAGGAATAAATGAGGCAGATATCGTAAAAACAGATGGGACCTATATTTATGTGGCAACTAGGGACTCAATAAAAATATATCGGGCCAATGATGGACGTCCTGTCCTGACAGACCAGATGGAGGTTGTGTTGGACAAGGAGACCGGTGAATATGTTGAGTATTCCCAGCTCTATGTTGATGATGGAAAGCTTGTTGTACTTGGAAGGAAAGGAGCTATGGGCAACTGGATCAGACCTATGCCTGAACCTATGCCAATGGAAAAGGAAATGATGGATTCCATAATGCCATACGGCGGTGAGGAATACGTCTACCTTGGTGTGTATGATATCAACGGGGAAGGTAAAATGAATCTTGTCAAGGAGCTTGAGGTGGAGGGAGGTCTACTTTCCAGCAGGAAGAAGGATGACCATGTTTACCTTGTTGTGAACAAGTATCTAAACTATTACTGGGCATATCCTGAAAGACCCATACCACTTTTCAAGGATTCTACCCTGGGTTCAGAATACAAAGAGCTCCCTGTTGACAGTATCCTATACCATCCAGGAAGAAGGATGCCCAATTATCTTCTGATAGCTGCGGTTGATATTATGGATGGGAAGGAACCGGCCAGCATTGAGGCTTATCTTGGTAGTGGCAGCGAGGTATACATGAGTGAAAATGCTCTCTATGTATCAGGAAATGACTACAACTCATTTTGGGGTTCGGTTACAAACATAGCAAGATTCACAGTGGATGATACTACAATTGGTTACTCTGGAGGAGGAATGGTCCAGGGATCATTGCTGAATCAGTTTTCAATGGATGAGTTTGACGGCAACCTTAGGGTTGCAACAACAGA
This sequence comes from Gudongella ferriphila, assembly GCF_046224405.1. Classification (NCBI taxonomy): domain Bacteria; kingdom Bacillati; phylum Bacillota; class Tissierellia; order Tissierellales; family Tissierellaceae; genus Gudongella; species Gudongella ferriphila. Next base: position 6,446 of record NZ_JBJXRK010000012.1, on the reverse strand, counting down.
ATGGAGTGGCGAGAGCCTAAATTCAGTATATATACTTGACAGGAACATGAATCTGATCGGTTCCATTGAGAACCTAGCTCCTGGTGAGCGAATCTTTTCTGCAAGGTTTATGGGAGATATGGGTTATATTGTAACCTTTAGGCAGATAGATCCTCTATTTGTATTGGATCTTTCAGACCCTGAGAATCCACAGGTGACAGGGGAGTTGAAGGTTCCTGGTTTTTCCAACTATCTTCACCCCATAAGCAAGGATGTTCTACTTGGAATAGGTCAGGATGTGGATGAAAATACAGGTGTACAGCAGGGGATAAAGCTTTCATTGTTTGATGTATCAGATTCAGGAAAGCCGAAGGAAATCAAGAACCTCATCCTGGGTGAAACAGGAAGCTATGCAGAAGTTCTACACAATCACAAGGCCTTGATGCTTAAGCCACAGGACGACCTTATAGCATTTGATGCCACTCTCAACATATATTCAGGTAAACTTACCAGGGAGGCATTCAACGGATTGGTGGTAATAAAGGCAAGTGAAACAGGAGACCTGGAGCTGATCAAGGAAATTTCAAATGAAGGTATATATGGACAAAACGTAAAAAGGCCGCTATATATTGACGACATCCTCTATTATGTGATGGATGATAATATTAGGGCATTTAACATGGATGGTTTTGAAGAGATCAAATAGGTATGAAAAAGCCTCTGGATTATTCCAGAGGCTTTAATATATCAGTTTACCAGCCGCCACCACCGCCGCCGCCGGATCCACCACCAGAGCTACCTCCACCAAAGCTACCTCCACCTGATTTGGCGGGGCTTGATGCCATGGTTTTACCAACGGCTTTGGTATTGGCATCCATCCTGCTTACAAAGTAGGGAGCATGGAATGCTCTACTGGAATTGGTCTGGTACCAATCCGGACTGCTCATGGCAATACCTTCAAAATTCTTTGCCCAATGATCGGTCACTCCAAGAACCATTGCATAGGGTAGAATATGGTAGAAGTATTCGGGGTCATCATCCACAAGCTGCTTGATTCTATCCCTTTCAGCCTTCTCAATGAAGTTCTTGAGACCAAGCAGATGCTGCATCCACTTGATACCCTGTGGGGTCCTTTTATGTGCCAGTGGAGAGAGGTATATTATTGCTATACCAAATACAAAGCCCATAACGTATAAAGCTCTGGCTTCTGTAATATAAAGAATCAGCACTGATATTGCAAGAGGTACAAGAGCGGTGAATATTCCCGTCATTATTGTCTTGAACCTTTCATAGGGAAGCTTTGTCTTTACACTTGCAAAGAGGGTTGCTGAAGCTGAAAGAAAGGCTCCAAGAACAATGCCACCAATTATTGCAAATACTGCTACAAGGCCTGGACTATATGGGTTTATTTCGTTGAATAACCCAAGAAAAACCAGTATAAAGGCAATGATTCCAAGGGCTGACATTCCCAGAGCTGCGAAGAATCCAGATCTGGAAAGGAATCTTCGATTGTCAAAGGAGTTTATTAGCTCGCTTTTTACTGCTCCAAGGGTTATATAGAAGCTCTCCTTAAGCTGATCAACATCAACAACATTGTCAATTGAATAAGTGTCAAAAAGGTCGTTGAAGTAGACGCTTTCAAATCTTTTAGTTCCAGCAGGTAGAGGTTTTAGCTTCTCCAGCTTCAGAGTGGTCTTATTTTTCTTGAATATGAGACCTTCCTCGTTCTCTTCTTCAATAATCCTCAGATAGCCTTTGTCCGCCCAGTATATCAGCATGGACGTCAGGTCATAGGGGTCTATTCGGTTATCATAGACATAACCTATTTCTGCTGGAGTAAGGTCCTCCGGTGGATAGAACTCAACGGTAGGATAGATGGGATCATCTCTCCCATACTTGAACAGCAAACCCAATGCTCCAATCAATAGAATTGGAAACAATGCGATATAGGATTTTGTAAAGGTCCTTATGCCGTCCCCATCGGGCTCAACTTCACTAAAATAACCTTCTTCAAGGGGAAGTGCTATGGTTAGAGCCTGTCCAGGCGAAATTGTCTCCCTATACTCTCCGCTGATTGTTGTACCATTGACGGTGTAATCGACCTGTGCTCTATCAGTGGAGCCGGCATAGCCTGATGTGAAATTGATGCTCGCACTGTTGAATTCCTTAGGCATGTTGATAGTGAAAATGGTTCTGTGTATTGGAATCTCCCACTGATCTCCTACCAGATTGAAGTAAAGCTCGTCCATTTCCTCATTGAGGTCATCCCCGATATTGTAGACATAGTTGATTGTATAGTATTCTATGGGGTTTGCATATTTATCTGGATCACCTATCCTAAGTGAAAGGTAGTCACCTTCTCTGGAGGATTGGAATTTGTGTCCCTCAACATCCACATCTTCAATTTTTACTGGCTTGCCAAAGTAGGTTCTTGCTGGAATATCCCTGAAGATTCCATGCATATCCGAACGGTTAAACTGAACAGTAAGTCTTTCAACAATTTTGTAGGAGTTATCCTCCATGATATCCATAGTTATATCAAGCTCCGATATTTCCAGGTTGTATCCAGTAGCATCAGCTTGGGAGGACACGAGAAATAAAGCCAGTATAAAGAATATCAGCAGAGGTAGTTGTCTGTTAAAATTGTACCTGAACATTTTCTCTCTCCGTTTCATCTGCTGTGAAGTAGGTTCCTCTCTTGAAGCCGAACATCATGGCTACTATGTTGGATGGGAAGGACTCCACCTTGGTATTCAATGTCTTGACCACAGCGTTGTAATATTTTCTTGATTGAGCGATATCCTCCTCAACCTTCTGCAATTGCTTTTGAAGATCAAGAAACTGACTGTCTGCCTTTAGCTCAGGATAATTCTCACTCAATGCAAACAGGGACTTTAGTGTTCCGGTTAACATATTTTCTGAGGCCTGTTTCTCTTCTATGGTAGTTGCATTCATTGCCTGTGCTCTTGCTTCCACAATCTTTTGGAACGTTTCCTGCTCGTGCTTAGCATATCCCTTAACAGTTTCAACAAGATTGGGGATAAGGTCGTAGCGCTTCTTAAGGTAGACATCCATTGTGGAAAACGCCTCTTCCACGGCATTTCGAATTGCGATGAACCCATTGTAGGTGCTAAACACATAAACTCCAATTAAAAGTACTATACCGCCAGTTACCAGAAAACCCATGATATCACTCCTTCGATTTATTTGTGATTATTATACCACTTATGGTCAGCAACATACATATGCATATTAAAGGGATACCCAGATAAAGGTATCCCAAATTACAAATATTATCTTTTTCTGAAAAGAGCTCTTATGTGGTTGAAGACCTCAATCAAGGTAATAACTATTATTGCCGCCAAACCTATCTTAAGCCCTAAACCAACTCCGGTTTCAATACCGGTTAATTCCTCTTGCGTAACTCCTGGTATTCTTGAAAAATCCCATAGGTCCGGAGTCAATGCAAGGACTGAAAATATTGCAATTCCTACCATATCAAGTGCGATTGAAAGGAGCCTTGTAAGAATGCTCCAGCTTCTTCTCATCAGCAGATAAACATTCAAAAGAAGACTCGAACCAAGCGCCAGATTTATCCATAGTAGATAGGGTGACAATACTTCATGGTTTAGCAAAACAAAGGACTGGTTCTCATATATTATTGGAAGGGGAAGTCCATGGTTTATAAATGCTAGAAACGCCAGTATAAAGATTGATTCAAATACCAGATCAGATATCTTTATCTTGTCAACATCCTCAGGGGGTGACTCCAGTGATTCAAGACTCCATTTCTCATCCGCCTGGTCAAATGGCAGATTATCCTTTTCGCCATAATGCTCCACAAGGGAAAAAATAATTGTTACAATACCAACCATAACAAGGCCCGCATTCCAGATTCCGCCTACCAGTGACAATAGTGATTGAAGTATATCTCCATCAACTATGAATTTTATTATGGATACAACTAAAATTCCAATGGAGATTCCCAAAAGTGCAACCTTGATGACAAGCAGGTACATATCAATGTATTGAGGTCCAATAAGATATCTGGGTCTTTCAAGGTAACTTTCAGCAACCTTCTTTGGATTGCCCATTTTGTAGAGTACATCCTCCACCTCCTCCTGAGAATACTCCCTGTCTCCATGAGCCTCCTCAAGGAGCTCATAGATGTTGGCTTCAAGGTCCTTTAATATGTCATCTCTCTGTGAGGTTGGAAGATATTTGCCGACTGTATAAAGGTAGTTTTTAATCATTTTGATTTCCTCCTATCAAATTACCAATAACCTTGTTCAAGCTCTTCCATTCAGATATGAGGTCATGTCTTACAGATATTCCCAGGGAGCTGATTTTGTAGTATCTTCTGGGACGGCTTCCTTCAACATCCCAGATTGATTCCAGCATACCCTGCTTTTCAAGTCTTCTGAGTAGAGGATACAGGGTGTTCTGATCAATCTGCAATCCCTTTTCCTCCAGTATGCTCATCAGAGAGTATCCGTATTGTGGTTTGTCAAGCTGCGCCAGAACTGCAAGAACAAGGGTCCCGCGCTTCATTTCCTGGTGTAGGTTGTTAAATAATTCTTCATGATTACCCATAGGACACCTCCTTTGATTCCATTATAGTGTATGACACACAGTGTTGTCAATATAAAATAGTTAATTTTTCATAACAATTTCATGATTGACGTCGACTGCTCTTGAGTGAAGATATATCAGAAAGGTTCTTCTGATGGAAAGGGTTTTGATAATGGATAATAGGGTAGAAATTTTTAAATACGATTGATGGAGATGATGTCATGGATAGTAAGAATCTAGAAAAAACAATTGCATTGAGAAGGGAGCTTCATCAGAATCCTGAGCCATCAAATCAGGAGGTATGGACCAAGAACAGGTTGATGCAATTTCTAAAAGAAAACACAAGGCTGGAGATTGTAGACAGGGGGAAGTTCTTCTATGGGATTTACCATGCAGGTGAAGGTAGAAGAAACATTGCCTTCAGGGCAGATTTTGACGCTGTACCTATGGATGAGGGAATAAGTCTGGCTCATGGATCAAAGAATCCTGGTGTATCACATAAGTGTGGACACGATGGTCACTCAGCAACCCTTGCCGGATTTGCACTTGAAGTGGACCAGATAGGAGCAGGTGAAAATATCTTTTTCATATTCCAGCATGCTGAAGAGACAGGGGATGGTGCGGCGGAGGCCTCCTCCATTATCGATGAGAATGAAATTGATGAGATATTCGCATACCATAATATGAGTGGAATGGAAAAGAATTCAATCAATATAATAGATGGTACAACGAATTTTGCATCAAGAGGAATGACAATAAGGATGGTTGGGAAGCAATCTCATGCCAGTGAACCTGAGATGGGTAGGAACCCTGCCTATGCAATAGCCAGGGTCATTGATAGCATACCTGAGCTTGTAAATTCCAAGGAAAACAGGGGTTTGGTATTGGCTACCGTAATCCAGGTCAATGTGGGGGACAGAGCCTTTGGCATTTCAGCAGGCAAGGGGGAGCTTCTTCTGACAATAAGGGCTGAGCTTGAGGATGAGCTGGACAGACTGCAGGAAAATCTTGAAATGATTTCCAAGAATCAAGCAGCAAAGGATGGGATAAAGGTGGAGTTCATTTATGAAGATATTTTTCCCGTGACCTCCAATTTTCCTGAAAGCGCTAATAAGATTAGGAAGGCAGCCAAGAAAAAGGGCTTCCAGGTGGTGGAAATGAAAAGCGGATTCAGGGGTTCCGAGGATTTCGGGCATTACTTGAAGAAAACCAAGGGGGCAATCTGTTACATCGGTAATGGAATTGACTATCCTGCAGTTCATACCCATGAGTATGATTTTCCAGATGAAATAATCGAAACAGGGGTTGAACTGTTTAAGGAGTTGGCTGGAGTTAACTAGACATGCTATGCTGATACTGTTGAAGGTTATAAGGAGGGTGCCATGGATTACGAATTTAAAACAGTTGAGGAATATCTTGAAAAACTTCCCGAGGATAGGAGGGAAATAATGGAAATGCTTAGAGAGCTAATTCTCTCCAATCTGCCTGAAGGATTTGTGGAAACCATTAGCTATGGAATGATAAGCTATGTGGTTCCACATTCAATCTATCCTAAAGGATACCATGTAAATCCTAAGGAGCCATTGCCTTTTATGTCACTTGCCTCCCAAAAAAACCACATTGCTATTTATCACTCGGGTATATACATGATTCCTGAATTGGAGAAATGGTTCAGGGAGGAGTATTCAAAGCGGGTCAGCACCAAGCTTGATATCGGGAAAAGCTGCATCAGATTCAAAAATCCCAAGAAGATACCCTATGAACTTTTGGAAGAACTGTTTATGAAAATAAGTGTCGGAGAGTACGTTGACCTATATGAAAAGTCATTGAGAGGGAAAGGATAACTATATGATCACCTGTCATATAGAAATAAGTGCATTTCAGGTGATTTTGTT